>CAMZEN010000024.1 GCA_947305775.1 uncultured Verrucomicrobiota bacterium
AGCTGGTAGAGCAAGTGACTCTTAATCACTGGGTCCAGGGTTCGAATCCCTGCGCCCCTACCATTAAACCGAAAGACAGTGGCTAGGTAGCTCAGTTGGTAGAGCAGCGGACTGAAAATCCGCGTGTCGCCGGTTCGATCCCGGCCTTGGCCACCAAATGTACGGCTCGGCAAAATCGAACCGGGCAGTCCGTGCAGATGATGCGCGGACATTGTTTTTTCAGGGGTTTGCCACCGAATTTTCGGCGTTGGATTTTTGTGCGGGAGGCTCCGTTTCGGAATTTATCCCCTGATTTTCAGGGCGGGATCGAACCGCCTCGTCCGTCTTGGCCCCAGACCAGCGACTTTCCTTCTCATCTGGCGTGAGGTAGTTGTTTGCCGCATGGGGTCTTTTGGCGTTGTATTCGGCGATGTATGCGGCCACGGAATTTCTGAACTCGTGTACCGATCTGTAGCGTCTTCGGTAAAGCTCTTCGGCCTTCATGGAATTGAAGAACGCTTCACAGATTGAGTTGTCGTAGGGGTTGTGGGCTTTGGAGAATGATCGTCTGACCTGAAGTTGCTGAATCCGCCTTGAGAAGCAGAAGGAGGTGTAGTTTGCCCCTCGGTCCGTGTGGAAAGTCAGCGCCTCTGGATTGCCTCTTTGGGTGAAGGCGTGCAAGAACGCGCCGAGCGTCAGTCTGGTGCTGTTGAACTGGCCGATCCGCCAGCTGACGACCTTCCTGGAAAATAGGTCGATGGCGACGCAGATGTAGAGCTTCTTGTCTTTGTGCCAGATTTCCGTGACATCCGAAACCCAGATCATGTTCGGGGCGGCAGGATTGAATTCCCTGTTGACCAGGTTGTCGCGTGAGCGGAGCTCCTTGAGGTATTCGTGGCGGTATGTGGATGCATCCGATATATCCCGGCTTTGGGCGCAGGTTTGGGGTGACGCGCTCGTTTCGCCTATTGCCGGCACGCCGAAGTTATCAGTCATTATGCCGGTCTATAATGCGGAACGCTATCTTTCGGAAGCGCTCGCTAGCGTTCTCATGCAGAAGGACTTGTCCGAGATTGAGTTGATATGTATCGATGACGGCTCTACCGACGATTCCACCGCAATACTGGAATTTTGGAAAAGTCGCGATTCCCGTCTCCAGGTGCTGCATCAGTCGAATCAGGGTCCTGGCGTTGCTCGCAATGTTGGGCTTGATGCGGCAAAAGGCGAATACGTCTGCTTCCTCGATGCTGACGACACTATTGCGTCCGGCGCGGCGCTCCAGCAGGCGTATAAGCAGGCCAAGGCCGACGGCCTCGACATTCTGCTCACTGACTCATCGAGCATGGCCGAAAACGGCAACGTGACGCTCCGCGAAACCGGTTTCGTGCGCGAACTGCTCCCCAATGCGAGCGTATTCGAGCCGGATGCCCTAGGCGCAAGTCTCTATATCGTAGCTCAAGGGGCGCCGTGGGCGAAATTTTTCCGGCGTGGATTTCTTGGCGCGAAAAAGCTCAGGTTCCCCCCGCTGAAGAGAACCGAGGATTTGCCATTTGTCTAGATGTCATTGTCGCTTGCCCGCCGCATCGGCGTGATGCTTGTGCCGACAATCAACCATCGCATGGGTGTAGCGACTTCACTGGAATCGACCAAAGACGATACGCCGCTGATTTTCGCGGAAGCAGATCGTATCTTCCGAGGTTCCCTGTCGCGGCGTCGACTGATGGACAGGTTCAGATGCGCCGCAGATGTCTCCCATCTCGTCAACATCGCATACTGCCTGCATATGGTTCGGCGCTTTTCAAGCTTCAGGGCTATTGCGCAATATTGTGCAGAAAAGTTCCCGGAGCTGAATTTGAAGGGCGACGAAGTTGGCATAAGGACTTTTCACGCTTCATTCAAGCGCGTATCGAGCGTCGCTGCCGCCGCGAATGATATGAACAGCCTCGCGGAGATTTTTGCGGATGTTCAGGTTTCTAAGCGCTTACGCTCTCTTCGCGATTCAAGTAATGCGGACCTTGCTGTAAAGAGAGCGGAGAGCGCGTCTTGAACGGGAGGTTTGCGCACTTAAACATTCTAAAGCGTACCGCGTTGGAATGTTCGTTACATGGCCAGCGCGAATGCTTTGGCGCGGAGTTAAGCAGCTGCGCGAGAATAGGCTGTTATACACAATCAAGCATACTGTCGGCAAGGCGCAATGTATGGTCGCTCCAAAAGCTAAATGACGCATTTAAAGCCTATAGGATAGGTGTAGGGAAAAATAATCTCAACGCATTTACGAATGCGTCGTGGGGTGCCTTTCCGCCCAGCGACGGCTTTGGGTAGCTGCTGACGTGCGACCGCATCCTGTCCTCCTGCTCCTGCCTTAGTATGTTGAATGAGGTGCTCTTGGACATTGCGTGCCTCAGCAGAAGGCGCTTGTTCTCGACGTGCATCTTCTTGGGCGAGCAGTATGGGTCACACAAGGACATCTAGGCGCGGCGTTCGAGCTTCGTCGGGTTTTGCTTCGGGTCAGGTAGGAAGAACTCGACTATCTTCAGGTTAGAGAAATCCAGCCCTGCCATTTTCTGAAGCATGTTGAGGATGCGCATAGTGATCTACGAGATCTTCGCATTGCTGAGGAATGCAAGCATGAACGAGGTAGGAAGTGCCATAGTGAATTGGCAGGCATGAATTTTGTAGAGTGCCGCTGTTGCAGACATAATGGGGCGTATACGAGGTCGATGCATGGCCTTCGGCGGAAGTTCTCTCACATCTCGAAGTACTTTCTCTGTATCTTCAGATGGAGTGCGGTAGATATGCGAGCAGACCTCTAAACTTGTGCATACGGCGTTCGTGCATCTGTAGGCCTTGTTGCTCCATATCATTAGGTTCTTGACCTCGGTTGCTATTGTGGATTCGGTGCGGTGGAGTTTCCTGATTATCTCAGCGAATGTGCGCCCGTAGCCTATGTCATGGGCGATACATTTTCTTGTGTCCAGTGTAATACGTTTTGCCATGGCAGTGTTTCCTTTTTTTTTGACGCCTTGCATGGGACCAGACCTTCCGGTTCTATGCGAACGAAGGTCTCATACTAATGGGATTAGGATTGGCGAAGAGTAGCTATCCTTGACTAGCAACAGAAGTCTTCGCCATTTTGTAAACTTAATCGCTTACAAAACTTGTGTTTACTGTTGTAAATAGCGATTTATTTTCTTGTTGTGTGTCGTATTGACTGCGAGGCGAATTTTCGCTAAAATATATACAACAATCTGAAAATGAAAGAGAACTCAATGTTCGGTAAACTTAAGTCGCTTTTTTCAACTGACATCGGTATCGATCTGGGTACGGCGAATTCGCTCGTCTATGCCAAGGATCGCGGTATAGTGCTGCGCGAGCCGTCTGTCGTGGCGATACAAGCGGGGTCGAAGCGCGTCATGGCCGTTGGCGAGGAGGCAAAGCGCATGCTTGGCCGCACGCCTGGCAACATAGTGGCCATCAGGCCGATGAAGAGTGGCGTGATCGCCGATTTCGACATTACCGAGGCGATGCTCTCGCATTTTATCAGAAAGGTATGCCCGAGACGATTCTACTCGAAGTACGCGAAGCCTCGAATGGTCATTGCTGTTCCTAGCGGCATAACCGAGGTAGAAAAGCGTGCTGTGGAAGATGCCGCGCATGCGGCAGGCGCCGGCGATGTGTTCCTTATCGAGGAACCGATGGCGGCGGCGATTGGCGTTGGGCTGCCGGTTAGCGAGCCTGCCGGATCGATGATCGTCGATATCGGCGGCGGAACATGCGAGGTCGCGATCATCTCCCTCGCTGGCATCGTCCACAGCTATTCGGCCCGTCAGGCCGGCGGCGATGCAATGGACGATTGCATAATCAGCTACATAAAGCGCGTTTACAACCTCGCCATCGGCGAGAGGACTGCGGAGATGATTAAGGTTGAAATCGGGAGCGCCTATCCTATGGAAGAGGAGAAGTCTCTCGAAATCAAGGGCAGGGATATTGTGGCGGGGTTGCCGAAGACTTTGACGATAACCTCCGAGGAAATCAGGGATGCGCTGAAGGAACCGGTGTCGCAGATAGTGGACGCAGTGAGGGCCACGTTGGACAAGTGCGAACCGGAACTTGCGGCGGATCTTGTGGACAGAGGCTTGGTGCTGTCGGGCGGTAGTTCGCAGCTTAGGGGCCTCGACAAGCTTCTAGCGGTGCAGACGGGGCTACCCGTGACGGTTGCGGACGATCCGCTTTCGGCCGTTGCGGAAGGCACTGGCGTCGTGATGAACGAGCTGGACTTCCTCGCGAAGAACAAAAAAGCGTCATAAGTGCTTCGGCAAATCCCGGCATAGCTGAAGGGGTTTGCCATAGTGAAAGCGAAAACAACAGGTACGTTGGTGATCGCCGCCTTGGCGGCGGTGATTTCGCTTGTTTTCGTATTCAGCCGATCTGCTGCGGTTGAGACGGTATATCCTGTAGAAAGGGCTAAAACCTCATTGTTCCGTCGGGTGTGGGCCGTCGCTTCCGGAGCGTGGCGTGGCGCTGCAGCGTCGGTAGAGAACATGCGATTGAAGCGCGAAATAGCCTCCCTTGCCGTTCTTAGAAGTGAACTCGACAGGTTGGAGGCTGAAAATGCCAGACTAAGGGCTGGTCTCGCATTGAATCCGGGAACGAAGGTCGAATGGTTGCCTGCGCAGGTCATTTCGTTTGGAGGTGCTGCCGCTGGGAACGGCAAGACGTTGCGTATCGACCGTGGGGCGTTGCATGGCATTCGGGAAGGCTCGGCGGTGGTCGTGCCTGAGGGTCTTGTGGGTCTGGTTACCGCCATAAGCCCGCACACGTCTGTTGTGACGCTAGTTACCGATCCGCACATCAAAGCGTCTTGCGAAATAGAGACAACGCGAGGCACCGGTGCGCCGCCAGCCCCACCAAGGGGAATTCTTGTAGGCGGCACGGATGAGATTCTTGTCTTGAGACACCTGACAGGAGCCGAGCGGGCGGTTGCGCACTCGCGTGTGGTGACATCGGGGCTTGGAGGAGTTTTCCCTAAAGGTTTGGAGATCGGCACTTTGCTGGAGGTCCGCAGAGATGAAAAGGGCGTTGCCTATGAAGGTGAGGTGTTGCCGTCAGTAGACTACAAGTCTCTGGAGGAAGTGTTTGTACGCAGTGAAGAATGAAGTGATCCAGCTTGTGATTGCGCTCATGGCGCTTTGCATCGGCGGTGCGGCAGAGGAGCTTCTGCCGAAGATCGCAGGAGTGGGCTTCCCGTTCCTGATGGCGTCTTCGGTCTTCATGGCCATGAGCTTGCATACCTCGGCTACGGTGATGTTTGCTGTGGCCGCCGGAGCGATTGAGGACGCGCTCTCAGGGCTGCCGCCTGCGACAAGCTCCAGCTTTTTCCTTGCCGTCGCCGCTCTTGCCCGTTGGAGTGAGTTTCCGCGAGGCGCCCTTGTGCTTGCATATCCGCTTTACCAGTGGTGGCTTTGGGTGTGGACCGGCGGAGCGTATGGAGTGCTTTTCAACAGGTTGCTGATAGCATTGCCTCTAGGGTTGGTGTCGGCAGTCATTGCTTGGGCGATTTTCGCATGGGTTGAAAGGGGGGCTGCTGTCGATGAAGCATGATGAGTCGATAGTAAGCGATCTTTCGTGCTGGGCGACGATGGCCGTTTTTGTGCTGGGCCTTATTGTGCTGGCGGTGCATCTAAAGGCTGTTCAGGTGGATGATGCCGCAGACTACAACTACGAGAAGAACCGGCAATCGGTAAGACGTGTGCAGACGGCCGGTCCGCGCGGCAGAATACTGGACAGGCGCGGACGCGTTCTCGCCGACAACAGGCGTTCTTTTTCCATAGTTTGCAACGCCTCTGCCTTTCGAAAGCGTTCGTGGGAAGCGACGGAGGCTGCAATTTCAGGGGCCATATCGAACGTCGCGGTTGTCGTAGGGCGTGCTTCGCCGCTTACAGACCGCGCCATACGCCGCCATGTTCGCCAGTCTTTGGCAATGCCCATTGTCGCGTGGCGCGATCTTAATGAAGTCGAGCTTGCCCGCTTCTCCGAGCATGAGCGGCTATATCCCGGGTTTTCAATATTGGAGACGGAGGAACGGTCGTATCCGAACGGTTCCCTTGCGTGCCATCTGGTCGGCTATGTAGGCCGCGACCGCGCAAGAGGGGAAGAGGGTGACGAGAGATTCAATTTCCGGGAGTTCGAGCTTTGCGGACGTAGCGGACTTGAACTGTACTATAATGGCTTCCTGCGAGGAGTGCCCGGAGAGAAGAAACTTCTTGTCGATGCGCGCGGCTTCACCGAACGCGAACGGCTCGTTTCGGAGGCCCGGCGGGGTCCAGATCTCATGCTAACCATAGACGCCGACATACAGCGTGTCGCCGAGGCGCAGCTTGCTGGACTAAGAGGTGCGTGTGTGGCCATGGACCCCCGTGACGGATCGGTGCTTGCCTTTGCAAGCGCACCCGGATACGATCCTAACGAGTTCGTGCCCGTTCTTAGCCAGGAAGTATACACCCGCTACCTCAACGATGCGTCTAAGCCGCTGCTGAACAGGGCTTCAGGCGGGACGTATGCGCCAGGTTCGACATTCAAGCCGATTACGGCCCTTGCGGGATTGCAGATGGGATATCCCTCCGAAAGCAAATACGACTGCTCCGGCCTGTATGCGCTTGGCGGATTGAAGCTTCATTGTGCTCGTCACTGGGGACACGGCCCAATAGCCATAAGGGAAGCGTTGAAGGTCAGCTGCAACACGTTTTTCTGCAATCTTGGCATGGACATCGGCACCAACGCCGTCATTAATGCCGCTCATGCATTTGGCCTTGGCGCAAAGACAGGCATTGATTTTGCCGATGACAGGTCGGGCATAGTGCCTGATGATGCATGGAAGCGCAAGACATACAACGAGAAGTGGTATCCGGGAGACCTCGCGCAGATGTCGATCGGCCAGGGCATGCTTCTTGTAAGTCCGTTGCAGATGGCGGTTGTAGTCGGAGCCATAGGGACGGGCTATCTGGTTACGCCACACCTCAAGGCTGGAGAGCCTGCGCAGCAACGCCCTTTGCCTTTCTCCAAGCGACATTTGGACGTAGTGCGTGAAGGCATGAGGATGGTCGTTGCGGGGGGTAGCGGAAAACGAGGCGGCGAGGGCGTGGAAACGGAGGTCTGCGGAAAGACTGGAACAGCAGAATACGGCACAGCCGCCAACAGACGCAAGAATACCTGGTTTGTCGCATATGCTCCGGCGAATGCGCCTAGAATCGCGGTGTCGTTGATCGTGGAGGATGGAGAGTCCGGTGGAGGAACGGCCGCGCCTAAGGTTGCGGAGGTCCTAAAGAGGATTTTCAATGCAAGGTAGTTTTCGCCATTTCAACTGGTTGATGTTCGTGTCGATGCTTGCGCTCGTCGCGACCGGAACCGTTGCCATATGGTCCGCCGGCAACGCCCGTGCCGAGACTGTCTTCCACGGCATGTGGAAGGCCAACCTTGCGACGGCATTTGTTGGGCTTGCCGTATATTTTGCGCTGGCGTTTACCGACTATAGGCGGCTGCTTGAATGGGCTGCGACGCCGGCATATATTGTTGCGGTCATCATGCTTGTTGCGGTGCTTTTGTTTGGGTCTAAGGTCTATGGTGGTCGCAGATGGTTGTGGTTCTTCCAGCCCAGCGAGGTGTCGAAGCTATGCATAATCTGTATGCTTGCGCGGTTGTTTGGCGACGAAGGCAGGCGAAGCTTCAAGTGGTTCGCTCTGGCAATCTTGCTTGTTGCCGTACCAATAGGGCTCATTCTTCTTGAACCAGACCTTGGCACGGCATTGACGCTTGCGCCAGCGGTGTTGCTAATGCTTTTTGTGGCACGTATCTGGCGCAAAGGACTTTTGACGATACTTGCGATCGGTGCAACGGTTGCGTTCGCGGTGCTGGGTGCGGTGTATGAGGCGGAAAAGCCTGGTGTTACCGAGGCCCGACGGGAGCAGATACTTAAATGGGTTCCGCTGAAGAGCCATCAGCTGAGTCGCGTCAAGGTGTTTCTCTTTCCCGAAGATGACATTACCGGTGCGGGTTATACCCTTAGGCAGGCCAAGATATCGATAGGTTCCGGCGGGTTCTCCGGCAAGGGTATCGGCAAGGGAGAATCCAACCACCTGAAATACCTGCCGCAGTCAATTTCGATGAACGACTTCATATTTTGCGTATATGCCGAGGAGACAGGATTCGTCGGTTCCCTTGTGCTGCTTTTGATGTTTGGCGCGCTTATTGTTCCGGGAGCATGGACGGCTGTTGTGGCGACGGACGGGAGCGGTAAGCTGATCGCGCTTGGAGTCTCCACATTGGTGTTCGCACATGTATGGACAAACATCGCGATGTCCATTGGATTGGTGCCCATAACCGGGTTGCCGTTGCCTTTCATATCGTCCGGTCGCACTTTCCTTATGACTGTGATGGCCGGTCTTGGTCTTATTCAAAGTGTATCAATTCACGGAAGGGAAACAAAAAATGAACCTGTTCGGATGGCTTAGGCGCTCAAGACTGAAGCGCGAGATCATCGTTAATGTTGAGAAGCTCGAAACGCGCGTTGCCGTTACGGAGAACGGTCGTCTTGAGGAATTCATGGTGGAGCACACCGAGGAGGAACGCCTCGTCGGCAGCATATTCAAGGGGCGTGTGCAGAACCTGGAGAACGATCTTCAGGCGGCGTTTGTCGACATCGGCCTCAAGAAAAATGCGTTTCTCCACTATTGGGACATGACGCCCGACTCGGACGCCATGCTTGATGACGTCGATGAAAACCAGCCAAAGGGTTCACAGCCTCCCAAAGGCGGCAAGTCGGCACGCAAGCCTGCGCGGCTGACGAACGAAGAGATCGCCAAGCGCTTCCCTCCAGGATCGGAAATCGTGGTGCAGGTGACAAAGGGGCCGATTTCGACAAAGGGGCCACGCGTGACGGCCAACCTGTCGATTCCCGGCCGTTATCTTGTCATGATGCCCGGCACCCGCATCCGCGGCGTTTCAAAGAAGATTGGCGACGCACAGGAGCGCAAGCGTCTGAAGAAGATACTCGACCGGCTGCCGCTTCCCGAGAACGTCGGACTTGTGGTCCGTACAGTTGGCCAGGGCGCGAGCGCCCGTGCATTTGCGCGCGACTTGAGGAATCTCATAGCGGTGTGGAATGAGATGCAGGCCAACACAAAGACTCTCAGAACCCCCTGCTGCATTTTCCAGGAACCGGACCTTTGCGAGCGTGTCGTAAGAGACTGGCTCACGGAGGATGTCGACGCCATTGTGATCGACGATGCGAAAAGCTATGAAGCAATGCGGGAGGTCACTGGGCGCATATCGCGCAGGGCGAAGAGCAAGATACGCCGTTTCGACGGCGCCACTGGCATCTTCGAGCACTTTGGAATAGAACGTCAGCTTCATGAGGCTTTTGCACGCCAGGTGCCGCTAAAGTCGGGCGGATATCTGGTGATAGACGAGACGGAGGCGCTCATCGCCGTGGACGTCAACACCGGCCACCACAAGGGCAAAGGCTCTCAAGAAGAGGCCATCCTTGAGGTCAACCTTGAAGCCGTAGAAGAGGTTGCGCGTCAGTTGAGGCTGAGAAACATTGGCGGACTTGTGGTTCTGGACCTTATCGACATGAAGTCGCGCAAGCATCAGAAGCAGGTATATCGCGCGCTCAAGGATGCTCTTAAGCGGGATCGTGCCCGTACAAACGTGTTGGAGATATCCGAACTGGGGCTTCTTGAGATGTCACGCCAGCGGCAGGAGGAGTCGATTCTGTCGATGCTCACGTCGTCGTGTCCGTATTGCCATGGTCATGGCGTAGTGAAGTCTCCTATGGCGATATCGATCGAGATACAGCGCAGGCTTTCCGGACTGCTCAAGAAGGCCGAGGCGGAGAAGCGCCCATTCGAGCCAAAAATCGTCATTGCTCCGCAGGTCATGCAGCGCCTCAGGACAGAAGACGCCCAGATTCTTGCGAACCTTCAGAAGGAATTCAACACCCGTCTCACATTTGTGTCGGAGCTCCACCGGCACCCCGAGGCGTTTTCCATACTGGACGCATCCACCTCACAAGTGCTATACTCTCAATCATGAATACGAAAGTCCTCTTTCTTGCCGTAGTGTCCGCCGCGCTTTTTGCTTCGGCCGACGACGCCCTCAAGGTGACAGCAGACCGCATCGCGGCAGACCAGAGAACCGGGTCGCTTGTCGCATCCGGTCACGTGACGGCGGTCTCGCATCCGTTCCGTTTGCTCGCGGACGAGCTTTCAAGAGACTCCGCCGGAGTGGTTGTGCTGTCCGATCCGACAACGGTGACGACTTGCACCAACGAGTTGGGCCATCTGCACTGGCGGGCCACTGGAGGCGCGGAGTATCTTGAGAACCACTATGTCGGCATGGACAACATGTGGCTGTACTTCTGGGAGGTTCCCGTCTTGTGGTTGCCTTATTGGCGATATCCGCTGGACACGGAGTATGGCTTGCGCTTCATGCCGGGCTACACCTCAAAGTGGGGTGCGTACCTGCTTACGAAATACGTGTACCTTCTGGCCGGCGATCCATCCGGCGAGGATGGGTCGTTCCAGCTTCGCGGTTCTACGCGTCTTGACTACCGAACCAAGAACGGCATAGCTTTAGGACAGGCCCTAGACTGGCGCCTCGGAGACCTTGGCGTTGGTGGGTTCAGGATATATCACGCCTGGGATGACGACAGTGATCGATACAAACACCATTGGAACGACAAAGACCACTGGCATTACAGAAACTGGGGAAGCGAGGTGGAGACAAGCCGCTGGGCGATTGACATGCATCACAGATGGGATGTCACAGAGCGCGATGTCATACGCGGACGCGGAACGGTATACAGTGATTCCCATTTCAGGAACGACTTCCTGCGTGAACATACGTTAACTTTCAAGAACGGATTCGCTGCCGGATACTTCGGCAACGAGCTTGCGTGGGAACACTACGAGAGCCTGTTCGGGCTGGGGGTGAGTGTGTGTGGTCCGTTGAACGACTTCTATGACGGGTTGGCGCGACTTCCTGAAGTATATTTCGATGTGGTGCCGCAGCCGGTGTTTGATCTGCCGTTGAACTACGAGTCGTCTTCAAGAATTGGCTATCTGAATCGTCGCGCCGCCAGATACGGCAATTCGTCGGGAGTTCGCACGCCATACAGCTACACGCCAGGTGCGTGGGCGTCATACAATACAGTAAGGATGGATACGTACCATCGTCTTACCGCGCCAATCAAGATAATGGACGTTCTTTCCGTAGTGCCGCGCCTTGGCTTTCACGGCACGTATTGGGGCGACAGCGGATACGAGTCTCTTGACGGCTGGGATCGCGCAGGATCAACGGGCAAAGACATGGCTCGAGCGATTGTGGAGGGCGGCGTGACTTTTGCCGCGCGCGGAACGGCGTGGGTGGACGACCGCTGGCAGCACATGATTGAGCCATATTTTGATGTGCTTGCCCAGGAGGCATGGTACTCTGGCGACGGAAACGGAAGGCGCCCGTATCTGTTCGACAGCATTGACGGATCTACCGATTGGCAGGATCAGTTTGCCGGACGTTCGCGCAACCTGCCTTATTCATGGTACGGCTTCACGCCAGGATTCAGGAATTCACTGAGACGTGCCGACGATACAGGACGTCTTTCGACGGTCCTTGATTTGGACGTCTATGCGGCGGTTCAGCTAAACAAGACCAACTGGACCGACGGCAACCGCTATCACCGTCTTGCCAACGTAGGCGATCCGAACTACGGAAAGGAATGTCCGACTGTTACGCCAGGTGTGCGCGCCAGATGGTTGCCAGGGCCTGGCATCTCGATGTCGGCGCGTGTGGAATACGACTGCGAGTACGACAAGCTTGCCCTTGCGTCAGTAAGGTGGAACCATCACTTGGACAGCAAATTCAGCTATTATGTAGAGTTCGTTCATCGCGATCACAGATGGTGGGATTATTCCTCGACACCTTATGACAGAGCTCTCATGCGAAACGAAGACTTCAACTGGGCATACTACAGCTTCCTGGAGTTCGGCATAGAGTATGATGTGTGTGATGCGTTCGCGTGGGGTCCATACATACGTTGGGACTGCCGCGAGGGCGAGATGGAAGAGATAGGGTCGTGGTTTGACTACCGCACCGACTGTCTTGGCTTCAGGCTGAAGCTTGGCTACGAAAATTCCTACAAGCGGATTGACGGTTCGGAGCACAAGGAGGACTGGCGTATAGGGTTCTACGTGTACCTTCGCGCATTTGGTCCCGACATGGGCGACATGTTCTGATAAAAAGGAGCGAGCATCTTGCGCAAGGCACCTCAGAGCGGAATTGAACGACTTGAGAGCTATCTCGTCAAGTTGATACAGGAGAAGGGGTCCGATCAGGATCAGCCGTTCGGCATCAGGTTTCTTCTGTGCGTCTTGAAGTGCCTGAGCTTCGTGTTCGCCGCGGTCGTCTCTTTTCGTTACGCATTGTATCGCACCGGCATTCTTAGGCGTTTCCCGCTAGGGGTGCAGGTGATTTCGATCGGCAACGTCACTGCTGGCGGAACCGGCAAGACGCCAGTCACTGAAATATTCGCCCGTACTCTCGCGGCGGAGGGACGCAAGGTCGCAATCCTTTCCAGAGGCTACAGGCGCAAGGAGGCGCCGTGGTGGCAGCGGGTGTTCACGCAGGTTGTCGACCCTCCGCTTGTCGTGTCGGATGGCCGCAGGGTTCTCGTGGATGCTACGACTGGAGGTGATGAGCCCTACATGCTTGCGTCCAACCTGCCCGGTGTCGCCGTCGTCGTAGACCGCAACCGCGTCAAGGCAGGGCGCTATGCCGTCAAGCGCCTTGGTTGCGATACCCTGATACTCGACGACGGGTTCCAGTACCAGAAGCTAAAGCACTCGATAGAGGTTTTGCTTGTGGACGCGACCAACCCGTTTGGCAATGGAAACATGCTGCCGCGCGGAATCTTGCGTGAGCCAGCCCGTCACCTTAAGCGCGCCGACATAATATTCCTGACGAAATGTCGTGGCGACGTTTCGGCGGTGAGGGATGAGATCCGTCAGTACAACAACACGGCGGATATAGTGGAGTGCAACCATTCTCCACGTGTGCTGAAGGATGTGTGGAGCCGTGAGGAGTATCCTCTGTCCTGGTTGGACGGCAAGACGACTTGCACGCTTTCCGGAATAGCCTCGCCCAAGGGTTTCGAGAACTCCCTTAGGCACTTGGGCGCCAAAGTGGTCTGGTGCGAGCGCTACGCCGATCATCACCGTTATGACGCCAGCGAGGTCCTGTATGCGCTGAACAGGACTGCCGATATCGGTGCGGATGCCCTTGTCACGACAGAAAAGGACGCGGTGAGGTTCCCTCGCTTTGAGACATCGCCGGTCAAGTGCCTATACCTCAGGATTGCAATCGAGATATTGTCGGGCGGCGACAACTTCTCGCAGATAATCAGCCGGATTTGCTTCAGGGGTTCTGTGCAGAAATGAAGTCAAAGGGCGGCATAGGAGGCATCTTGCGCAACACGTTTACCGTGGGTGCCTTTACCGCGCTTTCCCGTGTGCTTGGCCTGGTAAGGGAAATGCTCCAGTCGCGTCTAATAGGCGCAGGTGTTGAGCAGAGCGCCTTTACGCTTGCATTTGCGATACCGAACATGGCGCGCAAGCTTTTTGGAGAAGGTGCGCTTACGGCGGCGTTTGTGCCCGTCTTCAGGGGCGTCACTGAGTCCGAATCGATCGAAAGCGCGACTAGGTTGGCAAGAAGAGTTATGACGATGGTCATGTTGATGCTTGTCGCGATAGTGCTCCTTTCCATGGGTGTGCTGGAGATCCTGGTGAAGGTTCGACATGAAATCGGTTTGGTGGATACGAAACGCCTCTTAATAACCATCAGACTTGTGAAGACGCTTCTTCCATACATGATATTTATTTGCGGTGCCGCGTTTGGTATGGGCGTTCTGAATTCGCTTGGGCGTTTCAAGGCTTCAAGCTTTATGCCGTGCCTGCTCAACATTTGCTGGATAGGCATTCTTGCATGGATATCGTTTTTCCCCGAGCTTCGCTTGGATCAGCGAATTCATCGCGTTGCAACTGCGATTCTTGTCGCCGGTGCCCTGCAGATGGCGTTTTTGTTTTGGCGGATGCATGTTGCGGGAGTGACTCCTTGGCTTTCATTTTCCGGGTGGGGAGGCGAGAAGGTAAAGCTTGTTTGGCGCAATCTTGGCGTTGCAGCGCTTGGCGCTGGAGCGGTTCAGTTGAACTATCTTCTAGATCAGCTTCTGGCCTATTGCGCAAGCCCATGGGCGGCTGGCGTGATCGGTTACGCGGAACGGCTTATGGATCTGCCGCTTGGTGTTATAGGCGTTGCCTTCGGAACCGTTCTTCTGCCGACTTTTGCAGGATTGTTTGCCAAAGGTGATTTGGATGGTGCCCGTGAGGCGATGAGATCGTCGGTGTTGTCGCTGATGTTCGTCATGCTGCCAGCGGCGGCAGGCCTTTTTGTCCTTGCTCCAGAGGTGACTGGAGTAATCTACCAAGGCGGCGCATTCGGCGAGGAAGCCACGCTTCGTGTTGCTCGTGCGCTTGCAGTGTATTCGCTTGGACTTGCCTTTTTCGGCCTCACCAAGTCTCTTGTTCCATGGTTCCAGGCGCAGAACGACATGAAGACGCCCCTCAGGGTCTCAATGACTACCATAGTGGTCAATTCAGTGCTTAACATTCTCGCCGTGTTGTTGTTGCCGGTGGAATGGCGGCATGTAGGTCTAGCTGCGTCCACCGTGATATGCGCCATATTGGGATGCGCGCTTCTTTTGATTTTCGCGCGCCGCAAGAATGGA
The DNA here is from genome assembly GCA_947305775.1 of uncultured Verrucomicrobiota bacterium. Classification (GTDB taxonomy): domain Bacteria; phylum Verrucomicrobiota; class Kiritimatiellia; order RFP12; family UBA1067; genus UBA1067. Next base: position 14,813 of record CAMZEN010000024.1, read on the forward strand.
TCGCTCGGGCTAGGGCCGACTATTGCGCCGCTTGCCTCGATGATTGTGGCATCTGTTGCAATGGCTGCCGCGCTTTACGCCATGCGTCCGGTTGTAGCCAAATGCAACGGTGTATTGGCTCTTGGCGTTCTTGTTGCTTCGGGCATGGTGGTTTATGCGCTTGTGGCTCTTGTGCTTCTTCGTGGACGTGTCCGCACGTTACTGCGTCGTCGTGTCCGTAGTTCGTGAATCGAACCCCCCAGAAGGAGATTTAGGTTTGATTGATGTTGATGGACTTTTTGTCGGGAGGTGAGACATGGAAAGACTGGTCAAGGCCATAAAGAATGCAAAGTGTGTGGGCGCGCTGACTGGAGCAGGCGTTTCCACTTTGTGCGGAATTCCGGATTTTAGGGGGCCCAAAGGCCTTTACCGCCAGCCTGACGCCGAACGCATATTTGATATAGACTGGTTTGACCGCGATCCTTCGATTTACTATCGTGGATGCTCGCAACTCGTCTATGGTTTGGCTAGTTTCAAGCCAGGGCCGGTTCATAAGGCTCTTGCCGCGCTTGAGAAGGTCGGATACCTCAAGGGGATTGCAACGCAGAACATAGATATGCTTCATCAAAAAGCCGGCTCGAAAAATGTCTATGAAGTGCACGGTTCGCCCATTCTGCACCATTGTCGTCGTTGCGGAGACGAAAAAACGTTCGATGAAGTGCTTGAGATGCTCGCTGGAAAGGAGCCGGGCTTTGTGCCTCGTTGCAAATGCGGAGGTGCCTACAAGCCTGACATAACGTTTTTTGGTGAAGCATTGCCTGAAAAGGCATTCGTAGCCGCGCAATCTCTTGCGATAAAAAGCGATGTATTTCTTGTTCTGGGCACGTCCCTTACGGTTTTCCCGGCTGCCGGTCTCCCGAGACTCACGCTCCAGGCGTCCGGCAAAGTGTTCATTGTGAACGCGCAGCCAACGCCGCTTGATGAATATGCAGAGGCTCGTTATGATGATTTGACGGAATTTGCGGATGCCGTCGCGGGGCTGGTTAAGGAGCAGGGCGAAATTTGACATTAATGGTGCGTAGGTGGTATAATACACGACAAACAAATTTATTTTGTAGAAAGAAGAAAAGGAAATTTGTCCATGAAGGAAGTCAACGGGGCGTTGTGCGCGAAGGGGCTGAAACTGGGGTTGGTTGTCAGCCGCTTCAACAGTTTTCTTACGGAACAGCTTGTAAAGGGTGCAATTGATGCTTTTACCCGTCTTGGAGGTGCCGAGGAGGACCTTTTGCTCGTGCGGGTCCCAGGGGCTTATGAACTTCCGCTTGCCGCGATGACGCTGGCCAAAAAAGGAGTGGATGCGGTTGTTGCCCTTGGAGCTGTTGTCCAGGGGGCAACAGCGCATGCCGATTTGATAAACGAGACCACTGCTCGCGCTTTTAACCAGATATCGCTAGAAACGGGAGTTCCTGTCTTGGATGGTGTTGTTTCCGCAGAGAATCTTGAACAGGCTGTGGAGCGTTGCGGCACAAAGCAAGGGAATAAAGGATTCAGTGCCGTTCAGTCCGCAATTGAGATGGCCAACGTAATGAAGGGTTTGGCTTGCTGATGGACGTGTATTATTTTTTGTAACTAATCAGAATCAGAAAGAGAGTACTAATAAAATGGCGAAAGAAGTTAAGAAGGTTGCGTTTCTTACGGCAGGTGGGCTCGCTCCGTGCCTAAGTTCGTCAATTGGGTTCCTGATTGACGAATATACGAAAAAGGTCCCGGATGTCAAGATGATTGGCTATGTAAACGGGTACATGGGGCTCCTGAAGGGAGAGTCTATCGAAGTAACTGACGCTGTCAGGAAGAATGCGCTTGTCCTCACGCGTCATGGCGGCAGCCCGATTGGAAATAGCCGTGTCAAGCTCACAAACGTGAAGGACTGTGTGAAGCGCGGTTTGGTGAAGGAGGGGGAAGACCCTCTCAAGGTTGCGGCTGATCAATTGGTCAAGGATGGAGTGGACGTGCTGCACACAATCGGTGGCGATGACACGAACACCACGGCTGCAGATCTGGCAGCCTACCTTGCGAAAAACGACTATCCTCTCATGGTGGTTGGCCTGCCCAAGACGATCGACAACGACGTATACCCGATCAAGCAGTCGCTTGGTGCGTGGACGGCGGCCGAGGAGGGCGCAAAGTTCTTCATGAATGTCGTCAAGGAGAATAGTGCGAATCCGCGTTCTCTCATTGTCCATGAGGTCATGGGCCGCAACTGCGGCTGGCTTACGTACAAGACCGCGCAGTACTACCGTAAGATGCTGAAGCGCACCAAGTTCCTGCCTGAATTCAACTTGACTATGGCGCGCCAGGACGTTCATGCGGTATACGTGCCTGAGAGCAAGATCGACTTCAAGGCGGAGGCCGCGCGTCTCAAGCCTATTATGGACAAGGTTGACAGCGTCAACATATTTGTCGCCGAGGGCGCCGGCGTAAGGGACATAATCGCCGAAATGAAGAAGCACGGCGAAGAGGTGCCGGTTGATGCGTTCGGGCATCCTAGGTTGGACAAGGTCAATGTTGGCCAGTATGTCGCGAAGCGTCTGGGCGAGATGCTCGGCGCCGAGAAGGTGCAGGTCTTCAAGTCCGGTTATTTCGCCCGTGCCGCCGCGCCCAACAAGAAGGATCTCAAGCTCATAGAGAAGTGCGCTCGCAAAGCTGTCGAGTGCGCCCTGAGTGGCGAGGCTGGCGTTGTTGGCCCCGATGAGGATGCCGGCGCGAAGATTCGCGCTTGCGAGTTCACGCGCATAAAGGGCGGCAAGCCCTTCAATGTGCGCAAGGGCTCGTTCCGCAAGATGCTTGCCGAAATAGGCCAGCCCAAGCCGCGCAAGAAACGGACGGTGAAAAAGTAAACGGTCGCGCCTGAGCGCGGCAAATTGAAAGGAGTGCCGCCATGCCCCAATGGCCACGGCTTGCGGGATACTGGCGGCACGCTTTATTGAAAAGAGCGGCACAGGTGCCGCGGCCATCGAGGAGTCGCCGATGAACGGAATAGAAAGACTGCATGAGATAATGACTCGTTTACGTGATCCGCAGAAGGGATGCCCTTGGGATCGCGAGCAGACCCTTGAGTCTCTCAAACCATGTGTGCTTGAAGAGACATACGAGCTTCTTTCGGCGATGGACACGCCAGAGGACAAGTCGAATTACATTGAGGAGTTGGGGGATGTCCTTCTACAGGTGATGTTCCAGTGCGTGATGGCAGAGCAGGAGGGCCGATTCAGTTTTGATGATGTGGCGAACGCCATATCCGACAAGCTGGTCCGTCGCCACCCACATGTGTTTGGCGATGTGGACGCAAAAGATTCGGCGACTGTACTTAGAAACTGGGAGCAGATCAAGCAGACTGAGCATCGCAAGGAATCCCGCCACTCGGCGCTGGATGGCGTGCCGGATGTTCTGCCGGGCCTCCTCAAGGCGCAGAGAACCCAGGAGAAGGCGGCTAGGGTTGGCTTTGATTGGAAAGATGCATCGGGGCCGATGGAGAAGATCGAGGAGGAGCTTGGGGAGCTGAAAGAGGAGATTTCGGCGCGCAAAAGCGAACGCCCAGCAGATTCCAATCGGGTCAAGGAGGAGCTTGGCGATCTTTTGTTCGCTGTGACGAACCTTGCCAGACACTTGAAGGTGGATTCAGAAAGCGCCCTTGAAGGGACGACTGCGCGCTTTTCGCGGCGTTTTCGCGCTGTCGAATCCATGGCGAAAGCAAAGGGACGTGCACTTAAGGACATGTCGCTTGATGATATGGATTCACTTTGGGAAGATGTGAAGCGAAATGAAGCATAAGGCAGCTCTTTTAGCGGCATTTTTTGTGTTGCCAGTGCTTGTTTTTGCATCTGGCGACGTCGACAAGTCGGCAGAGTCCAATGGTGTTGCACGAATGGCCGAGGCTTTGATAGAGAAGTTGCCAATGGAAAAGGTGGATCGTGCCGCAGGTTTCTTCGGTCCTGTGGTCAAAAAGTATCTGCCCGTAATGCATGCGTTCAGGGAAGAATACGAAACTTCGAACGACAAGGCCGCCGTGATTGTCAAGTATATGCCCAAGTTGGAAGCGGCCCTTGAAGATGCAAAGGCGATGCCGGTGCCTCCTCGCTACGAGGCCGAGAAGGCGGACTACATACGCATAGCATCTTCTGTGGTCTCGTCTTTACGGTTCTTGTGCAAGCTGAAGAACGGCAAAAAGTGATTCCTTCAGGTTCGCCACTTGATTTCCGCACGGATATTCGGTACAATACACAACTAATTTCACACATATCAAGGAGAAGACAAATGAAGTTCTCGAGCATCATGGCTGTTTTCGCGGTCGCACTCGCCTTCGCGGCGACAGGCTGCAAGTATGACAAGGCTTCCGCAGGTGCGGCAGGCGACGTAGGCGTCGATGACGCAAGCGTTGTCGGCTCCGATATTAACGGAATATCCGCTACCGACATTAGTGTCGACGAAGGCGACATATCCGATGCTGCGACCTCTGGCAACTTTGAAGACATGTACACGAAGTGCACCGATGTCGCATTTGCGCCTGTGTATTTCGGTTTCGACTCCACCGTCGTCCCTCAGGGCGAACTCTCCAAGGTTGATGCCGTTGTGCAGCACCTTGCGGCTCGCACCGACCGTGTCGCCGTGGTTGAGGGCCATTGCGACGAACGCGGCTCCAACGAGTACAACCTGGCGCTCGGCGAGAATCGCGCGACCATAATTCGCAACTACATGGTTCAGAGCGGCATTGCCGTCGACAGGATTCAGACCCGCAGCTACGGCGAAGAGAAGCCGGCTTCGGAAGGCCACGACGAGTCTGCATGGTCGGTGAACCGCCGCGGCGAGTTCGGCATCTATCAGAAGTAAGCGCCGGATGGCGTTCGCGTTCATTTTCAGCGACGTAGGCGTCGGCGAGTGGTTTGTGCTGCTCGCCGTCGTGCTTGTTGTGGTCGGACCCAAACGCCTTCCTGAGGTTGCGCGGACAGTCGGCAGGTGGTACTCCCGCATATGTCGTGCGGCCGAATCGTTCAAGCGCCAATTGATGGAGATGGATGCCGAGATGGATGGCGCGGCCGCCGAGATAGAGCGCCAGGCAACTAATGCGTTTACGGTGGAGTCCGCTCCTGCTCCTCAGCAAAACACCGGATTGGAGGGCGCAGGTGTCGCTGATAAAGAATCCTGACGAGCGGAACGATCCACCGCGTCCTCTGCTGGAGCACCTGTCGGCGCTTCGCGACATGCTTGTGTTTGCTTCCGTCTCTTGGGCGATTTGCGTTGTTGTGGCATGTGTATTCTCTCCGCAGATTCTTGCTTGGCTCAAGAGCCCTGCCGCCGCAAGCGAAGAAATGCTTCAAGGGCTTGATTTGACGAGCGGATTTTCGACGATGATGGCCATTGCGCTTTGGGGCGGGACGGCTATTGCGTTCCCGTTCATGGTTTACGCCATCTTGCGGTTTGTCTTTCCGGCGTTGACCAGGCGCGAAAAGGCAGTGCTTCTTACCGTGCTCCTTTCTGGATCTGCGCTTTTCACTGTTGGCGTAGGCCTTGCATACGGCAAGACCCTGCCGCTAGTGGTGTCCGCATTCCAATCCATAAACGAGTGGGTTGGTCTGCCTGTCACAACGATACGCATCGAAGGGTACATATCTATCGTTCTCAAGACCGTGATGGCTTTCGGACTCGTCTTTCAGCTGCCCCTTGTATTGTTTGTCCTTGGTTGGTTTGGGGTTGTAACCAGTGAATCGCTTCGCGCCAAGCGGCACTTTGCCATAGTGGCTTCGTTTGTTGTGGCAATGTTTCTGACTCCGCCGGATCCCATGAGCCAGTTGATAATGGCGATTCCGCTCTGTCTTCTTTATGAGCTTTCGATTTGGGCCGTATGGCTTAGGGAGCGTGCATGAAGGGCAGATTCTCTGTAGCGCTTGGCTTCCTTGCGCTTATTGCCGTAGGCACGGTTGTCCTTGCGAGCCCATGGGCTCGTGTTGACGGGTCGTGGGGTCCCTTGATGACGTCCGTGTTCACTTCATGCTCGGCGGTATGCGTCACCGGGCTTTCCATTGTCGATATTGCGGCGGAGTTCTCGTTTGCCGGGCAGATCGCGCTACTTGTCCTAGTGGAGATCGGATGTCTCGGCTTGATGACCGTAAGTACCTTTCTCATGGTTGCGATCGGGCGTCGCCTTTCGCTTTCGCGCGAGTTCTCGCTTATGAACGCCTACGGCGTCGCAGAGGTGCGTGGCGTCAAGGGGCTTATCTGCTGGGTTATCGGGTCGATGCTGGTCATGGAAGGTGCCGGCGCGGTCGTTCTGTACACCCGTCTCCATGATTCGTATCTCAGCATATTCTATTCTATAATGGGTTTCTGCAACGCCGGCTTCAGCATACTTCCAGGGTCGATTGCTTCGTTCGCCAAAGATCCGTTCATAGTGATTGCCATGGGTATGGAGACGATTCTTGGCAGCGTAGGCTTTCTTGTCCTGTACAACATCTGCACGTTCAAGTTCCTTAGGCGTCCTTCGGGCGCGCGCGGCAGGCTTTCGTTGCATACGCGTGTCGTGCTTAGGTTTTCCCTTTACCTGCTGCTGTTCGCGTTCGCGGCATTCCTTATAGTTGAATGGAACGCCGCACTTGGTGGACTGCCCTTTGTCGAGAAGCTTACCACCGGCTTCTATCAGGCCGTGACGCCGCGCACATGCGGCTTTTGCATAACGCCGACGGAATCGCTGCGCCCGCTGACACGCCACATATACACTTTTCTTATGTTCATCGGAGGGGCGCCAGGCTCCGCCGCCGCCGGCATGAAGGTCACGACGCTCGCCGTGCTTATATACACCCTCTCCGCGCTTTGCCGCGGCGATCCGGAGACCGTAATCGAGCAGAAGACAGTCCCTACCGCAATCGTCCGCGAGTCGCTCGTCATCTTCATGGCACTCATAGCGTTTACGGGATTGATAGTAGGGGCTTTGCTTGTCGCCGAAGACGGCACAGGAATTGCATTCGATGCGCTCTTTTTTGAAGCTGTCTCGGCCATGACTACGACCGGCCTTTCCATGGGCGATACGACTGCTCGTCTTTCCGTCGCCGGCAAGTGCATCATCATGGTCGCAATGTTCATGGGGCGTCTTGGCGCCCTGGCGGTAGTTATGATGATAGGCGACCGCGAATCTGCGAAGCATATACGTTATCCGCAGGAGGAGCTTGTGATCGGCTGACGTGGAGCGAAAGATGGAGAGCGATACGGAAAAGACAATACACGAAATGGCCGTCAGGGCGCGTGCCGCGTCTGCAGTGCTCCGCAGACTTGATGCGGCCGATAAGAACGCCGCACTTCTGGCGATCGCCGCCGCGCTTGAGGAGGCGAAGGCAGATATCATTTCAGCGAACGATGAAGACATTCGCGTTGCCAAGGCGGGCGGACTCGGTGCGTCGATGGTGGATCGGCTTACCTTGACCGAAGCCAGATTCAGGGCGATGGTTGATGGAGTAAGGCAGATTGTGGAGCTTCCCGACCCCGTCGGTGAGACTATATGGACGAGGGAGCGTCCAAGCGGAATAACGATCCGCAAGGTGCGCGAGCCGTTCGGCGTCATTGCGGTCGTGTTCGAGTCGCGCCCGAACGTTTTCGTCGATACCGCAGCGCTTTGCCTCAAGGCCGGCAACTCCACGATCCTGCGCGGCGGCAAGGAGGCCATAAGGTCGAACATGGCCCTTGCGAAGGCCGTGTCCAAGGCTCTTGAGCCCTTGGGCATTGCAGATGCTGTGCAGCTTGTCGAGACGACCGACCATGCTGCGGTTGCGGCGCTTGTAAGGTCCGTCGGGCTTATCGACGTTGCCATTCCGCGAGGCGGGGAGCGTTTGATTCGCGCTATGTGTGAAGCGGCACTCATACCTGTGTTGAAGCACTACAAGGGCGTATGTCACATCTACGTGGACGACAAGGCGGACCTTCCCATGGCGCTTTCGATCATTGACAACGCCAAGGTGCAGCGTCCTTCCGCTTGCAATGCGGCCGAATGTCTGCTGGTGCACGAGAAGCTTGCGCCCATCTTCCTGCCGATGGTCAGGGCGTGGGCGAAAGGAACCGGGGTGTCTCTCCACGAAGACGGCGTCGGCGTCGAATATCTTTCACTCGACCTCAACGTAGCCATCGTCAAGGGCTTCCGCGAGGCAATAGATTTCATTAACGCCAACTCGTCACACCACTCCGACTGCATCGTGACCAATGACGAGAGCAGGGCCGCAGAGTTCCTCAGGGATGTCGACTCGGCTTGCGTATACCACAATGTTTCTACGCGCTTCACCGACGGTGCAGAGTTCGGCATGGGCGCCGAGATAGGAATTTCTACCGACAAGCTTCACGCAAGAGGCCCTATGGGGCTAGAGGAACTGTCGACCTATAAGTACGTAGTTACAGGAGATGGCATAATACGATGAAGTTCCTTATCCACACGTACGGTTGCCAGATGAACGTCCGCGACTCCGAGGCCGTTGAAGCCATGCTGCTTGCCGCCGGACACGCTAAGGCGGAAAGCGAGGACGACGCGGAGCTTGTCATCGTAAACAGTTGCACAGTACGTCAGAAGGCGGAGGAAAAGGCGGTCGGCAAGACTGGCAACCTATGTGCCGCCGGCAAGTTGACTGGACTCATGGGCTGTGCCGTGAAACGTCTGGGGAACGATGTGTTCAAGCGTCTGCCGAAGCTGGATTTCGCCGTAGGTCCGCGCGCCATAGGGCTGATACCCAAAATCGTTGCAGACGGATGTTTCCCCAGGCTTGAGCTGGGCGAGGAAATGATGTCCGATGCGCTTTCTTCTCATGTCAAAGGCGGGTTTCAGGCGTTTGTTACGATCCTCGTCGGATGCGACAACCGTTGCAGCTATTGCATTGTGCCAGATGTTCGTGGCCACGAATATTCGCGTCCCGCAAGGGAAATCGTGGCGGAGGTGCGCTCCCTAGTCTCCAATGGAGTCAAGGAAGTCTGCCTGCTGGGGCAGAGCGTTTTGAGATATGGATTGAGAAACGCTGCATGGGATGATGCCGATGCCCCAAGCCCAGGCGGATACACCGAGCCGTTCCCTCGCCTTCTGGAGGCGCTTGCGTCGATAGATGGGCTTAAGCGCATACGGTTCACTTCGGCGCATCCTAAGGGATGTACTGATGAACTTGTCAGGGCGTATCAGGAGTTCCCGCAAGTATGCAGGCATCTGCATCTGCCTGTGCAGTCCGGAAGCGACCTCATACTTGCCGATATGGGCCGTCACTACACGAGGGCGGAGTATCTTGCCGCTACGGCGAAGCTCAGGGCGATGGATCCTGAGTTTTCGCTCACTACTGATGTCATTGTCGGCTACCCTGGCGAGACGGAGGAGGATTTCGAAGCGACGCGTTCCTTGATGGACGCGGCAGGTTTCGACAATTCCTTCATCTTCAAGTATTCGCCACGCCCCGGAACCCGCAGCGCAGCTAAGCCCGACGACGTGCCTACGGCGGAGAAGGAGCGTCGCGACCAGGTGCTTCTGTCCGACCAGGAGCGCCGCGGACTCGAAAGGAACCGCCGGCTTGTTGGGACTGTAAGGGAAGTCATGGCGGAGGGTCCGTCAAAGAGAAACAAAGCTCGCTGGTCTGGGCGTGACGGCGGCAACAGGATAGTCGTATGGGATGTAGCCGAAGGAGAAGTTCCGGCGAGCGCAGGCTCGTTGATCAAGCTCCGCATAATCGACGCCCACGCACAGATTCTTGTCGGCGAAAGGGAATAACGAAAGGACGCATGAAGATGAAGATAGCAATTTTGGGTGCAGCAGGCAGGATGGGCCGCAAGCTTGCCGAGCTTGCGCCAGCCGCCGGACTTGAGGTCATCGCCAAGGTCGATGTCGCCGACGGTTTCGACCGCGACTGGCCCTCGGAGACGGAGGGCGTGATCGACTTCTCATACCACACGGCGCTTCCATCGGCGATCGACAAGGCCGCAGCAGAGGGCATACCGTACGTCATCGGCACTACTGGCGTGACCCCTGGGGAGCAGGCCCATGTCGACGCGGCGGCGAAGAAGATACCGGTCGTCCAGAGCGGCAACTACTCGCTAGGCGTCAACCTTATGCTGGAGCTCGTCAGGAAGGCCGCGACAATCCTCGGTCCAGAATATGACGTCGAGATAACTGAGATGCACCACCGTCACAAGAAGGATGCCCCCAGTGGAACAGCCCTCATGCTTGCGAAAGCCGCAAACGCAGGCCGCGCTGAGATTGGAGCCGCAGTGGACGGCTTTACATACGGACGTCACGGTGACATCGGAGAGCGTCCGGACAGGGAAATCGCAATCCATGCCTTGCGCGGAGGGTCGGTTGTCGGCGACCACACCGTTATGTTCGCCGGCGAGCTGGAGCGCGTGGAGTTCGTCCACAAGGCGCAGGACCGCGCGGCTTTCGCCGCGGGTGCGCTTAAGGCTATGGTGTGGGCCAAGGGACGCGCCAGCGGCATTTACAGCATGCGGGACGTTCTCGGTTTTTCGTGAAGCCACACAGAGTATGATATAATATGTCACTATGAGCGCAGAGCTATCAAAAGTACGCAACATCGGTATCGTCGCCCACATCGACGCAGGCAAGACGACGACAACCGAACGAATTCTATTCTACACCGGCAAGATACACAAGCATGGCGACGTCCACGACGGCAACACCACGACCGACTTCATGGTGCAGGAGCGCGAACGCGGCATAACCATACAGTCTGCTGCGATCTCCTGCGAATGGCAGGGGCACGCCATAAATATCATAGACACTCCCGGACACGTCGACTTCACCATGGAGGTCGAACGATCCCTGCGCGTCCTTGATGGCGCGGTCTGCGTGTTCTGCGCAGTGGGCGGCGTCCAGCCCCAGAGCGAGACCGTGTGGCGCCAGGCCGACCGCTATGGCGTGCCGCGCATCGCTTTCGTGAACAAGATGGACCGCATGGGTGCGGACTTCGCGCGCGTTGTTGAGGAGTTGCGCGGCAAACTGCGTGCGAATGCATGCCCTATAGAGATGCCAATCGGACGCGAAGAAGGCTTCAAGGGCGTAGTGGATCTGATTCAGATGAAGGGGATCGTCTACGACGAGGCGAGCGAAGGCAAGAAGTTCACCGTCGGTGAAATACCGGCCGAGCTCAAGGACGACGCTGAACTCGCCCGCGCAGAGCTTGTCGAAAAGGTCGCCGACCTTGACGAAGGCGTAATGGAGGCCTTTTTGGAGAAGGGCGACCTCTCGAACGACGAGCTGGTCCCGGCGATACGTCGTCTTGTTGTGGCCGGCAAGTTCGTGCCGGTTCTTTGCGGAACTTCGCTTCGCGACAAGGGCGTGCAGCCGCTCCTCGATGCGATCGTCGCCTATCTGCCTTCGCCAGAGGACCGTCCGCCGGTCGAAGCTACCGACCTCAAGAGCGGCGAGAAGGTTTTGCGCAAGCAGAACGCCTCGGAGCTCCTTACGTCCTTGGTGTTCAAGATTGCGACCGATCCTTATGTCGGCCGGCTGTTCTTCGTGCGAGTATACGGCGGCGTGCTCAAGAAGGGTGCGAACGCCTACAACCCGCGCACGAAGAAGCGCGAGCGCATAATGAAGATCGTTCGTCTTTTCGCCGACGACCAGATCGAGGTTGATGAGCTGTCGGCGGGTGACATCGGCGCGGTCGTCGGCCTCAAGGAGTGCACGACGGGTGATACTCTCTGCAGCGAGATGAAGCCATGCTATCTTGAGCGCATAACGGCTCCGCAGCCTGTCATGTTCATGGCGATAGAGCCGAAGTCCAGCGCCGACAAGGATAAGCTCGTCGAGTCGATGAAGGCTCTTGCGGCGGAAGACCCTACCTGTCAGTTCCGCGAAGACGCCGAGACCGGTCAGACGATCCTTTCCGGCATGGGCGAGTTGCATCTGGAGATTCTGGTGGATCGCCTCAAGCGCGAGTTCAAGTGCGCCGCGAACACCGGCAAGCCAATGGTGAGCTATGTTGAGACCGTGACGCAGCCGTCCCTGAAGAACTTCATGTTCGACCGTGAGATCGGCGGCAAGCGCCACGCCGTGGAGCTGAAGATCGAGGTCCGCCCGCTCGAGCGCGGCAAGGGACGCGTCGTAACGCTTTCGCGCGACTTCAGGAACGTCGTTCCCGACAAGCATCTTCAGGAGTGCGTCGAGCAGGGTCTTGAGGACGGTGTCGCGACTGGCGTGCTTGCGAGGTATCCGATGACTGACCTCTCGGTCGAGTGCCTTTCCGCGACGATAGTGGACCCCGAGGTGTCGGACGAGGTGGCTTTTAGGTCCGCCGCGATGATGGGCTTCCGCGAGGCGGCCGAAGCCGCCGCGCCTGAGTTCCTTGAGCCTATAATGAAGTTGGAGATCTCGACGCCTCCCGAAAGCGTCGGCGAGATCCTAGGCGACCTTAACGCACGGCGAGGCAATGTGCTTGACATGGACATGCGCGGCGATCTGCAGATCATCCACGCGCGAGTTCCCATGGCGCAAATGTTCGGCTATGCCACGGCTATACGTTCCCTGACGAAGGGGCGCGCCTCCTATTCGATGGAGCCCGACATGTTCGAGCTTGCGCCCAAGAGCGTGCGCGACGAAATATTGAGCAGGTGACTTCGCTAATGCGAGAAAGTTTGATATAATATGCTTATGTCCGAAGAGGAGAATCCTATGACTATTCGCAGTTTGTTGGAGAAGAACGCCGAGCAGTTTGGTGCGCGGACCGTCATGACTTGGAACCAGGACAAGGTTTGGCAGAGGCGCACGTGGAAGGAGCTTTACGCGCGCGTCCGCGACTTGGCCGAGGGCTACGGCACGCGATTTGGACTTGAGAGCAGGAAGGACAACGCAGCCATCATACTCGGCAATTCCCCGGAGTGGATCGAAAGCTACCTTGCCCTGTCCGGTGCTGGCGTTGCGGTTGTCCCGCTGGACCCCAAGCTGCACGAAAGCGAGGTCGAGTACATCCTCAAGGATGCCGAAGTAACCGTAATCACGACTGACAAGGCGCACCTGCGCATGATGATGAACCTGGTGCCAAGGCTGCCGAAGCTTCGCGGCATTGTGGTGACGGATGGCATAATCTTTGAAGGGCAGAAGATTGGCGACTCCGTCAAGGTCGTCGGCTACGACAAGCTCAGGGTCTCTGGCGGAGGAGCGTGGTACGGTGCCAACAGGCCGACGGCGGAGGACGTCGCGTCCATCATCTACACCTCCGGCACTACAGGCAAGCCGAAAGGCGCGATGCTTTCCCACAGCAATTTTGTGAGCGACATCGAAGGCGCCATACAGACGTTCAACGTTACCGTTACCGTTGCAGATTCTCTTCTTGTGGTGCTGCCGCTGTTTCACGCCTTCAGCTTCACGGCGAACCTCATGGTTTCGCTCTATGTCGGCTGCGAACTGAAGTTCGTCGAGTCGCTTCGCACCGTAGGGCGCGACATCAACATACTCAAACCGACCGCGATCATGGCCGTCCCTTTGCTTGCTGAGAAGCTCTTCGACAAGCTCGACGAGGGCCTCAAGAGTTCCGCGGCAGCCCAGTTTCTGCTCAAGATCGGACTTCGCGGAATCGTATGGCACACGATTCTCAAGAAGCTCGGCGGCAAGTTGCGCTTCATCATCACGGGCGGCGCGCCCTGTCCGAAGCATGTGCTGGAAGGCTTCCGCCGCATCCACATCAAGTTCATCGAGGGCTACGGTCTCACCGAATGCGCTCCTGTCGTGTCGGTGACCGACTTCCGCTCCAACAGGATCGGCACCATAGGCCGTCCATGCAAGGGAGTGGAAGTTCGCCTTGCCGACAAGAACGATGCCGGTGTAGGCGAGCTTCAGGTCAGAGGCCCTATCGTCATGAAAGGCTACTTCCATAACGACAAGGCGACGAAGGAGGCCTTCTGCGGCGAATGGTTCGCCACGGGCGACCTGGCCTCCATGGATGAAGAGGGCTACATAACGATTCGCGGCCGCAAGAAGGCGCTCATCGTCAACCGCGAGGGCAAGAACATCTATCCAGAAGAGGTCGAGAACGCGATTTCGAAAGATCCTTCCGTGCAGGATATCATTGTCGTCGGCTACACTCAGGGCGGCGTTCCCGGCGAGCGCGTGGGAGCCATAGTCTACCCCAACGAAGACTGGTTCGCCGAGCAGAACGGCGGCGTCAAGCCGGAATGGGCCGAGCTGGAGAAGATCGTCGCCAAGCGCGTCCAGGAGCGCAGCGCCGAACTCGCCGACTACAAGCGCGTCCGCAAGGTCGTCGTGTACCATGAGCCGCTTGAGAGGACAAGCGTCGGCAAGGTGCGCCGCGTAACCTACAAGGGCAAACTGGACGAGTGAACGTATACGTAGTATATCTGGAGTGGCCGGAGAAGTGCTTTCGGACAAATCCCGAGGCCTTGGCACTTCTCAAGAAGCTGGCCCCCAAGGGTAGCCGTATAATCCGAGCCCGCACCGAGCAGGGGTTCCTGCGCGCACTCCCGTCGGCCACGCATGTCATAACATGGCCCTTCAAGAAGGAATGGTTCGAACTTGCGCCCAAGCTCAGACTATTGGCGACTCCTTCCGCCGGGCGCGAACTAATGCCGACGGAAGGGCCGAAAGGCGTTAAAATCCATTTTGGCGGATTCCACGGCGCGGCGATGGCGGAGAGCGTTCTGGCGATGATGCTCGCCTGGTGCCGTGGTGTGGTGGCCGCAGAGAGGCTTTCGCACTGGCCAAAAATTGCCCTTTCGGAAAGATGCTATCGCCTGGCCGGAACGCGCGCCGTGATTCTCGGCTACGGAAAGATCGGTCGCGTAGTTGGCGATAGGCTTTCCGCGCTTGGCGTCGAGGTGGTTGGCATTCGCCGTAACAACGTTTCCAGCCTTGCCAAAGAGGCGAAGACGGCCGATTGGCTCATATGCGTTCTTCCGTCCGACACGGGTACAACCGACATGGTGGACGCCAAGCTCATCGCAACCCTTCCCCCAAGGTGCGTAATCGTCAATGTAGGTCGAGGCAACGCAATCGACGAGGCGGCCCTTGCTTCCGCCCTCAGACGCGGACGCATCGCGGCGGCGCTCCTTGATGTATGGAAGAAGGAGCCTCTGTCGCCAAGTTCGCCGCTCGGCCGTCCCGACGTGCCGAACCTTGTCCGCATGCCCCATGCCGCGGCGTTCTATCCGGGCTATGTTTCGGATGCCATTCGCGAACTCGCCTCGGAAGGGCTTCTGAAGTGACGCGCGAGGTCAAGAGCGTCGAGGAGACATGGGCCCTTGCCCAAGAGGTCGCCGCGACGCTTCGGCAAGGCGATGTGATCTGCCTAGAAGGGGATCTTGGCGCCGGCAAGACTACATTCACGCAAGGTCTAGCCAAGGCAATGGGTGTCGCGGGCAGGGTTACCAGCCCCACATTCTGCATCGTTCAGGAACACCGCGCAGCCAACCCGTCGCCAGGTGCGCCCGCCTTGCTTGTCCACATGGACCTCTATCGGTTGCATGGCGAGGATGACGTAATTGCGATCGGATGGGAAGATTACCTTTCGGAAGGTGCGGTGCTTGTAGTAGAATGGCCTGAACGCGCGGGATCGCTTATTCCGCCGGATGCCATTCACATATCTTTTGCCCATCTTGATGGCGGCGAACGCCGCATGATCGAGATTTCCAACCCGCATCGCATAGAGTGACGGCAGACGCATTTGACAAAATTCCCTATTGTGTCATGAGAGCGGTTATGGTATACTACACCGCACTTGACACAAAAAAGGAAAATGTCAAATGAAAAAACTAATAGCATCAGTTGTTGTAGCAACCTCGCTTAATCTGGCTTTTGCGGCCGGATTCGGCATTTATGAAGCCTCGGCCAGAGGCAACGCTGTTGGCGGATCGCTTGTCGGCGACGCCGGCGACGCGACAGCGAACTACTACAACCCTGCGAACATCGCCTTTGCGACGAACATTCAGCTTGCCGCCGGCGTTACGTTCATAAATCCTTTTTGCGACGTTGAGGTGAACCATCGGCCGCAGAACAAGATGAACCCGGGCTGGTTCACGGTTCCTACATTCTTTGTGACGGTTCCGCTTCCGGCGGATTTCGCCATTGGCTGGGGCAACTATACCGAATACGGCCTTGGCACGCATTATAGTCCCGGTTGGGCGCTTGCCGCCGACACCCAGAAGACGACGATGCGCCAGGTTACGCTCAACCCCAATCTTGCATACAGGTTCACGGATTGGATGAGTGCGTCCGTCGGCATCCGTGAAAGCTGGATAGGCTTTGAGAATCACAAGCAGCCGTACCACGGCGAATACTACGGTGGCGTAGCCCCGTACAAGCTGTTTACCAAGTTGAAAGGTGACGACTGGGCAACCGGTTGGAATGCCGCAATCGATATAAAGGCCACGGAGGATCTGTCGTTTGGTCTTGTCTACCGTTCCAAGATCAAGCATAAGATTCGCGGCGATTTCGACATGGGTGGCAGCGTAGGCCCCTACGGTGCCGGTGCCGCAGCCGCAATGC
Organism: uncultured Verrucomicrobiota bacterium; assembly: GCA_947305775.1. Taxonomy (GTDB): domain Bacteria; phylum Verrucomicrobiota; class Kiritimatiellia; order RFP12; family UBA1067; genus UBA1067. Next base: position 31,305 of record CAMZEN010000024.1, read on the forward strand.
TTGGTGCGAGCGCGCATTCTCATGCCAGTGCATGGCTTACGCTGCCGCAGTCGGTTACGTTCGGCGCGAACTACAAGGTGACCGAGCGCTATCGCGTGGGTACTTCGCTTACATGGACCGAGTGGTCGAGCGTAAACAGCATAAACTTTGTGATACCCGATGGTCCCGGCGGCGGATACAGATTGCCGCTTCGCTGGAAGGATACTGTTCGCGTCGGATTCGGCATGGAATACGATCTCCTCGATTGGCTTACGATTCGCGGCGGCTATACTTTCGACGAGGATCCGACTTCAAAGAAGCATTCGACCACTATGCTTCCTTGCGGCGACCGTCATATCATCGGCTCCGGTCTTGGCTTCAAGCTGGCGGAAAACCTTTATCTCGACCTTGGCTATTCGTTCATCCGTATGAACAACGAGCATTATATGGTCCGTTACGGCAGGTCTGACGGCTCCTATGGAGCAAGGCGCTATTCAACGCGCAACGGGCACTCCCACCTTGTGTCGGCCTCGCTTCGCTATAGCTTCTGATGTGGTTTGATTCGCCTCCCGAAGGGAAGCGAACATGGCTAAGAAGTCCATAAACCACAAGGAGCGAAAGCGCCAGATCCGGGCGGTCAGCCTCAGGCTGTTCGCCCGGTACGGTTTCAACGACGTCAACTTCGGCATGATTGCAAAGGAGTGCGGCGTTGCGCGCACGCTCCTTTACACGTATTTCAAGGATAAGCGGGCGATATTCAACGAAGCCGTCAGTGAGGCGACATCGTCCGTTGAAGCCCAGTACCTCGAAATAATGCGCTCGCGCCAGAGCGCGGACGCAAAATTGCGCCAGCTTTGCATCGCGGTATTCGCTCTTCTTTTCGACAACCGCGACTTTCTTTGCGTAATCGTTGATTTCCTCTGCGAATTCCGCCGCAAAGGCCGCATCCCCGTCGATAACATACTTCGCCACACAATGGGGCTGCGGCGCATAATACACTCCCTTGTCGTCGAGGCCAAACATCGCGGCGAGTATGATGCAGCTGTCGATCCGAATAGGGCGACTTCCCTCATATATTCCCAGTTTGAGGTTGTGGTTTTGCGCATTGCCGTCTCGGGCGAAGCCAGCCTCTCAGACTCAATAGACAAGATGAATTCTATACTGCTCGCATTTCGCTCAAGCGAAGGGGTTTTACGCAAATTCCAGTAGGCAGTTGACTTGCGGCACGATAAAAGGTAAAATATCACTTCAATTTTTCAAACCAAAGAAGGAGTAACAGATGAATCGCTTGATCAAGTCAGTAATCGCGGCGCTTGCAATTGCCGCAGTTTCGCCCGCTTTTGCGGATGATGTTGAGGATGAGGGTGTTGTCGGCTGGACGCCTCTCGCGCTCGGCATCGCCACTCCTGTGCAGCTGCCGTGGGGCATCGAGAAGTGGGACGTGTTTGGCCTTGACGCGAACTTCCTCTATTCCGACGCTCCCAAGATGTATGGTCTCGGAGTTGGCGGCCTTGGTCTTACCACGCGCGACGACATGATCGGTCTTGGCGTTGGCGGGCTCTTCAACTACGCCAGCCGCGACGTGTACGGCCTTCGCGCTACGCTTGGCGCCAACATCTCCCGCGGCACGGTATACGGTCTTGAGGCCGGTCTTGTCAGCTACCACCACATTGTGCGCGGCGTCAACGCCGAATTCCTCGGTGGCCTTTATGATGAGCTCTACGGTGTTCAGGCGAGTATTCTCGTAAACGCCGCTCGTGAAATGAGCTATGGCTGGACTGTGGCCGGCGGCGTCAACATCGCCCATAAGGCCTACGGCTGCCAGACCGCCTTCGTGTTCAACCACGCGAACATTCTGCACGGCTGCCAGATCGCCCTTATCAACTTCGCCGATGAATGCGAGTGGGGCTTCCAGATCGGTGTCATCAACGTGATCATGAGCAACAAGCTCAAGGTCCTGCCGATCGTCAACGGCTACTTCTGATAGTTGGCCGTGTCTGCCAAACCATCAAGTCCTTATCTGAAGAAGGCGACGGGAAGCCCCAAAGCTCCTGCCGCCTCTGAAGGACGCAAGCGCCACGGCCTTGGCCGCGGCCTTGATTCATTGATACCGTCTTCCGCAAACGCCGTTGCGACCGCTCCGGCGTTCGTTGCTGCGCCGTCAGCGCCCGCCTTGCCGCCCAAGGCTGAGAGTCTGGCGCCAGGCGCTCCGTTGGAGCTGAAGATACTCGAGATAGAGCGCAGCCCCTATCAGCCGCGCCGCGAATTCAAGGAAGAGGAGCTCAAGGAGCTAGCCGAGTCCCTGAAGAACAACGGTCTCGTGCAGCCGCCGACGGTAAGGAAGAATTCGTCCGGTCGATACGAGCTTATCGCCGGTGAACGTCGCCTAAGGGCGGCGCAGCTTGCCGGGTGGACGAAGATCGCCGTAACGCTCATCGAAGCCGACGATCAGACTGCCGCCGTAATGACGACGACGGAGAACCTGCAGCGCGAGGACCTCAACCCCATAGAGGAGGCCGTCAGCTACAAGACTCTCCAGGACCGCTTCAACCTCACCCAGCAGGATGTTGCCGACAAGGTGGGCAAAGGCCGCGCCACCGTCGCCAATGCAGTGCGACTGCTTGAGCTGCCCGAGGAGGTTAAGACCCTCCTCCAGTCCAAGCTGCTCTCGGTCGGGCACGCCAAGGTTCTGCTTTCTGTGGATGGAGAGAAGGACCGCATAATCCTCGCCCGCGACTGCGTCAACGACCAGCTTACGGTGCGTGCGCTTGAAAAGCGCGTTGCGCGCATGCATGCGCCCGTCTCCGAAAAGCCGCGCGGCACTCCCGACATTCCCGAAGGGTATTTGAGAAGCCTTGTCGACAAGCTCAAGAAGCATCTCGGCTGCGCAGTTCGCCTTACGAGCGGCGTGACCCACGCCAACGGACGCCACACCAAGGGCGTTCTTGAGATTGACTTCTACGACAACGACGATCTTGACCGCGTGATCGCGATGCTGGGCCTTCAGGTCGACTGAAATGTTCGCATCGCTACTCCTCGCCGCGTCGATTGAATTCTCTGTGGCGGACGCGAGTTTTGCGTACGAATGCGCCAGCAATCTGGTGGAGAAGTGCACCCCGCGAGATGCCGGCACCGCCAAGGGACGAGCCGCCGCGAAATGGATTTTCGATACTTGTTCCGACAATGGCGTTGAGGTGCGCAAGGATGTCTTCACCGCCTCCACTCCGCGCGGCAGGCGCACCTTCACCAATCTATACTGCGAATTCGAGGTCGATCCCAAAGCTGGCTGGGTGGTGGTGATGTCGCACTTCGACACCAAGCCTGGCACGAGCTGTCCTGGTGCGAACGACGGCGCCTCCACTACCGGACTCCTGATTGCGCTCGCCAAGGCCGTCTCCGCCAGACGTCTCCCGAATGGCAACCTCATGCTGATTTGGACGGACGGCGAAGAGTGCTTCTACGGATACTCCGAGAACGACGGATTCTGGGGCTCCAAGCATGCCGCGGAGAAGCTCGCGCGCGCCGGACGCGATGTCCGCGCGGCGATATGCATAGACATGTTGGGCGACCGAAATCTTAAGGTATCCGTCCCGGCGAATTCCGATGCTGGTCTCGCACAAGTCGCTTCCGACGCCGCGCGTCTCGCCGGACTTGGCGACGGCTTCATTACGCGAATGCGTGAAGACGTCAAGGACGACCATGTTCCCTTTGCGGCTCGCGGATGGCGCGCCATCGACCTGATCGACTTTGAATACGGCAGCGTCCCCGGACGAAACAACTGGTGGCATACATCCGCCGACACGATCGACAAGATCAGCATAAAGTCGCTTTACGACAGCGGCCGCCTCCTCGCCGAAATGCTGAACATCATCTTATGATAAAATACTCTTTAATATGACTTTCGAGGTAGTAAAGACCGATGCGCAGACAAAGGCGCGACTGGGGCGGCTTACGACGGCGCACGGCGTCGTCGAAACGCCAGTGTTCATGGATGTCGGCACCCAAGGGACCGTAAAAGCGCTCGAACCGCGCGATCTCGTCGAAAACGGTGCCCAGGTTGTGCTTGGCAACACATACCACCTTATGCTTCGCCCTGGCGCCGAAGTGATTGCCGCCGGCGGCGGCCTCCACAAATTCATGCGCTGGGATGGACCGATCCTCACCGACTCGGGCGGCTTCCAGGTGTTTTCCCTCGCGAAGATGCGCAAGATCACCGAGGACGGCTGCCGCTTCAATTCGCACCTTGATGGACACGAATTCTTCCTTGGCCCCAAAGAGTCCATGGCGATGCAGCGCGTCATCGGCAGCGACATCGCAATGGTGTTCGACGAGTGCCTTCCCTACCCCTGCGAGCGCGACCGTGCCGAGAAGTCCGTCGAGCAGACGATCCGCTGGGCGCAGGTCTCCAAGGATCAGCCCCACGCCGAAGGCCAGCTTGTTTTCGGAATCGTACAAGGCGGCGTCTACGACGACCTTCGCCGCCACTGCGCCGAAGAGCTCGTCAAGATCGGCTTCGACGGCTACGCGATCGGCGGCGTTTCGGTGGGCGAGCCCGAAGAATATATGTATAAGGCCGTTGACGCGTCCGTCCCATACCTCCCCGAGGACAAGCCTCGCTACGTAATGGGCCTTGGCGTGATGCACCAGATGGCCGAGTGCGTCGCGCGCGGCGTGGACATGTTCGACTGCGTCATCCCTACGCGCGTCGCCCGTCACGGAACCGCCATCACACGTAATGGCAACGTCGCCATCAAGGCGGCTAAATGGATTCTCGATCAAGGGCCGGTCGAGGAAGGGTGCGAATGCTACTGCTGCCGCAACTTCACCCGAAGCTACGTGCGCCATCTGCTGAACGCCGACGAAATACTTGGCCTCAGGCTGCTCACGATACACAACGTCTATGCGCTCAACCGCTTCATGAAGGAGATGCGCGCGGCGATAGCCGACGGCACCTTCGCGGATTGGAAGGCCCAGTTGCACCGCCAATGAAACACATATTCAATATCGCGTTTTACGCGGCGCTTGCCGCCGCCGCGGGATTTTGCGGATGCGCCAGCCGCCTTGCGCCGACCGATGGCGAGTATGCCTCGGTCTCGGAACTGCCGCGCCTTGATGCGCTCGTGTTCGACTCGGACGGTAGCACCATATATGGACAGGTTCTCGTGCCGTCGTCCAGGTTCGGCGACCACCGCCCCTGTGCGATACTGTGCCACGGCTTTGCCGGGTTCACGCGCTGGGATGACGTCGCCCATGACTTGTGCAGGGCAGGCATCGTAGTGGTGATTCCGCACCATCGCGGCGCATGGGGCAGCGAGGGTGCGTATACCGTTTCGGGCTGCATATGCGACGCCGCGAATCTCGCCGCTTGGGCGATGTCGCCAGAGACGGCGCCCAAATATGGTATTGACCCTGCCGCCGTTTATCTTGTCGGACATTCCATGGGCGGCAACAGCGTGGTGAACGCCGCCGCGCAGGATTGCCGCGTTCGAGGCGTGGTCATGATCGCGCCGTGCGACATCGGCTACATGGCGGAGAGCATGACGAAAGATGAGCTTACGTCCTTCCTTATAGGCGAAGGCCTCCATGTGCTTCACCGTGAGTCCGACGAAGCCGTTGTGGACGACATTCTGGCGAACGCCAGCGCAATGCGCTTTGTGAACGCCGCGAAGTCCTTCGCCGGCAAGTCGGTGTTCCTCGCAACCGGAATGTATGATACTGTCGTGCCGTCCGCGCCACTCGACGAATTCTGGAACGCCTTGCCTGCCGATGCGCGCCGCATTCGCAAAGTCTACCCAGCCACCCACTCGTTGATGGGCGTCCGCAGAGACCTGGCGACCTCGCTCGCCGACTTCATGCTGGCGAGATAATCATACACCCCTAGCTGGCGTTCTACCTAGGAAGCGCAGGCGTCTTACCTTGGGAGAGTGGACGCTCTCCGCGAGATGCTATTCTTTAGTCTCCTCCCGCCAGCGCTTGATATGATCGCGGAAAAGCGGAAGGGAAGTCTGCGCATTTCGTCAATGGCGTCGGTGATTTGCTTTTGATGCAGTTACTTCTTCTAAGGCAATGGCTCTGCATCGCAGGTGATTTGGTATAATATGGGACATGAAGAATGTTGATATTGAGGGTGCAGACCGCAGGACCCGCGAGACTTGGGAAGCCGTTGCATTGGTGCGCAACGCGGACGCCGAAAACATCGCCCGCTCGAATTTCAAGACGACGCCGGATGCGCGGTGCCTCGACAATTCCGACGCGATCTTTGAGTTTGTCGCCGACGCAATAAGGGCCGTGCGCGACGGCAAGGCCCCGAACCAGTCAAGCGCTTTCGCCGCGAGCGAACTTAAGCGGATTCTTGCGACGAAGACATGGACCGAGTGCGCGAAGTATGAAGTGGACTATGGCCTTTCCGACGATGCGTTCGACACCGCCGATGAAAGCGCAGTGCTGCGTCCGCACATAGACGACGTCTGGACCGACGAATACGGCCTTTGGCGTCAGATCGTCGTCGCGCTCGCCGCATTTCTGCGCGAGGCCGCCGCGTTCGCAAAGCGCGTCGGCTCAGTGGACGCCGCCCGCCGCTACATACTCGCATGGCGCAAGGTCAACCGGCTAGACGAGGCCGTTTTCGAATACATGTCGCAGCGTGAAGCCGACGGCGTCGTGAACGCGATTGCCGAGGCGACGGACATCCTGTGGGCCGACATGGAGCTGTCCGGCCTATGAGCTACGAGTATTCGAAAGCGGTGTACTGGAACGTCCACGACACGTCCCCGACCGAACAGTCGGTGTTGGCGGCGCTGGCGTTCTGCCACAACCGCGAGACTGGCCGCTGCGACCCGTCGGCATCGACGATAAGCGACATGACGCATTTCGGCGTGTCTTCCGTGAATCGTGCCCTTGTTTCGCTCAAGGACAAGCACTACATCTCCTGGATTTCCGGCGGAAAAGGCAAGAAGGACGAGGCCAATTCAAACAAATACACGCTTTACCTCTCCGCCGCGACATCCCGCTGCGACACCCACACCATCCCAGAGCGGGAGGGGGACCCTCCCACAGTGGGATACTCTCCCTCCCAGAGTGGGATACAAAAGAGAATAGAAAGTAAATCATTAGCATCCCATAGGTGCGAAACCGCTCAGGTCTAAACGCCTGAATTGGCAT
>CAMZEN010000025.1 GCA_947305775.1 uncultured Verrucomicrobiota bacterium
AGATGGAAGATTAACTTTCCTTCAGAGCGGGCGAGACGCCCGCTCTCCCAAGTTACAGCGCCCGCTCTCCCAAGTATTACGCCCTTAGAGGTATGGGTTATGGTCCCCTAAGGCAAACGGATTTGACCTTACCGTATGGGTTATGATCCGCTATCGTCGGAGTTATGGTCCGCTAGGGCTGTTGTGGTTCGCCCTGGCGGGTTTATTGATAAGGCAGCATATGGTTGCGAGTTTAGCCCTAGGGGAGGGGGCGAATCACTGGGAGCGCGGGCGTCTCGCCCGCGTAGATGGAAGAAGCTACCCCTCCTTATGAGCGGGCGAGACGCCCGCTCTCCCAAGTTATAATGCCCACTCTGCCGGTCGGTAGAAGCTAGCTTCTTGCCGCAGTCCAAACTTGCTGGGTTTTGTGGCGTGAAGCCGGTATGTGTACCGGGGAGGACATGAAGTACGCATGCTTTATGTACTACGAGCGAGGCAGGGTGGCGAGACGCGATGAGCGAGCTTAGCGACGCGGACGGCTTCGGTTCGCGGCAGACGCGCCGAGTCGCAAGCATGGCCAGGAGCGTGGGCCGACGAGCGTCAGCGAGAAGGCACGCGACGACGCCATGCGCCGCGAATCGGCGATGGATGGCGCGGGAGAAGACGGTCGCGGAGCGGGAGCGAGCGAAGAGCGCCGAGACGCACCGCCGAGCGCACTCGAAAATGCCAAGCGCGGCAGGATTCGCCGCCGCCAGCCGGGCGGAACCTTCGAGGACGAGGCGATTTGCGCAGGACTGCGACCCGAAGACATACTAGTGTATGTCGAGCGGTCGCAAGGACGCGGAAATCGCCCGCCCTCGAAGGCGAGCACGGTTGCGGCGAATCCTGCCGCAATTTGGAATAGGCGATGGTTAAGTTTTCCCTATGCGCGGGCGAGACGCCCGCTCTCCCAAGTTACAGCGTACGCTCTCCCAAGACGCCTGCTGCGCAGCAAAATTTCCTTTGGTGCGCAAGGGTTGCTTAATGTGGTGCCAATAGGCCAAACTCTGCAAACCAATAGGGACAATTTCCCATAAGGATACAAAAGTACGCGGTTGCGGGGCTGGTCTTAGGGTGTTGCGCACCAGCTGATCTCAGGCCTACACGACAATTGGTCCAAGTAAGCTTAACTATGTGCAGTCAAATACGGGAAGGCGTCGAATTCCAAGCCATCGTAAGGACAATTCCTAGAGCGTGAAGCGAAATTCGAGATATCAATCTTGCGCCGCTCACCGACCACTACGCAAGTCCCTACGCCATGCGCGGCAAGTTTGGCGGCGGCAGACGCGGATAATATGGACCGCGGCATCTCACTCCATGCGCGAGCCCATGCATCGACGGACATCCCCTCCTCTTCGACCATGACGGCATATGTTATAGGAACGGCGGTCTCCAGCCCAATAATTCCATTTGCGCTCGCGGCAAACCCAAGAGTCTTGGTTCTTGCCGGATGCGGCGCATGGTCCGTAGCGAACATGAGGACGCCGTCCTTTACGGCCCTTCTCAACTCGGCACGGTCTTCGCGATTTCCAAGGGGTGGAGCCATCTTGTAGTTCGCATCGTCCGCCTGTATATCATCGCATGAAAGCAAAAGATGATGCGGCGTAGCCTCGGCGCTTAACGGGAGGCCCTCCTTCTGCGCATCCCTCACCAGCGACACCCCTTCCGCCGTCGAGATGTGCTGTATATGAAGTCGGCATCCGGTGACCCTGCATATCGAAATGTCACGCCGTATGGCGACCGTCTCAGCCGATGCCGGAATGACAGGCAGATGCTTAGCCCGTGCAAGCGCGCAGTCGCGAATCACCCCACCGCCGACCTCCTTCGGGGCCATCGCATGCTGACACACCGTCATTCCAAGACTTGCGGCGCGGCGCATCGCCTCTTCCATCACCGTGTCATCGGCAACAAACGATCCGTCGTCTGTAAAAAACGCGGCACCCGCCTCGGCAAGCGCCTCCAGATCGGCGACTTCATGGCCCAGCCTACCTTTGGTTATGCATGCGGAAGGCAAAAGTAGCGTATTTGAGCCCTGCGCGGCACTTATCTGGTAGTTTATCGACTCCGGCGAGTCGCAAGCAGGCGTGGTGTTCGGCATCGTAACGACGGCTGCAAAGCCTCCACGCGATGCGGCGGCCAGTCCAGTAGAGGTCGTTTCCGCGTCGGGCATTCCCGGGTCGCGAAAATGCACATGCACATCGATAAAACCAGGAAAGTCTAACGCTTTTGACATATCCGTCAGCCGTTTAAAAGGATGTCCCCGATTGCCAATGGTCGCCCTCTAAGAAACGCAGCGGCAGGCATTTCAGACGAGCCTTCGGGCTTGACGACCAGCAGCCTGAGAGCCGTGTCGATGCAACGTATCACCGGGCGGCCCTTTTCGTCTATCTCTATTACGGAACCAGGAACCGCCTCGCGCTGCTCGGGGGTTATGCGCCCGGCGATTTCTGCCTTAAGCACTACAAGACGCCCTGTATTACCCTTCTTCCTGAATCTTTCAGGCAGGAACGTATAACTGCCGGGCCAGGGAGAATAGGCGCGTATCTTACGGTCGATGGTAAGGACCGGTGCCGACCAGTCGATGAGGCCGTCAGACTTCTTGAGCTTCCAGGCGAACGTTGCCTCGGCATCGTTCTGAAGAACCGGCGGCGGAAGCGCGTTGTCGTTCATCAGCCTGAGGGTCTTCGCAAGTGTCACGCCGCCGGCGATCGCAAGGTCGCTCATCAGCGAACCGCCGGTGGAGTCAGAGCAGATCGGCTCGAAGCGCTGCATCAAAATCGGTCCGTCGTCCATGCCGATGCCCATCTTTATGATGCTAACGCCGGTAAGCCTGTCGCCAGCCGCTATGGCCGCTACCACAGGCGATGCGCCGCGATACTTCGGCAGAAGCGAAAAGTGACAGTTTATGCACCCGAAAAGCGGCATTTCAAGAATAGCCTTCTTCAGGAACTGTCCAAACGAGACGACCGCAATCACATCTGGATGCCATGAATATATCTGCGCAAGCGCTTGGGCATCATTGACGTTGTCCGGCGTTATTATGTTCGTTATGCCGTGCGACACGGCGAAAGCCTTGCATGGGCACGGCGAGACGACCTTTCCGCGGCCAACCGGACGGTCTGGCGGAGTCACCAAGCCAACCACCTCCAGGACCGGATCCCTCAAGATGGCCTGGAGGCAAGTGGCGCTTGCCGCGCTTGATCCCATGAAAACTACGCGCATCAGAGTGCCTTACGTGAAAGTTCGCCGAAGAATTTCTTGAGGCCGTCGGACTCCTCTTGTGTTATAACACCGTCCGCCATGGCGTCTTCAAGCGCCTTGCGGAACTCATCGCATCCGTCGACGCCCTTGAGGAAGGCCATCAGTTCGTTCGTTTCGCGATAGTCAATCTTTCCGTCCGCCATTATGCTGTGCGCCATCTTGTCCAAGGCCACGGAGAAGGCCTTGTCGCTTGCAAAGCGCGAAAGCGCACCAAGCATCTTGGGCATTGACTCGGACACACCCTTGTTGCCGAACATCTTGAACAGAATGAAAAGCACTCCGACCATCATGACCAGCGCCAGGACAAGGGAAATCATCGTCGAATGGACGAACGGGGCGACAGCATACGCTACAAACGATACTGCCGCAACAAGAAGCGCATAGGGAAGTTGCGTATTGACGTGCACTACATGGTTGCACTGCGCGCCTGCGGATGCCATGATGGTGGTGTCGGAAATGGGCGAGCAGTGGTCGCCGCATACGGCACCGGCCATGCAGGCGGACACGGCGATGATGGTCATGTAAGAGCCAGGTATCGCCGCGAGAACGATCGGTATGAGTATTCCGAACGTGCCCCAGGAAGTGCCTGTGGAGAACGCAAGAATCACCGCTATGACGAATATGATCGCCGGCAGGAAGAACTTGAACGACGCAGCGGGCCCGTTAATGAGATCGGAGATGAACACCTTGGCGCCAAGCGAATCGGTCATGGTCTTGAGGGTCCAGGCGCAGCACAGTATCATGATGGCGGGGACCATGGCCTTGAAGCCTTCAGGGAACGCATCCATGCAATCGCGGAAAGTGATTACGCGACGGCAAAGATAGAACGCAACTGCGAATATGACAGTGACGATCGAGCCGTAGACCAGTCCGACAGATGCATCGGAATCAGAGAACGCCTGGATGAAGCCTGGATTGTCTTCGCCAAAATAACCGCCCGAATAGATCATGCCGACGACGCACGCGGCGACAAGGAACACGACCGGAATGAGCAAATCAATAACCCTGCCGCGCTCGTTATTGGTAAGTGTGTCAGTAGCGGCCTCAAGGGCACCAAGGTCGGGCTTACCCGACAACGTGTTGATTTCATGCCTCTTCATCGGGCCAAAATCGAACTTGGCGATGGCGAAGAAGATCATCGTCACTATCGTAAGAATCGCATAGTAGTTGTATGGGATTGCATTTATGAAGAGCGAGAAGCCGCTCTCCGCCCCCGCGCCTTTTGCAAAACCCGCGACTGCAGCCGCCCACGAAGAAATAGGCGCAATGATGCATATGGGCGCGGCAGTGGCATCTATAAGGTAGGCGAGCTTCGCACGAGACACCTTCTTCGCATCGGTAACAGGACGCATTACCGAGCCAACAGTAAGGCAATTGAAGTAGTCGTCAACAAAAATCAGCATTCCGAGAATGATCGTCGCGATCTGTGCGCCAACGCGGCTCTTTATGTGGGTCTGGGCCCAGCGTCCAAACGCCGCCGAAGCACCAGTCTTGTTCATCATTGAGACGAGGGCGCCAAGAAGCACCAGGAACAACAGAATGCCGATGTTGTAGGAATCGGCAATGGAGGAGACGAACCCGGTCGTCATTACGTGCTTTACAGTCCCCTCGAACGAGAAACCGGAGTATAGAATCCCGCCAGCGACAATACCTATGAACAGGGAGGAATACACCTCTTTTGTTACCAGAGCAAGGAAGATCGCAATCAATGGGGGAAGAATGGCCCACCAAGTGCCGAAGAAACGGTTCTGCTCCCTGATGGTGGCAAGCGCCATGCGCTCATGTTTGTCAAAAGAGGCATCGCTCTGAACATTGTCGGCATAGGAGTCAATGTATTCCTTCGCCGAATCAAAAGAAGAAAGATCGTACTCCTTGGCGTCATCGCCCTCGCCAAGCGTAAACTTCGGCTCAGGTGGCGCTGCCGCACGGAACAGCTTCAGGCCCTCCTCCACCAAATACTTGCCCCAATCCGCAGGCGGCACCTGCATGCGTTCCGCAACGCCAAGCTTATCGCCCTTGGGGTCAAGGAAGATCAGCGACGGCAAGCCTTTTACGCCATACTTTTTGACCAGCTGCGGATTCAGCGAAGCCGCCTCGGGATCAAGCTTGGAATTGTCGCTGGGCAGATCAATGTACAAAAGGACAAGATTGTCCTTTACAACCTCGAGGAACTCCGGCTGGTTCAGGAACTCAGCTTCTAATTTATTGCACCATTGGCACCAATCGCTTCCGGAGAACATGGCTAGCACAGGCTTGCCCTCCGCCGCGGCACGCCCAAGCGCTGCGTTATAGTCGCTTATGAATCCCGGGGGATTCGCATGCAAAACAAGCGATCCAACCGCAAGCACTGCTGCGGCGATGATTTTCTTCATTCGTATTACTCCTTTCATTGCGACCTACCGTCTGAAGAGGCGGTCTCGAGGACCTGTCTGGCCCGCCATCCACCCCAAACCCACGCCCGCCAAGGGCGTATGTTACGAACTACCTTGATCACACGCCCTTCGCCGTCCAAAAAAGTGGCGTCGATCGGGAAGCGCATGAAAAAAGTATGGATGCAATTGCACCGTGTTATGAGCAAGCCCTTTCCGAGCTCGACACCGCTTCGGCCTATGAGTCCTTTCGCCCTCTCGGCAAAAGTTCGCGCAACCTCGGCGTCCACACCATTGATGCAGATGCGTTCCACAAAGATATATTATATCATAACTACGGCTTTGTGTGGCGCCAGATCATAAGGCAACTTCGCCAATAAGGTGCTTGGACTTGGGCTTGTCGAGACGCATCGTCAGCACCTGGCGCTTCTCGTCCGCTGTTCCCCAGTCGGTGTAGACCGTGGCAGTTACGGTCGTCGCGCCTGTCAGCGCAGTCTGATGCGAGGCGAAGTAGTTCGAGAGCACCTTGTACGAGCCAGGCTCCAAATCCTTCTTCAGGTACTCCTCTGGTCCGTAGCCCGTCGTGACATCCTGCGATACGAACCCTCCTTCGGCAGTACGACGGTTGCCATAATATGCCTCTTCACCGTTCGGCTCAAGCACGTGCAGGTCGATGTCGGTCTCGTCGGCATCCCAGCTCATCACAATCCTGAGCTTCACAGGAAGGTCCCGGCGATATGCGGCGTCAAACGCCACAACCGCAGGCTTCGCGCCATCAGGCCATGCTATGGAATCGACCCACGACACAAGTCCGTTCAGCTCTTCCAATGCTATGACCGACACCTGGAAATCGTTGCCGCGACGTCCGCTGCGACGTGAGCGCGGCTCAAACGCCGCGTCGGCAAAGAGGCTCATCGCCTCTTCTAGCGCGGCCTTGGCCTCGGCGCTGCCGGGATTTGCGGCGACGAGAGACTTGCCCTTCTCGCAAAGCACAAGAGCGAGGTCGCGGCGCGACTGCGCCTCTTCGCCGCGCAGCGCCAGCACCTTGCGGAAGGCAAGTATCGCCAGGTCGTAGCTGCCAGCCTCGCGAGCCCGCCAGCCCATCGACCGCCAAAGGACGGCATCCTCCAACTTGAATTCAGCAAGGTTGGATAATATCCGCTCACCGAATTCCCGTTCACCGGCCTTGAAGAACCAACCTGCGCAGTCAAGGTAGAACGCGGGTGACGAACCATGCTTCTCTCGCTCCGCAAGATAGGCACTGTAAGCTTCACCTTTCGCGGCGGACTTTAGAACATCCAGATAGGGCGTCTTTGGATCCCACTCCTTCAGCGTAACAGTAGGAGCGTGACCGCTTGCTGCCGCGCCAGGCGAGGCCGCATTTTTCGCCAACGCCATCGGCTCCTCCATCAGATATTCCTCGCTCTCCGCGCTGGCATTACTGGATGCGCTTGCGCGCCTCTCGGCACCAAGCCTGCGGCCACCGCCGGCTGCGGCGACCTCGGGCACAGCATCCGCGGGCGCGGCATCGCCATTGTTGCCGCTGAACACTCGTGCAATGCTATCGAAGAGTCCACTCTTGGGCGTCTTCTTCGGAGGCTTCGGATCATTCCACCACTTTACTCGCTCCTCCCAGTATTCAAGCAGCTCCTTCTCGTGCTCCGCCCTAGCCTTCTTGTCGGCGATCGGATCGTCGTCCGCCGCACGGCGACGCACCCACTCGTCGTGGATCGCTAGGTTGGCGGGCGGTTCGATCTTGTGCTCCAGCCACTGCTCTAGCGTCTCCAGCACTATCAGCGAGAGCCCGGGACCAGCCACACCGTACTTGCGGCCAAGGGCAAGGAACTCGTCCTTGCGCGAGTCGGACTGCGATGCGAGATCCTGCATGCGCCTGGCCGCCCATACCGTAGCGAGAAGCGTGCTTTGCCTGGCCTCAACGCCTTCCGGAAGAGCTTCTCCCCTAGGCAGCCTCCGCACGGACACGCTGCGAACCGGAACGTCATCTCGCGAAGCGACCGTCACACCAGGCATGTCCTCGTAGCCAGGCACAGAAAGACCCATCGTGTCGATCTCGTCAGTAAACAAAAGCGCAGGCAACGGACTGACCGCAAGGCCAAGCACGTCAATCGCCGCACCAATGCTAGTGCCGCCGTCGTAGACTATGGCATCTATGGCGGCAAGCAGTTCATCGCGAGAGGCGAAGATGCGCGGCGCTTCGGCCGCATGACGGAACACGACAAGCGACCATTCGCCATTCTCCGGCAAAGCCGCCAACCTGCCGCGCCACGTGGCGGCGAACGGCTTGGCGCTCATGCTGGCATCCCACACAACGGTGCCCTTAGCGAACGCGGCGATTTTAGCGGAGATGGGCTCGACTGCGGCGGCTTCAGTCGCCTCCGCGACGAAGAGGTCCTCATCGTCCTGCTCGAACACGGGTGCTGTGGCGAATTCGTTTGCAGACTTAGGCGCCACATAATCCACCTCGGCCTTGCGCGGCACATTGGGCGAGAGCGGAAAGATTCGCGTCTTCCAAATGTTGCCCTTCACCTGCTCGACGATTCCCGGATCGACGCCCTTCCTTACCTCGTTCTCGAAAGCGACACGAGCCTTCTCCTTCTCGCAGACCACGCCAGGCACCATTTCTCCGTTGACCTCAAGCGAATATCCGCAAATGCTTGCGCCATCGGGTATCGGAAACTCCAACTCGCCCGCCATCGCGCGCAAATTTGGATTGGTGAACGTGAAAGTCGTTCGGACGCGGCGGAAAAATCCATTGTCCTCCACGACGGCATCGACGCTCTCAACCGCAATCGACTTCTCGTCGGCGCGCAGATCGACGACGTGAATCACCGGCGGCAAAACCTCACGCAAAGATGGCGATGGCGGTTGATCGGGCACCGCGATCTCATCCGCGGCAAAACAAAAGAGAGTAGACGAGAAGGCAAGCAACGCCGAGACTGCAATATTGTTTCTTTTCATGATTTAATAATCCTTAGCGTGTATTGGAGGGACGAAAGCAGACAAAACGGCCAGCGACTAACATGTCATACGCCTTTAGCACATTCGAGCCGATACGGTTCATAGGCTCAGAAACGACAAGTGGCGTTATTTCTATGCCGCCACCGACGGGCAAAACGCCCTTCTCTCCGACAAACGGCTTTATGCCAACAGAGCCATTTATGTCCACCGCAGGGATGTTCGCCTCTTCGCCGGTAGTGGGCCAGCCGGTATCGCGCGACAGGAAAGTCATTGAAGATCCAGAGTCGACTAGTATCTCAAAAGAATGTCCGCCCAATTCAACCGGCAGCAGGATGCTCATCGGATCACTAAGCGACCGTTTTATGAGAGGCCCGAACCCGTCCAGGACCTCCTTGCCCGGAACAAACACCATCTCGGCGGATCCGAGAGAAAACAGAATCGGCACACGCCCTAGCGTGCTCATGCCAAGGATGCCGTCAACCTTTGCGCCGATCGACGAATGAAGATGCGATATGTCGAGGGCCATGGCGCCAAAATCGCTAAACTCGGCCTCACCTATCTTCATTGATCCGACGCGCATGTAACGCGGGGCACCTTCGACATTTGAATCAGCCATAAGCATGACAGGCACCAATTCGGCGTCAGGCATGTTCTTTTTGACAAAGGAAATGTCGAATGTCGTATGCGTCGCACCGGTATCCAAAAGAAGGTTGCACTTTACGCCATTGACCTCCGCCTCAACGAAGGGCATGTTGCTGCCGCTACGAACTTCAAGCTTGGCACGGCACTCTTTTCTAGGCGCAACCGCCGCCCAAAAAGGATCTCCAGCCTGTCCTGCGGGGGGAGTCCCGCCAGATGGCTTGGCCTGGCTCTCAACAGCCGACCCGCCGCTGACCGCAACAGCGTCAACGGTCTGCGCCGTGCAGCATGCAGACGCAACCAAGAAAGCCGCGGAAAAACAACATCCCTTTACGCTCATTTCAGACCTCCTTCTTTATACCACTTTAGCGTCAAAGTCAAATCCTCGCACCTTCGAGAGCTTGACGTTTACAAATTCCCCAACAGGTGGGGTGGAGTCAAGATAGACAACTCCATCTACATCCGGGGCCTGGCTCTCCATGCGCGCAACTCCTGGCGCGACAACAAGGGCGCGGAATGTATCGCCTATCATGCGCCGGGCCTTTACCTTCCATAGAGCCGCCGCCTGATCCAT
Source organism: uncultured Verrucomicrobiota bacterium (assembly GCA_947305775.1). Lineage (GTDB taxonomy): Bacteria > Verrucomicrobiota > Kiritimatiellia > RFP12 > UBA1067 > UBA1067. The sequence goes on from CAMZEN010000025.1 coordinate 9,841, forward strand.
CACAAGCTTCTCGCGCATCTCGGCAACCTTTCGCGATGGGCGGCCCTTCATCTTGGCGCCCTTGGTGCCATCCTCTGGCGAATACGCAAAAGCGCCAAGATGGTCGAACTGCATTCGCGCCAGGTCCGCAAGCATTCGCCTGAAGCGCACATCAGTCTCGCCGGGGAAGCCGGTCATGATTGTAGTCCTGAGGGTCACGCCAGGCACTATTGCTCGCAGCACCTCGGCGGCGGAACGCGTAGCCTCTATCGCGCCGCGGCGATTCATTTTGGCAAGAACGTCCGGATCAGTGTGCTGAAGAGGAACATCTATGTATCTGACGGCATGGCGCGAAGTAAGCATCCATGCCAGGAACTCTTCGCTTATCTCGCTGGGATATGAGTAAAGGACCCGCACCCAGAAATCCCCTTTTATCGTGTCCAACTTCCTGAGAAGAGTCACCAGGTTAGGTCCGCCAGACTTTTTCCATTCCATGCCGTATAGCATGGGATCCTGCGCAACTATGTTCAGCTCTCGGCAACCGCTCTTTACGAGCTCTCGCGCCTCCTTCATGATGGCGTCCAACGGACGGCTCCTGAATTTGCCGCGGATTGACGGTATGGCACAGTACGAGCAGCGATGCGCACAACCTTCTGCGATCTTCAGGTATGCGAACGCCTTACCGGTAAAGCGAAGCGCCGGAATCTTTGGCTCTATCCAGTCTTGCGGAACGCCCTGCCACACGTCTACGCCAGGGAATTTTGCAACAGCCTTCGGGTATCGCTGAGGATAGCATCCCGTGACGACTACCTTCGAATAGTTGCCCGCCCGCTTAAGAGATATTGCGCGCGTTATCTCGGCCTCGGCCTCTTCACGCGCAGAGGCGATAAATGCGCACGTGTTGACTATGACCGTATCCGCGCGATCAGGATCAGTCGACAGCGTGCATCCTTTTTTCATTAGGTTGCCCGCCATGACCTGAAGGTCAACTGCATTCTTGGCGCATCCGAGAGAAACGAGAGCGATCGACTCACCTTTCTTCATAGTAGGTCTCCATTGACGGTTCAAGTCCATGCAGGAATTCTGCAAACGGCGCATTCTTCGCGGAACGGACAAAGTCTATCGCCGGTGCATATCCAAGAGCTCGCGCAGTAAAGTTGTAGACGAAATGCTCGAGCGTACGGCCCATGGCGCGACAACTCATGACGAAATCAGTAATGCGCCGCTTTTCCAGATCGACCACCACATAGCAGACAATCCCTTGCTCGCCGAACTTGTCCCACGTCCTGAACACATACACGCGCCTCAAAGGATCCTTGAGCATATCAGCGAAGCCGTCCCGTGTGCGGCGGATCGTAGTCGCATTGAACTGATTGGTCTTGCCCGCCATCTGAGCAAGACGACCCAAATCGCCTTCCTGGGCCAGGCGCCCTTCGGCGCAAAGGCCGAGGGATTTCAGGTATTCGCCGACGTTCTTGTATTCATGCACCGTAGACTCCGCCGCTTTTCTGGCGGCGTAGCTGGCGGCACGCAGGCGGTCCTCCTCAGTGGACCCCATGTCGGCGAAGAAATACTCCTCTATCCGCCTGAGAAGGCAATGCGCGCGCGCATCCGGGCGTGCCGCACCCTCATCCCACCCGTTCCATGGGAGGACCGTAACCTCGGGGAGGTGCGCCGACATCTGCATCCGCTCGTGAGGATTGTCATCGACAAAGACAACGGAATCGGTAGAGACATTAAGCTCCCGGCACGCCTCGATAAGGTTTCCCGCCTTAGGCGACCAATTGATGCGCCGCACGGCAAAATCCGAATCTTTGAGCGGGAAGTCGCTGCGCATGAACTGTTCGCAACAATCGTTCTTCGTCAGCAGCACAAGGACAACGCCCTTTTCCCGCAACGCCAGAAGCCCCTTCTGGAACTCGATGCAAGGAACAAGAGCATCTTTGCCGTCCTCGCTCAAAATGCCGCGCCAGAGCGTGTTGTCGGCATCGACCGCCAGCACCTTCTTCGGCGCAGCGAGACGAAAGTACGAGAACTCCTCTACAAGAGCCTTGATCCCGGCCAGGGAATACGGTTGGGACGCCAAGGTTCGCATGCGTTCGTCAAAGAAACCTTCAACCTCTGAGGAGAGAGCTTTATCGTGGGCCGTAACGTCAAACACAACATCAGGCGCAAAGCGGCGAAGTCCCGAAGAATCGTCCAGAAGTTCTTGACGCCACGTCCCAAAACCAGCAGGAACGTAAACCTCAAGCCCCGCCTCCTTGAAATATGGGGCGAGGACATCAAGGGCGACATCTCCGGTCAACGCGATTTTCATGTCACATTGCATCGGCGAGGGCCGCTCCAAACGCGGAGCACGACACCTCTTTCGCGCCTTCCATCTGCCGCGCAAAATCGTATGTTACGGTCTTAGAAGCGATTACCTTGTCCATAGCCGCAATGATCTTGTCCGCTGCCTCCGTCCACCCAAGATACCTGAGCATCATCTCACCAGACAGGATCAACGAACCGGGATTCACCTTGTCGAGTCCTGCGTACTTGGGTGCGGTACCGTGCGTAGCTTCAAATACGGCGACGCCGGTCTGATAGTTTATGTTTGCGCCTGGAGCGATGCCAATGCCGCCGACGGTGGCCGCAAGCGCATCAGAAACATAGTCGCCGTTGAGATTCAGAGTGGCGATCACGTCATATTCGGCGGGACGCGTCAGAATCTGCTGCAGGAATGCATCGCATATGCAATCCTTGACAGTTATCATGCGCCCGGTTTTGGGGTTTTTGAACTCGCACCAAGGTCCGTCGCCTATCATCGTCGCACCGTATTCACGCTTGGCCAAGGCGTAGCCCCAGTCACGGAACGCACCTTCAGTGAACTTCTGGATGTTCCCCTTGTGGACCAGGGTGACGGACTTGCGGTCATTATGCACCGCGTAGTCCAACGCAGCGCGTACGAGTCTCTCCGTACCCTCAAGGCTGACTGGCTTTATGCCGATTGACGCCGTACCGGGGAAGCGTATCTTTTTCACCCCCATGTCCTCAAGAAGGAACTTCTTCACCTTCTCCACCTCGGGAGTGCCGTTCATCCATTCTATTCCGGCATAGATATCCTCGGTGTTTTCGCGAAATATAACCATGTCGGTGAGCTCAGGACGCTTCACCGGCGAAGGCACGCCTTTAAACCATCTGACGGGCCTCAGGCATACGTAAAGGTCGAGCTCTTGACGCATGGCTACATTTATCGACCTGATTCCACCACCAACCGGCGTAGTAAGCGGCCCCTTTATCGACACGAGGCATTCGCGACAGGCATCTATGGTCTTCTGAGGCAGCCATTCGCCAGTTGCCTTGTATGCCTTCTCTCCGGCAAGAACCTCGCACCACTCGATTTTGCGCTCACCACCATAGGCCTTTTCCACGGCAGCATTCCACACAAACATGGAGGCCCTTGTTATATCCGGGCCAATCCCATCGCCTTCGATGAAGGGAATTACTGGATTTGCGGGAACGATAAGCTTCCCGCCTTGCATCATGATTTTTTCACTCATGTTGGTAGTATATCAAAAAAACCTTTTCCCGTTAACTCCGCCGCATCCGTATGAAAACCTGGATGCGTCATGCGGTTTCAATCATGCAACTGGCTGATCGAGATCATCAAGAGTGACGCTATCAAGCTCGGCCTCCTCTTTGCGGGCATCCTCAAGCTGCTTTGCCCACTTCAGAACCTCTGCGACCGGCTCAATCAGCGAATCTGGTATTATGTCATCGATCTTTCCCTCTGCGAAAAGGGCTCGGGCGAGGGGTTTATCCTCTATCAGCGGGATGCCTTCGGCCATGGCCGTTTCGCGGATTATCTTGGCGCGCCGGCCAGCACCCATAGCGCAGATGCGCGGCAGCGGCGACTCATCGGCACGATAGCGGATTCCGACCGCAAGGCGCGTCGGGTTGGTCACGACAACATTCGACTGCTTTGTGGACTTAACCGGATCAGGACCGTTGAGCAGCTCATCACGGAATTGGCGCTGTGCCTGCTTGATCTCGGCGGAGCCTTCCATCTCCTTGTATTCGCGCTTCACCTCGTCCTTCGTCATCATCATTTCCTTGGTGAAGTTCTTGCCCTGGAAAAGACGATCCACTACAGCTATCACTATATAGCCAAACGCACTGTACACGGCCAATCTCTTCAACATGAGCTTAAGGCTTGGGAATATGTCGTCAACCGTTCCGTAGCACATGGTCAGAAGCTCTGGTATGCTGGCCCAGATTATCTTGTAAAGAAGATAGCCGAGAAACGAAATCTTTACGACATTCTTCAGGAACTCAAAAAGGTTCTTCATGGAGAATATCTTCTTGGCTCCAGACACCGGATTAAGCTTGTCCAGCTTTGGTATGATCGGCTCGAACGTAAAGAGAAACCCTATCTGGGCTACATTGCCTATTATGCCGACTACGGCGGCGACCGCAACAAATATGAACGAATGCTTGAATATCAGCAGCACCGTCATCTTGGTCGACTCCCGCACCGCCGGCAGATCGTTGTCGGCGACTCGGCCAGAAAGGAACCTTAAAAGCTCCTCCATATCGTCCATCAGCGCTACGCCCATCCATCCCAAAAGCGCAAAAAGAACGACAAGTATGGCTGTGGATACCACATCCTTCGATGTGCACACCTGCCCCTTCTGCCGCGCATCGCGCAGCTTCTTGGGCGTAGGCAACTCTGTTTTCTCTCCACTGGACTCCGCCATGGCATCAGCCTCCTAAAAGCCGTCGCACAGAAATCAGAATGACATCTGAATTCTTGTACATAAGCATGTCCAGTATGAATGGAATGTAGATCAGCAGCATTGCTACGCCCAGTGCGGATTTGATGGGCATCGAAAGGAAGAATACGTTAAGCTGCGGAGCCGTTCTGTTCACAAGACCAAGACCGACCGTCGCCAGAAACATTATTATCACAACGGGGGCTGAAATGACTACAGTCGTCTTTAGCATGCCGTCCAATGAACCCAGCATCAGCACAGGTGCGTTGTTGACGAACGAAACCCCATCCGAGAATACAGGCCATATGAAATAGCTGCCGTACGCCGCCCCAAGAAGCAGAAAAACCGCACCGCCCACGAAGAACAGCGTCGAGACTATCTGCGTGAAGAAAATGCCGGTGGTGGAGACTTGAGCGCCGGAAAGCGGCGAATACACCTCGCCCATTGTCGCACCACGCTGGTTGTCGATGAAATTACCTATGTTCTCGGCGATCCAGAACGGTATCGCGCCAAAAAAGCCAATGAGGAACCCTATCAACGCCTCCTTTGCGGCAACTACTGCGAACATCCACCAAACAGGCTCGCCAGGGGGCATTCCGGCCTTTATGTACGGGACGGCAAGAAACGAGAACCCGAAAACGGCCGCTCGACGCGCAACACCAGGAATCATCGACTCCGTCATGGCAGGGCAAACCGACATCACCCCGCCGATTCTAGCCATCGCCAAAATCGCCGCAAGAATCCACCGATGGAACTCAACGTACGGCATATCCTGTTTTTTGACGTCCTTTTCTCGCTTCCGCCGACAGTCTGTGCGCCACTACCTCAGCAGCGGGAAATGCGCAAATATGTCCTGTGTGTATAGAAGAAGTTCAGAACCCATCCATGATGCGCACACAAGCAGCGTAAGCGATATCGCTATGAGCTTAACGGCAAATCCGAGCGTTTGTTCCTGAACCTGCGTCAAGGCCTGCAACAGCGAAACGATGAGACCTATTACCGTAGCGACGATGATGGGGATCAATGAAAGCCTAAGCACCATCAGTAGGCACGTCTGCGCGTAGTCTACGAGTTGCGATTCCTTCATAGCATATACCCCCTGACGAGGCCCTGGATAAGGATCGTCCATCCGTCGACCATCACAAACAGCAGCAGCTTGAACGGCAATGAGATCGTAACTGGCGAGACCATCATCATGCCCATTGCAAGCAGTATGTTCGACACAATGATATCTATCGCTATGAACGGCAGGTATACCAAAAAGCCTATCTGGAATGCTTTCGTGAGCTCAGAAACGCAAAAGGCGGGAATCAATATGTAGAAGCTCTCCCTGTCAACGACAACAGGCTCTTCGTCTTTGCTCCATAGCTGTTCGGCAGTACGCACGAAGAACGCGCGCTCGCGATCCGACGTGTGCTTGGACAAGAAGGCCCTAAAAGGCTCGGCCGCCTTCGCCGCAGCATCGGTATCAAGCATGACACCGCCTTCCGAGCCGGCAACCGACGAACCGGTCACGGCCGAGGCAGGCTTCGCGGCAAGCTCTGTCTTGGCGATCTGCCATGCATCAGAGCATACGGGAGCCATGATGTAGAACGTCAATATCATTGCGAGCGCGTTCACGACGATGTTCGGCGGTATGGACTGTATGCCTAGCGCGTTCCTTATCAGCGACATGACGACGACAATCTTGAGGTAGCTTGTGGCAACCATGGCCACAAGAGGCAGAAGGGAAAGCCCCACAAATAGGACTATCAGCGTAAACGGGTCTGTCTGGAACATGTCTCTTGCGCCTTTCGTATCTTGTTGGAGCGGTCAGGAGACGGCCGCCTTTAACCTGCGTATGGTGTCGTCATATTCAGGACGCTCGTCCAAGCCCTGCCGCAAGAACGCATTGACCGCACCGTTCTTGGAAATGGCTTCGTCTGCTTCAGGATCGCTTCCCTGCTTGTATTCACCGATCTTAAGCAACAGCTCGACTTCGGCGTACTTTGCGAGAAGCGTCCTCAACTTCGCTGCCGCCGCCTTGTGGTCCTTCGGAATGATTGCCGACTGGCAGCGCGATATGGACGCCAACACGTCGATGGCCGGATAATGGTTCATCTGCGCAAGTTTGCGCGAAAGAATTATGTGGCCGTCAAGAATCGACCTGGTCTCGTCGGCGATGGGCTCCGTCATGTCGTCGCCTTCCACCAAAACCGTGTATAGCGCGGTGATGGAGCCTTTGGCCGAGTTGCCGGCACGCTCCATAAGCTTAGGCAGCTCCGAAAACACACTCGGCGGGAATCCGCGACGCGTCGGCGGCTCTCCAGCCGCCAGGCCGATTTCGCGCTGGGCACGGCCGAAGCGCGTTACGGAATCCATCAGCAGCACGACCTTCATCCCCTTGTCGCGAAACGACTCTGCGATCGCCGTCGCCACATACGCAGCCTTAAGACGCTCCATTGACGAGCGGTCCGAGGTTGATATGACAAGCACGGCCTTCTTGAGGCCTTCCGGGCCAAGGTCCTTTTCTATAAACTCCCTGACCTCGCGTCCACGCTCTCCTATCAAAGCGAGTACGGTGACCTCAGCCTCGGTGTTTCGAATTATGGATGCAAGCAAAGTTGACTTTCCACCACCTGCGGCTGCGAAGATGCCCATGCGTTGGCCTTCACCGCAGGTGAGCATCCCGTCGATCGCGCGAATGCCCAGGGATATAGGCTTAGAAATCACAGCACGTTCAAGCGGCGACGGTGGCGGTGCATATACAGGGTAATAGCCATCCGGTCTCAAAGGACCTTTTTCCTCCACATCCATCGGACGCCCCAGGCCATCAAGAACCCTTCCAAGCAGATTCATGCCAACCGGCACCATCTGCACGCGTCTCGTGGGGATTACCTCCGTCTCTACAGAGATGCCTATCATGGCCCCAAGAGGCGTAAGGAGCGCCGCGTCCTTGGTGAAACCTACGACTTCCGCCTGAACCTCAAAACTCTCCCATGGATTCCGTAATATGCACACCTCGCCTATCTTGACGCCAGGGACAGATGCCTTAATGATCGTTCCGACCACCTGAATGACCTTGCCCTTGACGTCAATGGGCTGTGCGTCCTCCACTGCACGGTTGAGAACCTCAGGAATGTAGTCGAAAACACCCATCTTGCTCAGCCGTCCTTCCTGGCGATGTGGCGCTTTATAGAGCGCTCTATTGCCGCAAGCTGGGTCTCTACGGAGGCATCAGCGACACCGGCCTCCGTCTCCAGCACACATGCGACACCCTTGAGGCGAGGATCCTCAACGACATCAAATGTTTCAATCGTTGGATAGTCCGCCGTCAGCTGCGACACACGCTCCTTCACGACCGGCACCATCTCCGGCGACACCTTGAGCGTAACCTGGCGCTGGGTGCGTATGACGGCGCGCATAGTCTTACGGACAATCTGAAGGACCATCTCCTGGTCGCCGATCTCAACGACGCATGACTTAAGCGCCTTCATTACGACATCGGCCATCTTAGATTCCACGTTCTCCATGAACTGGACAGATGAGTCCACGAGGTCGAGCTTCTGAAGCGATATTTCCATCTTGCCCTCGGCAAGGCCTTGTTCGTATCCGCGTCGCTTTTCTTTCTCAAACGCCGACTTGGCATCTTCGCGTATGCGCGCAGCCTCTTTCTCGGCCGCATTTATTATGCCATCGGCGTCAATGACCGTGGCGGCTTCCGACGCCTTGACAATGCGACGGTCGGACTGGAGAGCGATATTTTCCTTGTTGATCAGCAGCATAGCTTGTACGCCTCCGGGAACTTTATCTTAAGAAGTTTTTTCAGGCACTTGATCTCATCGTCAGACTTTTTGCCGCAATTGCAAGCATCAAAAAGCGACTTGGGCAGCTTTAAAGCGACTCTCTTTACAAGGGCGTCGTCCAATCCATGCAAACATGAAAACAATATTTCAACGCCAACGGACAAAACGGCATCAGCATTCAAAGCGTCTTCGTGTTTTTTGCGTAAAGACAAGCCTCTGAAATACGCCATAAACGCAAAGATATCAGGATACACCCCTGTAAGTCCCGCCTTCAGGGCTCGCACTTCCGCGCCTTTTGTTATCGACCTGAGCGCATCTGCACAGGCAATTGCACCAAGCCACTTCGCCATCGACAAAAGCGTTTCACCGTCCAAAAGAGCAATTCGGCTCCAGTCGTCTTTAGGGAATGTATGGAATACAGGCGCTATTCCAAGTTTGTCCAATACGTAACGCTTTGCGCGAGGCGAAGACATGAAGCGGGCAACATCATCCAAATCCGCCATCCAGCTGGCGTGTATCTGCGGGGCGAAGTCCCAGAGAAACGCCTTCACGCGCGGCCACAGCACCGCATCGGAAACAAGCGCACGTGCAACAGACATGTCAATTACGCTATCCACTGACGCGACGCTCCTTTCTTCGACTCAAGATACCGCCTCCACCTTGATGCGCCCTCATCCTTACGTCCAGCCTGGTTCAGCGCGCGCGTCTCAAGGACGGCCTGGGCATATTCCAGGGATGGGGGAAAGTCGGCTTCGCGCAATACACGCAAAGCCTCGGCGGTGTCGCCGTCTTCCAGCAACAGCTCAGCCATAGCCGCAGCGGCGACTCCATCACACGGGTCGTCCTCAAGAAGCGCCGCACATACATTGCGAGCGCGCGAAGGCTGTCCGTGCCTCATGAAGAGCCACACAGCCGTCAAAAGGAACTGTCTCGCTTCTCCGTCCAACTTTCCACCTACTTGTTGGGCGGCGAATCACGGAAGATCGTCACCATAATCTTCTCGTACGCCAAACCCTCTATGGCATTCTTTACGAGCCCTTTTACGGACGGCACCACATCCGTCAGATCAACATCCCAACGAGAACGTATCGCAACAGCCGCGGACGAAGGAAGCGCATTGCGCGCGAATGGATCGTTCTCAGGCAATACAACATGCACTCGCGCATCAACCACTCCGTCGATGCCGGCGATTGTCCGTGAAAGATCCTGAGCCAATGCGTCCATGAATCTTATCCGTTCCTCGGAGGGGGACGATATCATGCCAGTCTTCTTGAACACTTCGCCAATGCCTTGATACGAGCGGCGTGGAAGCCCCTTCGCTTCAAGAAGATTGACGGCATCCGCAAACTTCGATTCAGAGACCGCCACATTCCAAGTGCCCTCTTCACCCGGCATCTTGTGGCAATTTATGCCAGCATCCAGAAGCGCCGCCATCACAAGATTGGCTTGCCGCTCCTCAAGCCCTGAATGCAGGGTTGTCTCCTTGTCGCATCCCGACAGGATCATTGCGGCCGCGACCAGGACCGGTATAGCGATTTTCATTCCACGCCCCTTTCTAGATGTCATGCAAACCATTGCCTACTGGTTCTTTATCATCGTCTGTATGGCCTGGGATGACTTGTCCGCAACCTTGGTCACGACCTCCTGCTGAAACGCAAGGTTCGCGACGTTGTACTGCAGCTCCACCATCTCCGCCACGGAAAGCGAATGGTCCCCACGCATTTCCGACAAGGCCCTTATGCGATGCAGAAGTCCCTGCCTGTTGATCTGAGCAGAACGCCACGCGGCACTCGCTTCGCTGGCGAACGGTATGGCGTCTACCGCCGAAGGGCCATCAACACCCATCGCCGACTGGAAACGCGCCACCGCCGAAGGGTCTGCGACCGATTGCGCCGCGCCCACAGCTTCGGCACCCGGCTGCATCGCCGGGCTGGCCGCCGATATCCCTCTTATGGCTTCAATCACCATGGTTTCTGTCATGTCATCAAATCCTTTGCAAGTTGCGCCGCAGCTGGGTCTGCGGACTGGTTCGCTGCTTCGGAAAGCGGAATCCGGGCTTCTTCTATCCTGTTTAACCTAACAAGCGCCATTCCTTTGAAAGCCTTCAGCATCGCAGATTCAGGAAAGCGCGGCAATCCCACATCGTTAATGTAGTCAATGGCACCTTGAAAATCGAGCATGCTGATAAAAAGAATGGCTTTTGCCACCGCGAGCGACGATGCCGCGGGCCTGAACCGCTCCAACGCCGCGAGGATCTTCGCGGCGGACTGGAAACGGTTCTGGCCTGTCGCCATCAACGCGACGTTCAACAACAGTCGCGCCTCTTCTTCAGCGATGTCAAGCATCAACGGAAGTTGGAGGCGATCGAGTTCATGGCGTCGCCCAGGTTCTTGTTGATGTTGGTCATGGTGGTGAGAGCCAAGTTCCACGCCTGCAGATCGTACTGCAGCTGCTGCAGGTTCGCCTGCACGTCAGGGTGCTGCTGGTAGTTCTCGAGCGACTCGCGCAGACGATCTTCCATGACGTTCGCTGCGTTCATGAGCGCATTGTACACCGCATCGGTGTGGATGTTGTCTGCTGCGGTTCCGCCCTGAACGCGATACATCTCGGTCGAGTAGGACTTGACCTCCGGTACTCCGGTTGCGGTGGGCATTGTTGGCATTGCCATTTTTGTGTTCCTTTTTTTTGTTTGTTGTTGACTGTCGCCTTTCGGCTTCGTTTCCGCGCTTAGCCGGCCACTCGGACGGTCAAACGCAAAATCTTCCTTGCGAGGATGTTGGCCTCCCTCAGCGCCTCTGCCTTAGAATACTCATCCGGGGGCAGACCATTCTTCATAACGGTTTCAATCCTCTCGCCAAGTGCGGCAAGAACGGCATCATATCTGGATAAGGCCTGCCCCCTTCCAGGGCCAGCAAGCTCCTTTTCGATTTCCAGAAGCATCGTCGGATTTTTCAAGGCTTCCATATAAACCTCCCCGTCGAATTCGTTACCGTCACCGCATCTGACTCGATCTTAAGTATCACGCTCTCACCGATCGCAGCTCCTTCCATTATGCGCGTACCATTCCGCATCACGAGACACGGATACGGCGTAGTAAGTATGCCGCATACTGGCAGGTCAGGCACTCCAGACGCACTCTTCCGCACTTCGGCCTTCCGCGCTTCGGCCTTTCTTTGGGCAGGATTTTCAGTGCCGGCCGACAAACCTTCCTGCTCGGCGATCTCGCCTGCGATCGGTGCCGCCGCCGCAGACACGACAACCCCTGACACATCCACGTCTTTAAGCTTCGGCATGTCGGACGATAGCGCCTTGAGAACCCTGCCTAAGGTTTCGGAGGAGCGCACGGTTCCGGCTATGGAGATTACGCGATTTGACGCAGACACCACCTTCAGAGCACCCTCTGTAAGCGTAAACAAGGCATCGTCGGCCGACACACGGAACGACTCGTCATCCGAAATATCCACAATAACGCCAGGCTTTGCGGCATAAGCCTCCGCCGTGGCCCTGAGCCGTTTCGCTCGCGTGTCAAGGTTGCCTGAAAGCCTCACCGCACCATCATCCTCGGAAACGTCAAGCGAATAACGTTCGGCGATAGCCCTTAGGGTCTCCAAAGGCGTCAGCTCCACAGCTTCCGGACGATTCCGACCACCTGAACCATTGACGATTCTGGTCTCGTAGAACTCCTTGACGGCAGCTCTGAAGTACCAACACGCCACGCCAATAACAATGAGCAGCAATACAAACGCCAAAACACATCCGCCGCGCCTGCTCTTGCTGGTTTTTTCGGCCACGGCAGGCTGATCTTCAACCGTGTTGCCTGGCGCAGGCTCTTTTTCAACGGTATCAGTCTTGGCCGGCTCTTGGGCAGGGGCTTCCTCTTGTTTCTCTTTTTCCGTCTTCGGCCATACAAGGTCTCGCCATGGCGCATCACCTGGACCTACAGCAAACGATGTGGCGCCTACGGTCTTTACATGGAACGGCGGCAGCTCTTCGCCTCCAACCATTACGCCAACATCTGTAGCCTGAACATTCAGGGGCGTGTCCGGAAGAGTCGGGTCGACGAGTATTATGTCGCAGTCGTCGCCCTTGCCAAGCGTAACTGCAACACCCTCAACGAGCGCGATTTCCGCGCCCTTGTTGGGCCCCTCGACTATCTTCAACATGAAATTCATAGTTTAATTCTCCCGAGCGGCTGGATGTTGATCTCGGCGCTCAGCTCCTGGAACGACAGCACCGGCAGTTCGTAGTAGTCCTTCTCAATCATCTTCCTGAAATAACGGCGAATGTCGACCGAGACTATTATAACAGGTTTCTGCGGTATCCTAGCAAGGTCTCCTATCGTGCGCTTGACCACCGCAAGGATCGCCCGCACTGTAGCGGGATCCATTGCAAGGTAGCTTCCGCCGGACGTCTGCCTTACCGACTTGCGTATTTTCTCCTCAAGCGAAGGATCAAGCAGATATGCCGCAACGATATTCTGTCCGCCAGAGAACTTGTAGGATATGTACCTGCTCAATGCGGCGCGGACATACTCTACAAGCAGAACGGAGTCCTTCTCCTTCTGCCCCCACTCGATGAGAGTCTGGGTTATGCGCTTGAGATCCCTGATGGATATCCCCTCCTGCACAAGACGCTGAAGCACGTCCGTGATTTTCTGGAGCGGCAGGACGCGCTGCACTTCCTTGACAAGTTCCCCGGCCTCCTTTTCCATATGGTCGAAAAGGATGCGCGTCTCCTGAAGCGACAAGAACTCGTGGGCGTAGCGCCTCAACACGCCAGAAAGGTGGTATGTCAACACGCCGCCGAGGTCAAGCGAACGGATTCCGCTTTCGTCCAGCTTCTGCTTATGTTCCTCCTTGACCCAGCAAGTGTCCCGTCCGGGCAGGAACGGCTTGCCGCTTTCATATTCAACACCAGTCGCCGAAAGGTTTTCCGGCTCCTCCAGGGCGAACACATAACCCTTCTTGAGAACGCCTTCGGAAACGGGGACTTCATTGACCAGAAGGCGATAACGTCCATCGCGTAGGCCCGGGTTGAGAGAGAGGTTGATGCCAGGGAACGGAACGCCAAGGTCGTGATAGAGGGCGCGCCGGACCGACATGATCTGGTCGTTCAACGCCTCGTAGGTCAAAGCGCCACGGATATCCGCATCGATATCCACCGTAAGAGGCGTCACCATAGAGAAGTCGTCTCCGCCTTTCTTCTTCGGCTTCGGAGTGGCCCCCTCGGAAGGAGATGCCGCAGCTAGAGGATCCTCGCCCCTGGCCTCCCTCTGGGCCGCGAGCTTGGCTTTTAGGGTGAGGCTGTAGCCCACGACAGCGACAAAAGCCGCCAAACCGAATATCTGTATCTTCGGGAAGCCCGGTATCAGTCCGATTGCCACCAGCATGACGGAACCGAGGAGGATCGCCTTGGGCTGGGCGAAGAACTGGTTTATGATGTCCTGTCCAAGCGGCTTGTTGTCGACATCGCCGACACGCGTTACGATGACGCCTGCCGTAATCGACACCAAAAGGGCCGGAATCTGCGACACTAGACCGTCGCCGATCGTAAGTATGCCGTATTTGGTGACAGCCCAGCCGACATCCTTGTTGTTCATGAAGACACCAACGCAGATGCCGCCGACGATATTGATTGCCGTCATGATTAGGCCAGCTATGGCGTCGCCTTTGACGAACTTCATCGCACCGTCCATAGCGCCGTACAGCTGGCTCTCCTTGGCCAGCTCATTGCGGCGCTGCTTTGCGGTATCCTGGTCAATAGCCCCTGCACGCATGTCGGCGTCAATGGACATCTGCTTGCCTGGCATCGCGTCGAGCGTAAACCTGGCCGCAACCTCTGAGACACGCTCGGCGCCCTTGGCTATCACGACGAACTGCACAATGGTGATGATCAGGAAGATTACCGCGCCTACGATGAAGTTGCCGCCTACAACGAAGTTGCCGAACGTATATATGATTTCGCCGGCGTCAGCCTTGAGCAGGATGAGCCTGGTAGTCGTCACGTTCAGCGCAAGCCTGTAAAGCGTGGTGAACAGAAGCATGGACGGGAATGTGGAGAAAGCAAGCGCCCTCGGCAGATAAAGCGAAAGCATCAGCATCACCGTTGAAATCATCAGGTTGATGGAGATCAGAAGATCGACCACCGGCGTCGGCAACGGGATGATGAGAAGCCCTATGATGCAAACCACCAGCACGGCGAGCACAAGGTCGCCGAATCTGCTGAATACATTCGAAAAGTTTGTCAGTCTGCCAAACATTAGGTCTCCAGTAGCGACATTCTGTAGTGCTCGAACAGATCAGTGTCCGAGAGAAGACTTTCTATTTCGCGCGCAGCTCCATCAGCTGATGCCGATACGCGTCCTTTTAAAAGAGCGAGCGAACGATGTGCGGCAGCATTGAAGCCGCTGGGCGTCCTGAGCTGAGCGGAGTTGCCTGCGACAAGTGCGCGCATGATGTCGCCATCAACGCCGCGGTCCGTAGGAAATATCTCGTCTATCGCCTGAGTGACAGTAGTGCTTCCTGGCAGGAGGGACTTCTGGAGCTGTCCCGCAAGCGGTGCATCCATCACTTCGGCGTAGCCGGCCTGTCCAATGCCGACGTCAAAACGCAAAGGCTCTGTTGTTCTTGGAACGTTCAAACTCACGCGACACCTCCAAAATCTTGTGCAATCCGCCAAAGCTCGGCGAAAACGGCGTTAAGGGAAGGCAACGTAACCTCACGGTCGGCAAGACGTGCCGCGAAAACGGCCGAAGACGACTTCTGCAGCCAACCGGCCCTGAGTCTGAATGTGCGACGCATGGCTGGATTTGCATAGGCCAGCAGCCTGCGCGCGACGGATGAGTTTAGGTGTGCAGGCACGGTAACGGCAACGACGAGGGAATCAAATGCATACTCGAGCCTGAGCTTAACGCCGTTTTCAAAAACGACAGCCGCTGCGCCCCTCTCGTTTATGGCAAGATTGCTGAGTCCGGCGGCACGGCCGAAATCAAGGACAACCGACTCTATCCATTTCGGCGCCGTCATGCCACACTCTCCTTATCTTCCTCTTCCTCGTTCTCTTGCGTTATGAGATCGTCCAGATGTTCCTGTGTGACGTCCACAAGCCGCTGTCTGTCGCCTTCCTTGGCAAACAGTCTCGGAGACAGCTGTCTGAAGAGTCTTGTGAGCTCGCGCGTGAAGTCCATCTTCGCAAGAAGCTTTGCCATCCCGCATTCGCCCACAAAGGCCGCTATCGTCGCCGACGAAACAAAAGGCTGTTCGGTGAAGTCCAGGACTCGGCCCGCCATCTGCTCGCCATTCATGAGACATACGTCCCCGAACTGCTTTGGCATGCGCGCGGCAAGCTGGTCGAGCTTCTCAAGGACAGTCTGCAGCACCTGGACGCAGTTGAGGTCGGTGAGTATGCGCCCAAGGGCCTCGGCGTCGCGAGACGGGGTCGCCGCCTTTATGTCCGCCCCGCAACCGGCGATCAGGAACTGTATTGCGTCCGCAATGCCTCCAGCACCCCTGCTTGAAAGTAGCGAACGGAAGCAGTCTTGAGGATTCTTGAAGCCTATGACCTCGCCGCGATAGAGATCCCTGAGCTCCTGCATCTCCTGCGGTGTCGTCGCACGCGCATTCACCTCTTCGGCAAGGTTGATGCCAGCGCGAATCTCTGGGCCTCTTTCCTGGACAAAGCGGGACTTCGTTCCCTGGATGAGAGACCTCAATTCGGTCTCTTCAGGACCAAGCGCCTGCTCGAGAATGTCAAGCATCGCGAACTGGTGCGAAGGATCTGTTGAGCCACGTGCGAGCGACTTCAGGATGTCTTGCGAGTCAGGCAATCTCCCTGACGCCGCAGAATTGCGCAGGCTGCGAAGCGTCTTCGTCAGGAAGTCGCGGCCTGGCATGTCGGGCATTATGGACGCCCATGCCTCCATGGCCTTCACCATCGCCGACCGCGGTCCCTGCATCTCACCCAGCTTGCGGTCGCTGATACGTTTCATGGACTTCTCTTCGAACTGGAACGAAAGCTCCTCCATGGAATCCAACAGCTCCGCCATCGGATCAGCCTCCATGGTAACCTCCATGCCCATGATCTCTCCAAGTTCTGCTGCCTGCATGTCGGTCTTTACCGCAGAAAGCATCTCGGCGCGCTGCATCGCCTCAGCGCCTGCCGCGTATGTCTGGCGAAGTATCTGGGCTGCGTCAAACGCCATTAGATCGCCCTCCTTCCGGAAAGCTGTTGGTGTTGCCGCACATCGGTCCCTTCGAGCCAGACCATGCATGGTCCATGAAAACTGAACATCAGATTGCGAGGGCCGCGAGGAAGAAGTATGTCCAAAATGCCAAGCTTAGGGCAGAAGCCGCTAGGGTTTGGACCCGTCCAGGCGACTACGGCGTCAGGACGCACCGACAGCGTATCGCCATCTGAAAGCAGAACCCTCGCTGTACGCCCTTCAGTAGACATGACCACCCACTCTGACCCAAACTCCGTGACGCACACTGCACGCTGCAGACTCATAGGCACAAGCTTTACAAGCTGAGAGCCCTTGCGTGACGATGCGGGAGCGACAAGCACCTTCGAGGAAACCGCCGAAATCGGCGCGGCACATGGAATATGCGTCAGGAACGGGCGCGACCTGTCGGCGCATTTGGAAACAGCCGTAGTCTCGACGAGATCCAACCTTGCCCTGTCCCTTACGCACCATCCTCTGCGTGGATGACGAATTGCCTTGCCGAAGAATGCCGCAGGCTGGCCGCGGCCCATAAGCCACGTCCCTGCGCCGACCTCGACAAAACCATTCGCTATGACCACGGCGTCAGTCACTCTTGCTCTGCCTCCGTTTTAGATGCCGCAGCGCGCGCCATCGCCTCCTTGCGAGCCTTCTGCAACTCGCGAAGCTCCTTGACAAGAGCCTCAAGGCGCTTGTTGCGGAGCTCGTCCAGCTCCTCGCGCTTGATGTCGCGTATCTCGCGGGCGTTGTCGCTTTCCTTCGCATCGTCCTCAATGGACTCCTCATGGGTCACGTCCCTGAGGCGCGTGGCCTGAAGCCTTGCGAGCGTCGCCGCGTCGAGATCGACAACACGGGGCGTGAGGATGAACATCCTCTGGACCGTCTCCTTGTGGGTCGATGCACCGCCGAAGAGCCAGCCGATGAACGGAATGTCGCGGAGGTACGGTATGCCCCATCCGCCAGACTCCTCAATGTCCCTCAAATATCCAGCGAGCATTATCGCCTCGTCCTCGAACACTGCAGTCTGCGTCTGCACGGAGGACGAACGCTTCATCGGCATCGAATCCACAACGACAGAATCGAACCCGCCGTCGTCAAGCTGCAGCGTAAGCCACACCCTTCCCGGCAGATTGGTCGCGACGGACGGGATGACACGCGGCTTCACGTTGAGCCTGGTTCCTGCGGAAACCTCCTCAAGCGACGCGACTTCCTGTCCGACCACGCGCGCATGATAGCTCTGCGTGTCGGATATCTGCGCGGCGAGGTTGTTCACCGTAAGCAAAGTCGTGCGCGATATGTTGCGAGCCTTGCCCTTCTCCTTCAGCGCCGTTAGCGATGCGGCAAGGCTCCAGCTGGAGTGGATGTGGGTGATTGCACCGGCAAGCCCTTGACCGGCAAGATCGGCCGGCGAGAAAAGGTTCGCCGCGTTCTGACCGGCCGAGCCAACGGTCTTCCCGCGTGTACCGCCGTACGCCAGAGAGAGCTGCCAGTCTAGCGCATCACGGCGCGTAAGCTCCACGACAGTCACCGAGACCTCGACGAGCTTCTGCGGAACGTCCAGCTGCTTTATGATCTGCTCGTAAACCGGCATCCTGGACTTCACGTCGCGGACGAGGACCGCGTTCAACCTGTTCTCGGCGCGTATCGTCGGACGGAACGACGACCCCATCGTATACTCCAGCATATCGCGAGAGGCGGCAGAGTTCGTAGAAGATGAGGCGTCAGCAACCTTCTGCCCGATCTCTGCGTTCATGATGTCCTCGAGAATATTCGCGACGCCCTTGATCGTCATCGTGGACTCCGGCGACGATACGCTGAAGTTCACATCATCGGCCCACGTGTTCGAAAGCGGGAACAGCCTCACCTCGACTTCATTGAAGGTCCTCAATTCCCTGAGCTTGTCGGCCTTGGCGATCGTCTCGGCGACTATGCCGACGTAGCGCGGCGGACCGCTCACCATGATCAGCTCGTCGTTGGAGGCCGTTCGAAGCGGGAAGCGCTCATCCTCTACACCGAGGTCCGCAAGAAGAGCCCTCAGCTCGCCAGCCTTCATGTACTGAAGGTCTAACAGAAGAGTCTGTATCTCGCCAGCCCCGTAGACGTAAAGCGCGGCACCGTCGTAGTACCATGTAAGATTGTGGACCGTTGCTATCTTTTCAAGGAATTCCAGGGCGGGGACATCTCTGAAATCACCGGAAAAACGGCCGAAAACAGATTCCGACATCACGACGGAAAGCCCTTCGGCAACGGCGAAGGTATCGAGTGCCGCACGAAGGTCCATGTCCCGAGCGACGAGAGTGTACGTCGGCGCCTTCCATGGAATGGCTGCCGCCCCAGCGACGCCCACAAATGCAGTCACTACAATCAGCAATATCGCAATCGCTCTTTTCACAGTCGCCTTTCCGCCTAGGGCCTTATCATCATGGGTGGTATTTCCGAGCTCTCGTTGCGCGCACTTTCGACTCGTGCCCTCCACCAGTCGCACGAATCCATGAATGTTTCGAAAATCCTCGCAAACGCTCCCTCGTCGGACGTGGCCGGAGCATCCTGCCAAAGGAAAGCGCATCTTTCACCGGCCAACTCGCCAAAAGCGAGAACCGCATCCTCGCGCAGCATGCGCCCGGCCGCAAAAGAGGCTAGTGCCGGCAATGTCTCATCATCGTCCGAAAGCTTATGGGAAATTACAATCCGACCAAGGGATTCAGAAGCGTGTATCGCCCAACCGTCAACCCTGAAGACAAAATCCAACGCGCCATCAGGCACCTCGTCAGGATACCCAATGGCCCCAGCAAATCTCTCTATTGCCGTTTTGCCCATTCTAAGTCAACATTCCACCTCGTAAATTTCCTATATTATACCACAAAACATCGCTGTCGCTCAACCGGTAAGTTAACGGTCCAGAAGTTCTTTGACATAGTTTGGCAAGGCAAATGCGCCACGGTGCAGATCGGTGTTGTAGTAGCGTGTCTTTATGCCCAGTTTGTTCCAGCGCCCATCGTCCAGGTCCTTTATAGGATGATATTTTTTGGACGCAAATCCGAAAAGCCAATGTCCCGAAGGATAGCTTGGTATGTGGCATTGATACACTGTAGAAAGGGGGAACTCCACCGCGATGTGCCTGTGTGCGTCTCGCACCGAACGCTGGTGCGCAGCGTAGAACGGCGACTCGTGCTGATTGATGAGGATGCCGTCGTCCCTCAGGGCCTTGAAGCATGTTCCGTAAAACTCGCGCGTGAAAAGCCCTTCCGCAGGACCGTATGGATCGGACGAGTCGATTATGATCAGATCATACTCCGCCTTTTTGCCGCGCACGTACCTAAGGCCCTCCTCGAACCAAACGCTTACACGCCTGTCCTTCAGCTTCGACGACGTGAACGGAAGGAACTTCTTAGCCAGAAGCACGACGTCTTTATCGACTTCGACAAGATCGATGGACTCGATGGTCTTGTATTTTACAAGCTCCCGCACCGTGCCGCCGTCGCCCCCGCCGATGACGAGCACGTTCTTGACCGCCGGATTCACAGCCATCGGCACATGGGTGATCATCTCATGGTAGATGAACTCGTCCTTCTCGGTCGTCATGAGTCCGCCGTCAAGGACAAGCACCCTTCCGTATGCCGGGGTGTCGAGGATGTCTATCTGCTGCACTGCGCTCTTCTTGGAGGCCACCTGCACGGTCGCCTTCATGGAGAAACGCACGTCGTCCGTATGCTGGTCTGTGTACCAAAGCTCCATTTAGCTACTCCACTACCTGTATGAAATCAAGGGCCATGTCCTCGGGACCCGTCATGAAGCACCCCTTCTCCTTTGCGAAGAGTATGTGCTCGAGGACGTCGGGCGTGATGCGCTCGCCCGGCGCGACGATCGGGATGCCCGGCGGATAGCTCATCACGAACTCGCCTGCGATTAGCCCCGTCGACTCCCGCATCGGCACGCGGCGCTTCTTCGCGTAGAACGCCTCCTGCGGCGCCATTGCGATGGACGGGTCGATGTATTCGTGGTCGAACAGACCCGCCGCGCTGCGCTCGTGGAGGCGCTTGATCTCGGCCAGTGCAGATATTAGACGCTCTACATCCATCATGCGGTCGCCCGCGGAAAGTATGGCAAGCAGGTTGCCGATGTCGCCGAACTCGATCTGGATTCCGTAGTCGTCGCGCAGATGGTCGTAGACCTCTATGCCAGCAAGCCCTATGTCGCGCGTGTGTACGGAGAGCTTGGTGCGGTCGAACGCGAACGCCGCATCACCGTCCACAAGCTCGGGGCCGAACGCGAGGTAGCCGCCAAGACAGTTTATCTCGTCGCGCGCGTAGTCGGCGAACTCCATCGTCTTCTGGTACATGGAACGCCCCTTGAAGTAGAGGTTGCGCCTTGCGATGTCCAGCGACGACAAGAGAAGGTACGACGCCGAGGTGGACTGCGTGAGCGTTATCACCTGGCGCACGTAGTCGGGGTTTACGGACTTCTTCGCCAGAAGTATCGAGCTCTGCGTAAGCGAACCGCCGGTCTTGTGGATGGAAGCCGCCGCCATGTCCGCGCCGGCCGCCATAGCCGGAACCGGCAGGTCGTCGTGGAAGTAGAAGTGTGTGCCGTGCGCCTCGTCCGCGAGGACGAGCATCCCGGCCTCGTGCGCGAGCTTGACGATCTCGACCAGGTTCGAGCAGATTCCGTAGTAGGTCGGGTTGTTGACGAGTATCGCCTTGGCGTCCGGATGCTCAGCTATCGCCTTTCGCACGTCCGCGACAGACATGCCGAGCGGTATGCCGAGCTTCTTGTCCGTGCCCGGATTAATGTACACCGGCACCGCGCCGTTGACGACGAGGGCGTTGATCGCGCTGCGGTGCACGTTCCTAGGCAGGATTATCTTGTCGCCGCGACCGGTCGCGGTCCATATCATCGTCTGCACGGCGCTCGTCGTGCCGTTGACCATGAAGAACGCATTGTCCGCGCCGAAGCACTCCGCGGCCAGGGCCTGTGCGTCGCGGATGACGCCGACCGGATGGCCCAGATTGTCGAGCGGCTTCATGGAGTTCACGTCGAGCTCCATGCAAAGCTTGCCGAAGTATGCCGGCAGTTCGGGATTCATCCTCCCGCCCTTGTGGGCGGGCACGTCAAAGTGCGCGAGGCGGTTTATCCGCTGCGCGTTCAGAGCCTCGGCGAGAGGCGCGTCGTTCTGTTCAAGGTGCAACTCATGAATCCCCCGGACAGCCTTTCCGCAGGGGCGTAGCTTCCCGTCGTGCACCCGCACGTGGAGAGTCGCCTTATACGGAACGAACAAGGACGAAGTGTATCATATCGCCTTCTCTGCTGTCAACCGTTCGAAACCCGGCATTGCAGAGGAAACGACGCTATTCCTCTATGAATTCGGAACCCGGATGCTTGCAGAGAGGACATATGTAGTCCGCAGGTGGCTGTCCCTCGCCTTCATATACGTAACCGCATATCGGACATATCCAGCGCTTCTTGCCGCCTGGCGCAGCCGACTGCGGTTTCGGCTTCACATTCTCATGATAATAGGCATAGGTCATCGTCGGAGCATCTGAGAGGACAAGCGCCTCCTCGACTGAGCAGATGAACATGCCGTGCGTCTCAAGATCGATGTAGCTCTCCACCTTAAGTGAGAAAACGCTATTGCAGTCGCGCGCGGGAACGGCAAGTCCGTTGGCAGTGCGCAAGAGGGCTCCACCCTCGAACTTGTCCGCATCGCGCCCGCTCCTGAAGCCGAAATTCTCGAAGACCGAGAAAGGAGCGGACTCTGCGAGCGTGCAGACGTTCATCTTGCCCGTTTCCTTGATCACATCATGCGTGTAGTTCGCCTTGTTGATCGTCACGGAAAGCTTTGGAGGCTCGCCCGTCACCTGAACGACCGTGTTGCAGATCATTCCGTTGTCGCGTTTGCCGTCGTTCGTTGTGACTACGTAGAGACCATAGCCTATCTTGAAGAACGATGTTGCGTCAATTGCCGACATGCTGCATTTCTCCTTTCGTGCTTTCGTGGTTTGGGCTTTTTTACTCTGCTTCCTCAATCCGGATCTCGGCCATGGAGCCGAAATCGTTCATGTAGTGCGAATTCAGGGCCGTAAAGCGCCAGTAGCGAAGTTCGACAGGCGCCTCAAACACAAACGTCTGCCATTCAGCATTGTTTTCAAGAGAGCCTTCAGCAACCTTTGTCCAGCTTGTCCCGTCCATCGACGTCTCGAACATGAAGTCCTTGACGCGGCCGTTTACGCCTATGCGACGGCCCAGGAAGCTCACGCCGTTGGCTATTGTGTCGCGACCGATGTCTATAGTCACGGAGTGCGGGTAGTTGCCCATGGTGACACCATACTGAGAATGCCATATTGTATTGGGGTCGCCATCCGCAATGTTGATCGGATCGCCTTCGACAGGCTCGGCGCTCGAGCATCCGACAACCCTCACAAGGGCGGCAAACGAGCGGCGCGATGTAACGGGGAGCTCGGCCGGCGGTACGGAGACCGGCTTCAGGAGCTTCTCTGGCGCAATGACGAACGACAACGCGTAGTCGCGCGTGGTGTCTATTATGTCGCGCGGCACGGGTTGCGGTCCGCAACTAGCTCCGCCCAGTCCACGCGTCTCGGCGTATATGCCAAACTCCGTCTTCGCGGAGGCCGGCAGTTCCGGCGGATGGCTGAACTCTATGAGTTCGGCCGGAGAGTACGGATTGACGCCAAAGGCAAACGGCGCACCGCACGACGAGAACGAGAGCGAATCGAAGCCAGCATCAAAAGCAACGGCCCGGACGTTTTCGCGGTTGCCGCAGTCCTCATTGCGTGCGTAGGGGAAGTAGAAATCCTTGGCCTTAGCAGAGTAGCGACCGAGGAACGCACCCGACATTCTGTCGCGGTAGTTCTCGAACGGACCCGCTCCATAGTATTGAACGAGAGGATCGTCAACATCAAAGACGAAGCGATAGCCGACGCGGGCAAGCTCAAGGCGAATGCCGTCCGGCCTTATCTCGCTCTGGCACACAAGCTTGCCGTCGCCGCGGACAGTCCACTTTGTCGCAACGTCAAACGCCATGTCGCCCTGCATTTCACCATGATCGACAAGCTCCGCTTTCACGCCGCCAAAGTTCTTTAGCTCCACATTGCGACGCCCTTTCCACCGAACCACCGTGGTGAACGAGATTTCACCCTTGCCTTCGACAGGCTCGGAAATTGAAGTAAGGGTCGGTGCCATGTCCATCATGCCGAACGAGGCCCACGTGCCGCCCAGACCTACCTCGTTCGAGCTCGGCGCACGGAAGACGTCAATCGACATCGGAGACTTCAGCCATTCCCTGCCGAAGATGGTCCCGGTCTTTATTGAAGCAAGGGCTCCGGTGACCCTGCTGAACACATAGCGCACTCCCTTCGCCGAGAAAACGTATGTGCTAGGCGTGGTCTCCATCGATGGCGCACATTCGCAAGCATCGAGAGCTTGCGGTTTGCTTGCCGGGTAGTCTATCTGGTCGTCGGCTACACAGACGCCTTTCTTGATGAACTTGATCCTTAGAGACACCTCGCCGCCTCTCGCAAGAAGGTCGATTACGACTTTCGGAACGTTTACGACCTTTGTTTCGCCCGGGCCAAGCATTCCCTTTCTGAACACATCCATTGGGAATGCTCCGTCAGCAACGTGCTCACCATTGCGGTAGGCGGTCCAATTGCAAATGACTCCGGTCGAGTCAATGAAGTAGTTCTTGTTCTTCAGCGCAATCTGGGAGTATCCATTCGTCGCAAATGCGGTCCAGTTCTGATAGACATGGCGTATCTCATACCAGCCGGGCTCACGTGTACGGTCGGAAAGAACGCAGCCGTTCATAACGAACTGCCCATCATTCGGGTAGTCGCCAAAATCTCCGCCATAGGCTATGATGCGTTTGCCGTCCTTGTTGAGGTAGAGGCCCTGGTCGACCCAGTCCCATATGGTCGCGCCAAGGATCACGTCGGACGATTCAATGGCGTCCTGATAATCCTTGAGGTTGCCCATGGCATTCACCATGTTATGGGCATACTCGGAAATGTAGAATGGCTTTGCAGACGTCGACTCGGCGGCTTTGCGCCATGTCCAATCGACGCTGGGATACTGGCAGCCATCCATATCGACGCACGTCCAGTCGCGCTCATAATGAAGCGGGCGGGTAGTGTCGCGCGCACGGATTGACGCGGCGGCGGCGGCGAAGTTCTCGCCGGGGCCCGCTTCGTTGCCAAGGCTCCAGATCACCACGGAAGGATGATTCTTGTCGCGCTCGACCATGGACATGTTGCGGTCGACGGTGGCCTTTGTCCATTCCGGGCAATGCGAAAGGGAGCTGTCGCCGTAGCCGTAGCCATGCGTCTCGACGTTTGCTTCGTCCACGAGGTATATGCCGTTCACGTTGCAGAGGTAATACCAATAGTCATCCTGCGGATAATGGGCGTTACGCACGCAGTTGCAATTCGCCTCCTTCAGCTCGCGAATGTCCAGCTCGTGCGTCTCCGGCGGTACGTAGTGGCCGTACATCGGGTGTGTCTCATGCCGGTTCGCGCCTTTGAGCTTGATCTTCTTTCCGTTCAGATAATAGCGGCCATTCTTTATCTCGCTGACGCGGAAACCGAAAAGCGCAGATACGAATTCACTGCCATTGCCGAGGACGACCTTGTAGCAGACAGGGCTTTCGGCACTCCACAGTTTTGGGCTCTCAACGATAAACGACTTCTCTTCGCTGTGCTTGACCAGCTTGTCGTCAAACGTATAGAGCGAAACCGACACCGGGGCTTCACAGTCTACCGTAACTCGCCAGTCTCCGCTGAAGGCCCCTTCTTCGACAGGCGCGGCGGTCACAAAGAAATCACGAATCATGTCCTTGGGACGACGCACAATCCAAGTGCCGCGGAATATGCCGGAAAGCCTGAACATATCCTGGTCTTCGAGGTAGCTGCCGTCCGAATACCGATAGACTTCAAGCGCTACGGTGTTGCGCCCTGGCCGCACCAGGCCGGTCACCTCGAATTCCGCCGGCGAGCGGCTATCCTTGGAGAACCCGACGTACTCGCCGTTGACCCAGAGATAGAAAAAGCTGTCCACACCGTCGAACTTGAGGAACGTGCGGTCGGCCTCCCAACCATCCGGCAGATCGAAATCGCGACGATAGCTGCCGACTGGATTGCGCGCCTCGTAGTTTGTGTACTCCATGGGCGGCTCACCCATTACATTGGAACCGCCCGGCCTGTCAATTGCAAACGGATAGCGCGCATTGGTGTAAAGCGCCGTGCCCCAGCCGCCTTTGCCGTTCGCTCCCATGGCCTGCCATGAGCAAGGAACCTTTATGACCGGCCATGCCGACACGTCGAAATCAGGCTTCCAGAATTCGACTGGGCGCACCGACGGATCTTTCGCCCAGTTGAAGCGCCACGCCGTATCCGAGTCAAGAGACACCTGCCTGTCGGAAAAGGTTGGCAATATTCCAAGAGCGCCCTCCACTGTAGAGAATGGCGCAAACGCTGCGCGTGTAGGCTCCTTTCCATAGGAAAGAGCCTGGTTGTTCTGCCATTCGTCGCCATTCGGCCCTGCAGCAAATGCCGCGAAAACGCCGACCATCACTGTAGTAAAAAGTATATGTGCTCTCATGGGTTCATATTATACCAAAAACATTCCCATCGCGATAGTACCATCGTCAGCAACAGCGATTATTTTTAAGCGCACCTCTTCCACGCTTGAATGTGAGAACATTCGACGCAAGCTCAGTCAAAGCGACATGCGTCAAAAGTCAAGCACAGGCGGCTTCATATTTGATATAATTCATCCGTATGAACACAAAACTTTCCATGTCAACAGTGATCACTATGGCGGCATTGTCCGGATGCCGCCTTCTCGAGACCGGCTATGGCGACGACAATGCCGTAATACGTACTTCTGCAGACACCGTCTCTGCGGCAAGCGCCACCGCAAGATCGACGCTGGCCTGGGCAGGGGCGAAGGTAATGTCTTTCGGCGACGACCTTGACCCTGACAAGCAAGCACGCTTCATATCAATCGGCGAGCACTCTGCGGCGGCATATCGTGTGCATCTGGCGCTCCCCGAAGGATACGCACCTATTTCGTCCGAAGAATTTGCAAAGTTGAGTCTAGATTCCGGCAGATATCGCTATGAAGAGGAAACTGGATTTATTGAAGATATTGAGGGTGTCGGCTTTGGAGCGCGACTTTCCCGACTTATGGAAGGCAACGAGATCGTAGTCGCATTCCGCGGATCAAACGCACCCGGCGAGGACGAGCATTGGATGCAGGACTGGATCCACGACGCTCAGCAGGGCGGCGGCGGGACGCCCAAGCAGTATATATATGGAGTAGAACTGCTCTCGGAGGTTCGTCGTGCATTCCCGGATGCCGCTATAGTTGTTACAGGCCATTCTTTGGGCGGCGGAATCGCCGCGTATTCGACCATAAACCTTTCGGAGCCGCGGCAACTCGTCTGCGCCACATACAACGCGGCAGGCATTTCGAGCATAACACTGCTCACAATTCCAAAAGATGTGGCCGAAGGCGCAGCCAAGAGGATTTTCAACATCCGCAGCAAAGGCGACCCTGTCTCGGCAATCCCCGGAACGCAGCTCGTCGGCGAGACATACGAGGTCGACAACCTTCGCTTCGCAAACCACTCAATAGACGGACTGCTCATAGATATGCGCCGCCGTGCGGAGGGTCGCAGGTCCGGATGGCTTCGCGACCTTCTAGACGACTGATTGCTCCGCAATAAAGCTAAACCGACCAAGAAAATTAATGGGGCTCTGCCTATACAGGGGCTTGGCCTCGCATAAATTCATAGCGCGAGATTGCCTCTGCAATCGCCTTTACGGCTATTTGCGTGTTTAGCTCAACAATCGCTCGATTATGGCTAATCTTGCGACCCCCTAGGGTAGCGGCCGAGAAACCCCCTAGCAACCATAATTTTTGAATTTCTTTTTTGCGCGTCAGCGCAGGGAGAAG
>CAMZEN010000026.1 GCA_947305775.1 uncultured Verrucomicrobiota bacterium
TGCACCTCAAGCATGCGTGTCTGCCAATTTCACCACCCGAGCAGGTGTTGAAAACAGGGTGTAGTATACTATATTCCGCCGCTAAGCGCAAGGGGGCAAATCAAAAAAAATAATTGGCGCACTTTTCGGCCAACTATATCCAATATATGATATAATATCCACATGGACACAGAAACGACTATTTCCTCAGAGCCTTCACAGAACCCCGTCAGCGTATATCGCGCAGACGGACCAATGGACGACTTCCCAGTGCTGAAGGCATTTCAGCAGTACATCGACGCCGAGCAGAACAAGGCTCGCAAGCGCCTTCTCTCGTTGTGCGTCGCATTCGGAGCGATGATGTGCATCATCATCGCCGTCTTCATGGTGATGCTGCACGACATCAGCCAGCGCAACCAGACGCTGAACGACCGCCTTGTGGAATATGCGATGAAGGACCGCGACCGTGCGCCGGTGATGGTGCAGCAGCCTGTAGCGGCCGCGCCTGTAAGCACCGCCGCCACCGAAGCCGCGCTCAAGGCAATGACCGAAACCCTCATAACACTGCAGAAGCAGCTTTCCGAAAGGCAAAGCTCGAACGCAGTCGAGGTGGACAACACGGCCTCGAACGCATTGTCGCCGTCCATTGCCGAAAGCGAAATTGCGCGCAAGGAGAAACTTGCCCGCGAACGCATAAGGAAGGAACGTGCGCAGCTTGCCGAGGAACGCCGTAAGTTCGCCGAAGAGCGCGAACGCAGGCATCAGGAGGAGGTCGAACGCCATCGTCGCCGTCTCTATCCAGAATACTACGCCAATCAGGATAACCCCAAGGCTGGCACCTCCGGCGAAATGAACGCACCCGCCGCAACTCAGCCCAAGCAACAGGTTCAGCCAGCCAAACGCGAAATCAGCGACGACGACATCGCCGACATTCTGCGCGAAGCCAACCTGAGCGACGACTATGATGATGCCCCCGCGGCAGAAAACCAGGCTCCTGAGCCCGTCAAAGCGGCTGCGGCACCTGTTGCGGAAGAACCAGCCGCGCCTCGTGCAAACGCATCGGCCACGGGCAAAGGCAGGCAAACGCCCTTAGCAAAGCCAACGCCCGAAAAGAAGAACGATGACGTCGTAGACGCCATCGAATACTTCAGCGACAGTGAATACGAAATTCCCGTCGAGGTAAAAGGTTCGTCAGCCAAGTGGCGTGTGCCGCTTGACTGACTAGCCTTGAATCTACGTCACCTGTTGGTGGCGTAGAGCGGACCAAAGTTCTTGCATGCGCGGTAGTCCGCGCCTGTAGGATCATCCGACGCACCGAAAAGCCCCCAGCAATGCGGCTGGTATACCTGCTCTTCGGGAACGTTGTGCATCGCAACTGGAATGCGCAGCATCGAGGCGAGCGTTATGATGTCCGCACCGATGTGCCCGAACGCAATGGCTCCGTGGTTCGCCGCCCAGGCGTTCATCACTGAATATACGTCCTTGAACATTCCATTGCCCGTAAGACGCGGCGTGAACCACGTGCACGGCCATTCGGGGTTCGTGCGGAGCATAAGCTTTTCGTTCTGGGCCTTGTCGAGCGCGACGGACCAGCCTTCAGCAATCTGAAGCACCGGACCCTGTCCCTTCACGTAGCTGATGCGCGTCATGGTCAGCGGGATTCCTTCAGGCGTAAGGAACGAGCTGGAGAACCCGCCGCCGCGGAAGTACTCAACGCCGGCCGGGACCCACTTCGTGGCCTTCATCGTGGCGTCGATGTCCTTCTGGGTCACATCCCACCAGTTCTTGAAAGCACGCTTGCCCTTCTCCTTCATCTCGCCAGCCGCGTCAAGACAGCAGCTGCCGGAGTTCAGCAGATGGATGATTCCCTGCTTGGCGATGCCCTTGAGTCCCTTGCCAGTCGCGCGCTTGACCGACTCGTCGCTCCAATAGGTGCGCACGTCGGCGAACATTGAGGCCTTGTTGGTAAGAAGATACATGAGAAGCATGCACACGCCGTTCAGCGCATCGTTCTCGGTTGCAACGATCTGCGGCGGCTTGGGGCCGTTCCAGTCGAAGGAAGTGTTGCAGAACGCTTCCATGAAGTCGCCGTTCGGCCAGTGGTCGGTCCATTGGCGCTGTCCCTGGAAGCCTGCCGCTAGAGCATTCCTTCCCACGGCCTCCTCGCCGAAGCCCATTTCGGCGAGCTTGGGATTGCCGACCATCATGTCGCGCATGACGATCGCCATCTTGACGACATACGCCCAGTCGAGATCCTTCTGCTCGCGGGTCTTCTGAATCGCCGGCGGATTGTAGTCCTTGCCTTCAATGCAGTTCTTCTTGACCCACGCCATCGCGCTCTTGTACTCCTGCGGATCGTATATGCCCTCAGCGATGCGGCGCTCGATCTCGCACATGTCCATGTTCTCGGGACGCATACCCAGATAGTCCTGGAAGAAGTCCACGTTTACGAACGAACCTGCGATGCCCATAGCACTGGAACCCACCGAGAGATAGCTCTTGCCCTTCATCATGGCTACGGCAAGACCGGCCTTGACGAACCTAAGAATCTTCTCTTTAACGTCCTCAGGAACGGACGTATCCTTTGCGTCCTGCACTTCGCGCCCGTATATGCCGAACGCAGGCATTCCGCGCTGCGCATAACCGGCAAGCATGCAGGCAAGATAGACTGCTCCCGGACGCTCCGTGCCGTTGAAGCCCCACACAGCCTTTGGGATGTCGGGGTCGGCGTCCATCGTCTCGGTGCCATAGCACCAGCACGGCGTGACCGAGAGGGACACTCCGACATTGTTTTCGCGGAACTTCTTGGCGCACATCTCCGCCTCGTACACCCCGCCAATCGTGGTGTCGGCGATGACGCACTCGACCTTGGAGCCATCCGGATACCGCAGATTGTCTGAAATGAGCTTGGCCGCGGTCTTAGCCATGTTCATCGTCTGCACTTCAAGCGACTCGCGCACACCGCGACGCCTGCCATCGATGATCGGACGGATGCCCACCTTGGGGAATCCGTTCATTGACCATACTGTCTGGGTCATGTTAACTCCTCTTTAGTTGTTTTATTGTTCGAGAAAATCAATGCGTAAGCCAGCACCACCGCAAAGCAGATCGCAGGCACGACGAATGACGCCCTAAGCGACGTTTGCGAAAGCTTGAGATTCACGTCCCACGCGGTATCGAAACCGGATACGAGACGGCACCACACGCTGTGCGTGTCGCCGATTATGTGGGCCATCCAAGGGGTTATGATGGCACCGCCGAGAATCGCCATAATCAGGCCTGACGCCCCGAGCTTGAGGGCCTTCTGGTCGAGTCCACCAAGCGCTATTCCATAGATCGTCGGGAACATGAGCGACATGAATCCGCTCATCGCCACAAGGCAGAGGATGTTCGCCGAGAAAGGAAGCTTGCCTATGGTGAACATAACTTGCGTAGGAAGATACATGACCCCCGCGCAGCACACTATCGCACCGACAGCAAACGCGGCCATCATCTTCGCAGGGTTCATGTATTTCATGAGCCAGGTCGCAACCCAACGGCAGACGATGAAAAGCGAAATGCCTATAGTGTAATAGATGGCGCCCTGCGCAGGAGTAACGCCAAGCTCCTTCTGGCAATACACGTTTAGCCAAGTCCATGCGGCTATCTGGACGCCGACATAGAAGAACTGCGCAATCACGCCAAACCAGTAGCGCGGCGTCTTCAGAAGAGTGGCCAGCATTGCGCGGTAGTCTTTTGTGAGAACTATGTATACAAGCGGACCGGCCACCCCGCAAAGCACCCAAAGTATCTTATCCATATCGGGGAATATGAAGTAGAGCGCCGTCATCGGAACCACCGAGAACGCAAGCGCCATGCCGACATGCGAAAGCGCCGAACGGGAAGGAGCGCTCTCCCCTTCACGCCTCGCCAGGAAGAAGAGCCAGATGAGTCCAGCGATGGCGCAAAGTCCAACGTAAGGCGCGCAAACCCAGAAGAGTTCCTTGTCGATGATGCCCTTAAGCACATCTGGATCCATAAGCGCGCGCTCCTCGGCGGTGGCTGGATTGAGGTGGGAAAGGATGAGCTGCTGGGCGAGGACTATGCCGCACATGGAGCCAACGGGGTTGAACATCTGCGCAAAGTTGAGGCGGCGGACGGCTGTAGCCTCGTCACCAAGCGAAAGGACGTACGGGTTGCACGTCGTCTCAAGAAGAGAGCATCCGCCAGCAACAATGAAGATGGCTATGAAATAAATGTCGAAGCTCTGGGCGATGCACGCGGGAATGTACAGGAGCGCTCCGGTTATGTAGATCGCAAGACCGATAAGCACGCCCTTTCTGTAGCTGAACTCCTCGGCAAGAACCGCCGCGAATATCGCAAGCACCGCGTATGCGCCGTAAAAGGCGACCTGCACAAGTCCTGCGCGGGACTGGTCCATGGTGAAAATTCGCTGGAACGCAGGCACCAGGTTGTCGGTCATATTGTTCAGCACACCCCAGAGCGCAAAGCAGCTCACGAGCATTACGAACACAGGCAGGAACTTTTTGGGGACAAGGGCTATCCCGGATTTCGTCGCAGAGGTCTCAGTTTTCATTGTATGGCATATTATACCATAAACCCCACGCGCTGTCATAAATCGCACAACACTATTTGGGCATCCATATGCACATGCCGTTTTCTATGTGGGCTGGATCTATCTTATTGCCTGGGATGACCTTGTTGCGGATGGTGTAATACGTATTGGGCGAATTCCACTTGCCGCCGGCGATCTTTGATGCAGACACCCCTTTCGTAACCGTCCCCTTGAGCACATAGCCGCGAGCAACAAGCTCTTTGACGGAGCGAGGCGCGGCAGCCGCCGAAATAACGGCTTTGGGCTTGGCCACCGACTTCGGCGCTGGTGGTGTGGCCTTTGGCGCCGATGTGGTCTTTGGGGGCGCTTTTGGCGGTACTTTTGAAGGCGCTTTGGCGGCTGGCTTTGGCGCCGAGACAGGTTTCTTTTCAGGCGTCGGCGGCTTTGGCTTCTCCTTTTCCTTACGACGGAACCAACTGAACAATCCACCAGTATCCTTCGGTGCAGCCGGCTCTGGCGCATAGGCACCACGCATGGTATCCACATTGCCGTAAAGCACTTTCCTCAGATATTCGTCACCTACGACAAGCCTTTTGGCGCGTACATCCGCATCATATGAAGGACGGGTCTTCAACCCGAGTTGCGACCTAACGCTAGGCATGGCGAACAGCATTCCGCAGCGCTTTCTGCCACGGTGTTTCTGGCTATGCCATTTGTTAGGCGCTCCATATGCGACATGACTGTGGCACACGACCTTGTCGTCCGTCAGCCTGTACATAGACTGAAGCTCCTTGACAAGGGTGCGTATCGCGGCTATCTGCACAGATGGCATAGCCTTGTCGTGGTGGCCAACGCACTCTATGCCGATTGAGAACTTGTCCACATCCTCTTTGCCGCACCACATGGAGCGTCCGGCATGGAACGCCTCTCGGTCGCGATCAACAATGCGATATATCTTCCCGGATTCGGTGACGCAGTAATGCGCCTCACCACGGTCGCAGAGCTTGATCAGCGAACCGTGCTCAGCGGCCTCTGTCGTGTGGAGAACGATCAGCTCGGTGGAGGCCCTTACCCGGCGCTCGGGATTTCGTGGACTTCGATAGCGATCGGAGGCCTCTATGGCAAACGCCCGCATCGGCAGCACAGCCGATACGAGCATCGCCGCTAAAAGCCTCTTGACCACATTTATATCAGACGTTGAGCGACGTCTTGCTCCAAGGCTCCTTGCCGGCAAGAAGCGACGGAGTTGTCATTTCGCACGGAACGGGCAACCCAAGCATCTGCAAGGCGGTGGGCGCCACAGCCGAGAGCTTCGCCAGCGGCGTAAGCCTTACGCCTGGAGCGTCGTTCGCGACATAGAAGCAGTCCACAAGGTTCAGCGTGTGCGAAGTCTTTGTGAGGCCCGACTTGTAATCCACCATCTGCTCCGCATTGCCGTGGTCCGCGAATATAAGAACATGAGCGTCAAGCTCCATGAGACGCGGCAGTATCTTGCCGATGCACTCGTCGGTCACCTCGACCGCCTTGGTCGCCGCAGCCTGGTCGCCAGTATGCCCGACCATGTCGCAGTTCGCATAATTGACCACGATGAAGCCGTAGGGATTGTTCTCCAAGCGCTTCAGCAGTTCGTCGGTGACGTTGTACGCATCCATCTCGGGATGCGACGCGAACGTCGCCGGGTCGAAGCGCGACTTGACCTCAACCTGGTCTTCACCTTCGCTGGGCGTAGTGGACTTGCCGTTGAAGAAGCTCGTGACATGGCGGAACTTCTGCGTCTCGGCGAGACGAAGCTGCTTGATGCCGGCCTTCGAGACGACCTCGCCAAGCAGATTGTCCATTCCGCCGCCAGCGCCCATAGCGCCGAGCAGATAGTCCTCGAACTCGTCCCAGTACCGCGTGAAGCCAAGGTACGTCACCTTCGGACGCGCCGTGCGCTCGCCCTGGTAGTCGTCGCACACGAACGCCTGCGTGAGCTGGATCGCGCGGTCCTGGCGGTAGTTGGTGTGCATTACGACGTCGCCGTCCTTCATCCCCTCGTACCCGCCAATGACGTAGCAAGGAACGTACTCGTCTGTCATGGGCGTGCCGTCGGGCGTCTTGCCCGTATCGTACTCGGCCTTGACGGCCTCCTCGATTGTGGCGGACTTCTTGCCCTTCGCGGAGACGATGCAGTCGTAGGCCTCGCTCGTAAGCTTCCAGTTCTTGACGCGATCCATTCCGTAGTAGCGGCCCATGGCCGTTCCTATGGTGGC
This sequence comes from uncultured Verrucomicrobiota bacterium, assembly GCA_947305775.1. Taxonomy (GTDB): domain Bacteria; phylum Verrucomicrobiota; class Kiritimatiellia; order RFP12; family UBA1067; genus UBA1067. Next base: position 6,787 of record CAMZEN010000026.1, read on the forward strand.
GTTGCCGACGGAAGCAAGCTCCGTTTTCAGACGGGCAATGTACTCAAGCGTGGAACGCGGAGGCGTATCGCGTCCATCCAGGAACGGATGGACGACAATCTTCCCTTCGGGGAACTCCGACCTTGCGCGCTTCATAAGCTTGAAGAGGTGCTCCTGGTGGGCGTGAACCCCCTCATCCTGAAGAAGCCCGAAGAAGTGGAATGTCGAGTTGTTCTTCTTCCACTCGGCGACGAGGTTCTGCCACTTGGGGCTCTTGAAAAGCTCGCCCGAGGAGAGGCCGTCGTCGATGCGCTTCAGCTCCTGCACCACGATGCGCCCGGCGCCCATATTGAGGTGGCCTACCTCCGAGCTGCCCTGGTATCCGTCGGGCAGGCCGACGGCCTCGCCGCAGCAGTCAAGAAGGCAGTGCGGATAGCGAGCCCTTATCTGGTCGATTACAGGCGTCTTGGCGCCATAGACGGAATTGCCGTCCGCTCTGGGGTTTACGCCCCAACCGTCACGTATTATGAACACTACTGGTCTCATTTCAATGGTTCCTTTTTAATTGCAGGTCTTGGTTTGCCGGACATCATAAGCCGCCGCGCATGAGGGAGTTCATATCAGACTCTTCCTTTATGGCCTTCTGGCGCTCAAGCAGTTTGATGTAATCCACACGGTTAAGATACAGGTCGCGGCAAAGCGCATCAGGTATGAAAGTAAACCCGTTAGCCCGAACCGCCGCACGAAGCTCCTTCGCGCTCTTGCAAGTCTTCATTATGTCCGGCAGCTTCATGAGCAGCATCTTGGCGGTGCCGGCGTCGCCAGTGACTCTCGTATAGTCGGACCCGAAGAACACGAAACCACCCTGACGCAGCAACGCATCAATATCCGTTCGCGCCTGGTTTATCTTGCCGACAAGGGCCTTGGTGGTGTCGTTGGGAACAAAGTCGCCCGAAAGCGTGTATGTTGTGGTCACGACAGGCTTGCGAGGCTTTGGCTTGTAGGTCTTCTTTGGCGCAGACGTCTTCTTTGTTGTTGGCTCGTCGTCGAAGAGGTCCGAAAGAGGGTCGTCATCATACTCGTCTTCCTCAAGCTCCGGCTCTGGTTCCGGCTCAGGCTCGGCAGCCTCCCCTTCCGGCGCCGGATCGCCTCCTACCGTGTTCTTGGAAACGACTACGCCCTCCTGCGTCTTCACAAACTCCTCCCACGGTATGACCGGCCCTGTAACCTGGTTCTTGTTCACTCTGAGGACCAAACCGTAGCGCTCTACCGTGTAGGGGGGCGGAACATACTTGCCTTCGATGAAGACAATGCCTGTCCTGAAGGGTTTCCCTTTAGTGACCTTAAGCGCCTTTACCGCACCCTTTGGGTTTGGCTGGAAAGTAGCAAATACGCACGACGCAATCAGCATCGCCGCAAGCATCACAACAACTCTTGCTCTCATAATTGACCTCCCTTTCTTGTCAGTGAAAGAAGTCCCACGTTGCCGTAGCACAGAATCCCCGGAACCCGTCGTTCCAAACATGGAGCTTGACGCCCCTTTTCAAAATGTCGGTCGAAGAAATGTCTGCTTAATCCGCGTGCAACACAGGACCCACGTCCTGAAAAGTCCTTTAGCTTTCCCTCACTTCGATTCCCGCGGTCGCCTTGAGGGCTTCGACAATCCGCGTGAAGGCCTTTCCGACCTCGTCGTCCGTAAGGGTCCTCTCGGAAGAACGGAACTCAAGCGCGTAGGCGAGAGAGCGGCGTCCATCCTTTAAGTCCTTCGCCTTGAATATATCAAATAGCGCGACTCGGGTCAACTCCTTGCCGCCACTTTTCCTGATAATCCGTTCAATCGTTTCGTGGGATACGTCCCTTGCCGCCACAAGCGCCACATCGCGCCGGATGAGCGGGAACTGCGGCACGGCCGACACCTTGCCAAGCTCGTCGACGCGTTTGATCAGCGCAGGAAGCTCCAGCTCACAAAGCGCCATCTGCGTTGTAAGACGGTAAGGATGCCTAAGTTTCGCCGACAGCGCACCTAACACGCCGATCTGCCGTCCATTCAGCTTCACTGCCAGCGCCGCACCGGGTGCAAAAGCCGGATGCTCCGCCGCGGCAAACTCGAGATGTCCGCAATGAAGCTTTGCGACAAGCTCGGAAACGGCACCTTTCATCCACAGAACGGCCTCCTCCTCGGAAACTGCCGCGCGCGTCCGCAACGACTCGCGCCCGACCGGGCCTACGAATCCGAGCGAAAGCCTTTCGGCTTCGGATGGCTTGCCGTCCTTAAGGAAGAACACCTTGCCGACCTCGAAAAGCAACGCCGTCTCAAGCTGATGCGATGCATTGCGGCCGAGCGAACCCATCATCTGCGGCAGAAGCGAATCACGCATTACACCGTACTCAGACGAAACTGGGTCGGGTATCACAAGACGATTCGCCGCACTGCGGCCATCGAAGTCGTCAAGCTCCTTCTTCGAAAGGAAGGAATAATGCATCGCCTCCGAAAAGCCAAGCGCCGTCGCGACCTCGCGCACGCGCATCTTTGCGCGGAACGGGCGGTCGTCGAGGGAGGACACGGAAGGAGCAGAAGGCATGGTATCGGGAATGTTGTCCAGACCATAGAGCCTGGCGACCTCTTCGACCAAATCTGCCTCCAGCGAAAGATCATAACGCCAGCTTGGAATCGCAAACGAAACCTTATCGACACCTGCGTAGTGACCGGCATTCTCATCGCGAGGCACAAGGCCAAGACCCTTGAGAATGTAGACCATGGCATCATTGCCGACCGATATTCCGATCAGACGTCTCGCACGCTCGAAGTCGAGCGTCACGTCAGGATTGAGCGGCCTTTCGCGGTTGTCGACGTCCACAAGACCCTTCGCGACAACGGCCTTGCCGTACTTCTGGAGGAGATGCGCGGCGCGGCGGCTCGCGAAGTCGGCGAGGTCCTTGTCTACGCCGCGTATGTAGCGGTAGCTCGATTCCGTCGCAAGACCGAGCTTCGTCGCCGTGAACTTCGTGGACGAGGTCTCGAACAGCGCGGACTCGAGAAGCACAGTCCTCGTGCCAGCCGCAATTTCGCTCTCCTCACCGCCCATCACGCCGGCGACCGCGTTCGGACGCTCCGCGTCGCAGATCATCAGCATGGAGGAATCAAGCTTGCGTTCGACGCCGTCAAGCGTCTTCATCGTCTCGCCATCCTTTGCGCAGCGGACGACTATCTTGCGACCCGCGAGCCGCGTATGGTCGAAAGCATGCATCGGCTGGCCGAGCTCGAGCATCACGTAGTTCGTGACATCCACTACAAGGCCGAGCGAACGCATTCCACAAAGCTCAAGGCGCTTCTTCATAAGCTCGGGCGATGGACCATCTTCGACGCTCGTGACGACGCGTGCGGTATAGCGCGGGCACTTCACCGGGTCATCCACAACGACCGACACCTCGCCGTTAACGTCAACGTCGCTCTCGACGAAATCGACCGGCGGAAGCTTCACCTCGCGGTGAAGTATCGCGGCGAACTCGCGAGCAAGCCCCACAACGGATAGCGCGTCGGGACGATTCCAAGTGACTTCAATATCAAAGACCACCTCGGGCTTGTCGCCAGGAAGCACGTCCCTAAGCAACGCCCCGGTTGGCGTCTCTATGGGGAACTCCATGATTCCGTCGTGGTTGCCGCCAGGCAGGTTCAGCTCAGCCGAGCTGCAGCACATGCCGAAGGATTCCACGCCGCGAAGCTTGCCCTTCTTGATCTTGAATCCACCATTAGGTATGACAGCGCCGATCTTGGAAAACGCAGTCTTTATGCCTTGACGCATATTCGGTGCGCCACAAACGACCTGAAGCGTCTCTTTACCGTCCGTAACCTTGCAGACGTGCAGATGGTCAGAATCGGGGTGGGGCACGCACTCGAGAACCTCAACTACAACGAAGTGGTCGTCAAGCGGCTCTGCTCCGACGGTTTCGATTGTCTCAACCTGAAGTCCGGCGCGCGTCAGCTTTTCTGCAAGTTCTGCGGGCGCGATGTCGTCGACCTTGACGTATTCGTTAAGCCAGCTCAGCGGGAGCTTCATTTACAGCCTCTTCTTTCTTTTCCTCAACAACGGGCGCTTCTGGAGCAGGAGACTCTGCAGCATCCGCAACAGCGGGCGCTTCTACCGGCTCCTCTGCCTTAGGTTCCTCAACATTTTCAGCCTTGGGCGCGGCCTTGGAACGCTTCTGCCACTGAGGACCGTACTTCGGGAACTTCTCCACCGCCGAATAGACACCGTTGGTAAATGCGACCACGTGTCCGGTCGAGACAAGCCACACGAGGTGCTTCTCGGTTTCCTTGTCCGTCACAAGGTCCACGCGTGGAGAGCACGGATGTTCTGCAATGTAATTCGCCAACTTGGCCAGTTCAGGTATCGCATGTGCAGTATCGAACTCCTTAAGGTCGGCGCTTGTCACGAACTCCGGCCCTCGCGCATCGTTCGCGCGGAAGAACTTCAGCTTCCTGTGGTGGAAGGCGCCGCGCAATGCGAAGCACATGTTGTATGGGGCACGGCGCTCTGCCTCAAGAGCATCGCGAACAGCCCAAACGAGCGGGCGCACCGGGCTCTTCAAGGCAACTTCCGCCGAGATCATCAAGTTCTTCGGAGTATCAATCAGCGAAGGCATTATGCTACGGCGGAACTCAGCCTCGGCCTGTTCACGTGTAAGCTCCTGCGCATCCTCGCCGGCACCTTTGTGCACAAACACGGTCTTCTTCACAGCACTCTTGCGCCACGCTTCAATCGCCTCAGAATCCCTGACCATTTCAATGTGCGCACGATACTGCTCCTCGCTCATGTTCGGATAGCGTGTACGTATCATCTCCCTGACGGTCCCATTGAACTCATGGATGTTAGGCGGACCAAGCAATACGCCTGACAGGCCACACTTAGCAACGCAGCTGAAATTGCCTTTGGGAGGTTCGCGCTCTATCTCTTTTATATCGTAATAGTCGCAAAGATGTGCAGCTATTGCATGCTCTGCAACCTCGTCTTCATTCGTGGAGGCAAACCCGCAGGCTTTGCACTGGTGGAATGGCCGCGGCGTTGCGCCCTCCGCCACACGTGGAGTGATCTTGAGCAGTACCGAGCTGGGATTGTCCAGGAAGAAATAGGCCAGATCCTTCAGCCTGTAAGCATGGAAATCCTGTTGCAGCTTGCGGATAATCGTACCAAGGGCCTTTGTGTCGGGGAGTATCTTGATTTCGGCGTCAAGCGGCCTGGGGCGTTCTTGCTGGAACTGGCGACGCGGCGAGCCTCCGCCCTGAGATGCGCGGTTGAATGGCTTGCGTTCACCACCAAATTGCCTGCGATTGCCGACCTTTTCGCCGCCGCCAGAACCCTTGCGGTCCTGCGGTTCGCGTTCAGACCTGACGTGACCGACGCTGACACCAGCGTCCCTCTTAGCCCAATCCGGGGTGAAATCAATAGCCCCGAAGTCGAGTATCGGTTTTTCTTCCGTTTCCATAGTTCTTTTATTATACCATATTCTGTGTCATACGGCACAAAGGCATGGTCACTTGATCTTGAATGCAACAGTTAGCCTGGCCGTAGAGGCTACAGCCCCGTCCTCAGACCTTGCCGGGGTAAAAGGCGCACGCAGCACCGCCTTTACCGCCGCATTGTCAAGCTCAGGGTATCCGCTGGAATTGACGACCGCCACACTCTCTACCGAGCCAGTCGCGGAAATGCGTATCTCAAGAACTACATCGCCAGACTCGCCACGCTGTCTCGCACCTTTAGGGTAATCCGGCCTAATGCTCTTTATTGGCTTTGCAGGCGCATCTATTCTTGCCTGGCGTGGAGCAACTGCCGCTTCGCTGCTTTCTTGAGAGACCCTTTCCATTTCGGGAAGTTCTTCAGGTGAAAACTCGGGCATTTCTGGCTCCAAAGGATCTGGTGGCAAAGGGATGGACCTTTCCAGTGGCTCATGCGGAGGTTCAAGCACTTCTGGACGCGCAATTGATGAAGGCGAAGACGGCATCTGCACTGGCGGTGCAAATTCCGACTCTTGCTCGGCAAATGAAATCTCTACTGCAGAAACGTCAAGAGTCGCCAGCTCCACCTTCCTGACCCCATCGATCCACACCGCAAGCCCCAGCGCAATCAGGCAATGCAACACGATGGATATCGCAAGTGCTTTCAGGAACCCAGCCATCAGTCAACAGAACCCAAAACCTGAAAGCTAACCTTCTCGACACCAGCAGACTTCAGATCGGCCAAAAGTCCAATACCTGCACCAAGCGAAGACTTGCGGTCGCCAGCAATGATGACAGATGTTCCAGAGCCAACAGCCGAAAGCGAAGCCAGCTTCCCGACGATAACCTCCTTTGTGCACGGAGTCCCGTTCAATTGAAAGGAATCGTCCTGAAGGATCGTAACAACTATCCGTTCGCCCTTCTCGTAAGCCCCTGCGGCACGAGGAAGGTCGACCTTTACTCCCCTGTGGACGGACATGTCGAATATGCAGTATATGAAAAAGACCAGCACCAGAAACATGACATCCATAAGCGATGTCATTTCCAGTCGCGCTCCACGGCGGCGTCTTCTGATGCGTGATGGCATTCAGCCCTCTTCGACCATCGAGTCCAGCACATTATACGGGAAAAGCAGCACAAGCGATGCAACCAGTCCAGCAGCCGTGGTTATGAGAGCCTCACCAATGCCTGCCGTTGCGGAAAGCGGATTGGCGGAACCTCCGGACGCATTAAGCGCGGAGAAAGTCTGCATTATGCCCGTCACCGTTCCAAGTATGCCTAGCATCGGCTCAGCCGTGATGATTGTCGAAACGACAACAAGTCCGCGAGCGCTGCGGTTTCCTCGACGCATCTCAAACGCCTTCCATACAAGGACGGCAAGGCCAAGAACGGAAAGCGCAAGTATAGGCCACATCACCGGACCTCCTGCGACAAACAATTCAACGAGTCTCTGCATGCCATCAACTCCTGATTGTCAAAACCTCTGGATTGCCATTCTGAAATCAAAGTCCTGCACGCGAAAGGCGATATGTCATCATACGAGGAGACACACCTAATTCACGCCCCGCAGCAGACCTGTTGCCGCCATGTCGTGCAAGAGCATCCTCAAGCACGCGCCGTTCGAACGCCGCAACCTGTTCGGCAAGGGTTCTGGTCTCACCGAGGCCGAACGGGGTCTCGGCAAACTCCGAAAGCTGCATCACCGGCGGCAGGTTGTAGCTATGGATGCAGTCGTCCTTGGCCGTTAGCACCGCACGCTCTATGCAGTTCTCAAGCTCGCGTATGTTTCCAGGCCAGGAATACGCCTGAAGCATGTTTACCGCCGGCGGAGATATGCGCTCGACATTCTTGCCGTACTTCAAGTTCATGCGCGAAAGGAAATGCTGCGCCAGCAGGATGATGTCGCCCGACCTCTGTGCAAGATCCGGAAGCGTTATTGGGAAAACAGAAAGTCTATAGTACAGGTCTTCCCTGAAAAGCTTTTTTGCCATCAGTTCCTCCAGGTTGCGGCTTGTCGCCGCGATGAAGCGAACGTCGCTTCGTATGACCTCATTGGAACCAACCCTCGAAAAAGTACGCTCCTGCAGGAACCTAAGCAACTTCACCTGCACCGGAACCGAAAGGTCGCCTATCTCGTCCAGGAAGAGCGTTCCTCCATCCGCCGCCTCTGCGCGTCCTATGCGGCGTTCGCGAGCATCGGTAAAAGCACCCTTCTCGTGTCCGAAAAGTTCCGACTCGACAAGCGCCTCCGGAAGAGCTGAGCAATTAAGCACAACGAACGGCTTGTCCTTGCGGGACGAAAGCGACTGTATCGCGCTGGCGACAAGCTCCTTGCCAGTACCGCTTGAACCGCGCAGAAGCACAGTGGCGTCACTAGGAGCAACCTGCCGTATCTGCTCGTATATAGCCCGCATCTCACTGCTGTCGCCCACGAGCCGCCCTGGATTGGGGGACAGCATCATATCACGCAGCTTGCGGTTCTCCTCCATCAGCGCCTCACGTTCGGCACATTCCTCACGGCAGGTCGCCGCAGCCTCGGCGGTTATGTTCGCTATGATTTCGAGAAGAGCCAAGTCGCGCGCAAGCGATGATGTATCTCCTCGCATTTCACGATCCACAGATAGCGTTCCTATGACCTGCCCCAGATGTATCAAAGGCACACATATGTATGAAAGCGGTTCGTCAACACGACGTGCGCGCGTACGATTGAGGAATCGCTTGTCCTTTCGGACGTCGATGACAACCTCGGCCCGTCCAGTTTTTGCGACAAGGCCCGTTATGCCCTCTCCGATGCGGTAGCGACCTAGAGCCCTCTCTTCCGTGTTTAGCATGCGCGACGATGCCTCTATCCGCAGCTCGTCCCCTTCCAGAAGCGTTATGGTCCCTCGAAGCATGCCCATTTCCCGGTCAAGGATTTCAATCACTTCGTCAAGAAGCCTTCGGACATTCCTCTCACGCACAAGTGCAGACGAAACTGCCCTCAATACAGAAATCTCCTGCGAGACCTTTTGCTCTTTTTGCCTTAGCGAATGCATTCTTTCAGTGTCCGTTGAACGTGACATCCTTGCGATAGCTCCATGGATTGTTTTTGAGTATTATATCATAATCGCCCGTAACCTGTTCTGGATTTCGCCCTACCGATAGGCAACAATTGTCGCACAGCGAGACATATTGTCGCGGAATTTGAGTCCGCAATTGGAGAAAATGGCTTGGCACGCACTTTGCTCATTCCTTTGCGTTGGAACAAATGAAAGGAGTTCAAAATGAATACACTAATGAACATTGATCCGTGGAGCTTTCTGGACGATCTGCTCGACACCTCGAGCCACGCGTTCAGAGCCGTAAGGGCACGTGCGGCGGGACGCTTTCCGCCCGTGAACGTCTTTCTCGACGACACGGCCATCATAATAGACCTCGAACTTCCGGGAAAGACCGCAAAAGATGTAGATCTCTCGCTGGAACCGCAGGCCGTGGTCGTCGCAGACCATCCAGCAGAGACGACCGACGCGGAAACAGGCAAGACAACCGCTGTTCGTCCGGCATGGTCACGCAGGCTGGAGCTACCATTCCGCGTGGACGCCGACAAGGCAAACGCAAAGTTCACCAACGGCATACTGCGTATCGAATTGCCGAAGGCGGATGCTCCGGCGGTGCGCAAGATCGCGATAGCTGGATGACATGTCGCAAGCAAACGCCAAAAAGAAAGGAGAATTGAAATGAACGCAGAAGAGAAATTCACTGTTCCGTCAGCAACTCTGGTCGAGAAGCCGAACGACTATGAACTGAAGGCCATGTTGCCTGGCGTAGGCAAAGAGGATGCGGAGCTGCACATAGACGGCAAGACGCTCTCTCTGAAGACGCACGCAAAATACCAGAACCCTGCAGGCTTCAAAACGGTCGCCTCAGAATTCGAGCGCGTCAACTACGCCATGAGCGTAGACCTGCCGGAGATGGCCGATCCTGCAACTCTGTCAGCACGGCTGGAAAACGGAGTTCTCACCGTGACCATAAAGAAGCGTCCCGAGACCCAGGCTAAAAAGATAGAGATTCAGTAAAGCCAAATGCCTTCGCCGAGCGCGAGAGGATATACGCCTCGCCTCGGCGAAGTATTCTTCAACCGTCACTCCGAGTCGACGTCTAGCGAATCCCAATCCAGCTTGCCCTCAAAGACCTTCTTCACCGGACCGGTTAGGGTAATATCAGAAAAGCGCTCTCCATCATACTTGCCGTCGACGACCAGTTCATATCCCTTCACCGTCTTCACTCGTACAGGGAACTCAAGTCCGTAGTCCTTGACGCCAACGACAGCGCTAGCGACCGATCCCGTGCCGCAAGCTCCGGTCTCGGCCTCTACGCCGCGCTCGTATGTCCTGATCGCGACACGGTCCGGCTGACGATACACCACGAAATCCACATTCGTTCCGTTTGGCGCAAAACGCTGGCTTAGCCGTATGCGACGTCCCTCTTCCTCAACATCTACCCTGGAAAGATTTTCCACCGGCACGATGCAATGAGGCACGCCAGCCACGACGAAATCATCGTCGAAGCCTTTGGGGTCTGGCATTGAGATACGCACGAGCGATTCGTCCAGTATCTCCGCCTCGACATCACCAGCCACCGTCTCGAAGCACATTGTGTCCGATTTCGCTGCGCCTATCGAACGGGCGAACGCCGCCACACACCGTGCACCGTTACCGCACATCTCGGCTTCGGAACCATCTGGATTGAAGAATCGCATCTTGAAGTCCACCCTGTCGGACTTCTGCACAAGGAGAACGCCTTCACAACCTATTCCGCTTCTCCTTGCCGCCATTGCTGCCACACGCATGTAGTCGTCGATCGGAAACTGTCCGTCACGGTCGTCGATCAGGATGAAATCGTTTCCGGCGCCGTGCATCTTTACGAATGAAAGTTCCTTCATAGGTACCACCCCCTTGGTTGCGGCATCTCAGCATTTCCTACGATTCGCACAAGGTCGAATAGAATGCGATATGCCTCATCGAGAACGACGTCGTCTTTCTTGCGCTGGTTGCCGCGGCGACGCGAGATTATCTTCTCCTCCTTCTCCTCGTCATCTTCGTCATCAAGCTCGCGCAGATCTCTGTCGGACAGCATCATGGCCTTTCTGGCGGCGCGTTCAAGAGGCACCTCCTCGCGGTCGCTTATGGCCCGCATGCCCTCAACGCTTGCAATATGCTTCTTGTAGCGTTCATCGTCAGCAAGGCGCGCATCCGAAAGCCGCTTGAGCTCCGGCACATAAGTTCCGAGATTCCAGCTCATGTCATAGTCGGCGGGAAGTATGCGGCTGAACGGCAGGGCATTGGGGAGTTTGTCTTCTCCTATGTCAAGAGAATCAAGAAGGGAAGGCAGGCGGATGTCGGCCTCCACGCCTTCAACCTGTGTGGAGCGTCCGGTGATCCTGTAGAACCTTGCCGTCGTTACCTTTATCGAACCATACTTCTCCGGGCCCATGCCCATGACGGACTGCACGGTACCCTTGCCGTGGGTGCGCCTATCGCCAAGTATGACCGCACGGCCCGTATCCTGAAGGTGTCCAGCGACGATCTCGCTCGCGCTTGCACTTGCACGGTCCGTCAACACAACCATTGGCTTCCTGAACGCGACAGGATTCCCCGGAGGAATAGGCAGGCTGCCGACGGTCCTCAAGTCGCGTATCTGCACAACCGGACCGCTTGCCACGAACAGCGACGAAAGCATCACGGCCTCCCTGAGAGAGCCGCCACCGTTCCCGCGAAGATCAAGAACAAGACCCTCCACATCCTCTGCATTGAAGTCTGCGATGTATTTGTTTACGTCTATCGCGCAACTGCGAAACGCAGGATCGCCGTAATTCTTGTCCATTGTGCCATAGAAGCTCGGCAGGTATACGTACCCAAGCTTGTGCGCGACCCCGTCAACCACGATGCGTTCTACATGGCCCGTAGCCGCCTGGTCCTCAAGCTTTATCTCGTCGCGGACAAGCTCGATCATCTTGCGGGTCGTGCCCAAAGGATCGCTGCGCGGTATTATCTCAAGAGTCACGTGAGTGCCCTTTGGTCCGCGAATCTTGCGTATTGACTTCTTTATCGGCCGCCACATGATGTCCTCAAGCTCACCGTCGGCCTGCTTTACGCCGACGATCTTGTCGCCCCGCTTGATGCGGCCATCGACGTCAATGGGCCCGCCAGGCATGATCTCTTCGATCTTCAGTGCGCCGTCCTCCATCCCAAGCACGGCACCCACGCCATAAAGAGCAAGGTTCATTTCCATGTCGAAGTCCTCCTTCGACGCCGGGCTCATGTAGTCCGTATGCGGATCGTATGCGCGCGCCACACATCCGAGATAGTGCTGCAGGACAGACTCTTCATCAGGCTCCGTCATTACAGTCATGAACTGACGGTACTTCTTTATGAGGTTCTCCTCCGGAGTTTCGGATTTCTTGCGTATGTCGTCCTCGTCTTCATCCATGTCGCTGTCGCCATCGCTGGATTCTCCTTCCGCCGACTTCTCGGCTTCCTTGGCGGCCTTCTCCTCGGCGTCAAGCTCCTTGTTGAGAATCTGCGCCAATACCTCGTTCTTCAGCTTCAGGCGCCAAAGCTCATCGGCCTCCTCGCTTGTGCTTGGCCACGGGGCATCCTTGCGTTTAACGCGATACACTTCATTCGTGGAGAAATCCCATTCTCCCCGAGCGAGCAGGTTTGTAGCAAAATCGACACGCTCGTTCAAGCGCCGCACATACAAGTTGTAGAGTTCGTAACCGAAGCTTACGTCGCCCTTCTTCAGTTCGTCATCCAAGGTCTTCTCGCGCGCCGAAAGCGCATCAAGGTCGCCTTTCAGAAACACGGAATGGTCGAAATCGTAGAACGTCACCAGATTTGTCCACGCACGCTGCGATATGGAGTCGTCCAGACGCTTCTGCAGCACATGGTACTTCGGCAGCTTGGCGGCCAGCAAAGTGGATATCTTCCCGTAGTACGACTGGGGCTCGACATTGACTATCTGAGGCGGCGCCGGCAATGGCTCAGGATCTTCAACAGGGATTTCCGGCACGATTTCCGGACTGGACGGTTCCTGTTGTGGCGGCTCCAGCACAATCTCCTGCTCCTCGGCAACTGGAGCCTCCGGCTCTGCTTGTGAAGGCTCTTCAGTGTCGGGTACGCACTTGCAACTGCATATCACCAGACCAACGACGGCAAGCAGCACCAGCGAAACAACAATTTTCGCCTTAGACAGGCCAGACATTTCCTTGGTTTTCATAAGCTGTTCTCCATTAGGCTAACGAGACGGTCGAGTTCCGAACTCTGGATGACGACACGCTCTGTATCGAAACTTTTCCGCAGGTCGCACGAGTTAATTACCACCGCGCCCTGTATCTCAGCAATATGCGCAGCGAAAGTATCGCCGGCAAAAGCTAGCACTGGCGTGACAGTCCCCTTCCAGCCGGCCTTCTCCAGAGCGGACTTCACAAGCGCAGCCTCCTTGCGCACCTGAACAAGAGGCGAACGCGAGGGGAGCTGTCCATCCAAAAGGATATGGCCTTCCTCGATGGTCACTACGCCGCGCCAGTACTTGGTCTCGATCGCATAGACGCCGGCAGGCCCTGCAACGACATGGTCTACATGAACTCCGCCGGCGACAAAGTCATTGAACACGTGGTACGAGTCGGGCAGGCTCTGCAAAATGCCCGCTACACGTTCTTCGCCGCGCGCGCCCTTGAAGTACCGCTCGACATGGCGCGCACCCTTGTAAATGCTGAAGCCAATCCAGGCGGCAGCAATGACAAGCGCCGCCGCACCGGCCTCCAGATGCACAAACATCGCAACCGCGGCTGCAAAGCCCGCGGCGAATATTCCTAGAAACAGCGGCCAAAGGCCGACGACAGTCCCTTTGACGCGCGCCCATTCACCAGCGACACCATGTGTTTTAGCCATAGACGCTCCTTATCTTCTCTGCTATCGACACCGCATCGAGACCGAAACGAGATTCCAGCTCCGTTTGCGACCCGTGCGGTATGAAACTATCGGGCCAGCCAAACTTAATGTCGGCACCGATCGCCTCTCCAAGGCCACCGGCGACAGATCCGTTTTCAATGCTTACGATCTTCATTCCTGCAGCGCGCTGTCGGGCAAGAAGCTCGGAGTCAAACGGCTTTATGTAGCGAGCGTGCACAACGTTGCATCCGTCCACGCTTCTCGCCACATCATAAGCCTTGGCAAGCCAGTCGCCGGTCGCCCATATCGCAATCTTTTCGCCGCTCCCTTCAAACGGCTCGACCCGCGAAGGAACGCCCCCGCGCGGATACCTTATCACAGTCGGACCGTTCCTTTCCAGCGCCTCCGCCAGAAGCAAGCGCATGTCGGCTTCATCCTTAGGCTGGCATATGACAAGATTGGGCAGACATCTCAACATCGCAATATCGAATACACCTTGATGCGTAGCGCCATCAGCGCCGACAACACCGGCACGATCCACGCAAATCACGACAGGAAGGTTAGGCAGGCATACATCGTGCATGACCTGATCAACCGCACGCTGCAGAAATGTCGAATAGACCGAGATGACCGGTCTTAGCCCGCCGGCCGCCAGCCCTGCGGCAAAAGCAACCATATGCTCCTCCGCTATGCCTACATCGAAGAACCTCTTAGGAAACCTTTCGGCAAACTCTTCAAGACCAGTGCCGTCCTTCATGGCGGCAGTCAGCGCAACTACGCGTGTGTCCTTATTGGCAGTCTCCACCAATGCATCGCCGAATGCCTTCGACCAGCTTCTTTTTGCCGTTGTCGCGCCACAATCCTCTTCGGACTGAACAATCTTGAATGGTCCTACGCCGTGCCACTTTGTCGGATCCTTTTCCGCAGGAGAATATCCATGACCCTTCTTGGTCACTACGTGCACAAGCACGGAGCGCTTATCCTCCTTTGCCACAATCAACGCATCGCACAGAGCACCAAGGTCGTGGCCGTCAATCGGGCCTATGTATCTCAAGCCGAACTGTTCGAAGAACCTGTTCCCAAGGAATAGGGACTTTACCCGAGTCTCAAGGCCATGGTAGATGCCTCGCAAAAAAGTGAGCTTAAGCGCATGACCCGCCTTTTCCGCGGCAGATTTCACTCGATTGTACCTGACGCCCGAAATGAGACGGCCAAGAAGTCTCGCGAAACTGCCTGTCGGCCGCGAAATGCTCATCTCATTGTCATTAAGAACGACTATTACCTTTGTCGTAGCCGCTGCGCAGTTGTTGAGGGCTTCAAAGCTGACGCCATTTGCAATTGCCGCGTCGCCAATAACCGCAATCACATGTTCGTCAGTCCCCTTGCTGTCTCGAGCGGCAGCAAGACCAAGCGCCACCGAAAGGGCAACTCCTGCATGTCCCGCCACCGCCGCATCGGCCGGGGATTCAGCAGGATTGGGGAAGCCTGAGATTCCATCTATCTTCCTGAGCGTATCGAATCTTCCGTCACGACCGGTAAGCATCTTCCAAGCGTAGGCCTGATGCCCCACATCCCAAACGACACGATCCTTATCAGGCTTGAATACATTGGCCAAAGCCATGGCAATCTCGACAGCTCCAAGTGACGACGCAAGATGCCCGCCGTTCTTTGAAACAACCTCAAGCATCCTGTTCCGTATCTGTGCCGGGCTGTCAAAGTGACGTTCCGCCGTTGTCTTCATGCGTTTCCTTTCTCATGAGAACCATGAGCGGAGTAGCGTGCTGCCCGAAGTCCTCCTCCGTGAACACACGGTCATACCGCCTTTTCAGTATGTTCCAGTAACCTATCTGCTGGCCAATCGGGGTCTCGGTGCACTTTGGTGCAGTTATGGCAAACGAATAACCGCTCATTGCGGCGATTTTGCATTCCGTGCCCTCAAGAAGCGCATGCATGCCGACATCGTCAAGAAGGACCTTCTCGGCGCCTTCGTACGGCAACTTGCTCCAGAAGCAGAACGGGCCCATAGCCATCTGGCGAGGAACCTTTCTCCCGGACTCTACGGCCAGATAGAGGTCCTGCGTAAGAATCTCACTTCCGCCAGGATCAAGCCCGTTTATCTTTCGAGCAACCTCTCTAAGCTGCGCAAGCCCACTCTTTGATCTTGAATACGTCCAAAAACCGTTCCGCCCGTTTGTCATCCATTCCTGAAGAAGCGGACATCCAAAAGAACTCGCCCATGTCATTCCAAGCGCAAGAAGCGCGATTCCTGCCGGTTTCAACTCCAGCCATTCGCTGACCAAGACCGCCGCGCATGCCGCCAAAAGGCCAATCACAGGAACATTGTAATCTTCATAAGGCACTGGAGCCAAGATATGGACGACGACGACCGCAATGCAGCATGAAAACGCAAGGAAAAGCGCAAGTCGCTTGCGCCGCTCGCGGCACAGCCCCTCACCGGCATCTCCTTTGCATAATGCCGCATATGCACCGATCCCCAAAAGGACGAACAACGGAAGGTACCATCTTACGAGACGGCTCAACGAACCAACGGCCAGCACAATGTCACCTCCTGCGCGAGAAGCATGATACCGCTGTGCCGCAAGGAATCCATCAAATGAAGGCCCTAAAAGGAACGGGCCAAACACAAGGGCAATGGCCAAGGCAGAACCCATGCCAAACCATAACCAATCAAAGCGCGAACGTCCACGACTGTCTCGGCAAACGAGCAATCCCATCACCACAACAGGAATGATCACGCCAAGGCTCAAACGCGTCGCACAGGCAAATGCCATGCATATGCCGGACGCGACCGCCGCCAACGCCCCCTCAAATGAAACAAGGAAGAATCCCATCGACACAAAAAGCGAAGCAAGCGCATATGTCTTAGGGATAGCCAGAAAATAAAGGTGATAAAGGTTGCCAAAAAGCACAATGGCGACGACAAGCGCCACAAGCGAACGTTTCTCGCACGAAACAAGACGACGCGCAAAGCCTATAAGAAAAGCGACAGAGACCAACCCAATGGAAAGCGTGAATATGCGAGCTCCAAGAAGCCCCCATTTTGCCCATATACCCGAAAACACCGAATATACAAGCGGCATCAAGGGTGCCTGGGTGTAGAAGAAGTCACGATATGGCATCTGGCCCTCAGCCACCAGATTGGCAGCGTATATGTACCAGCCTTCGTCCTGGTTGAGCTCTCCGAGCCAAACGGCAGCGAAGGACAAAACCAGAAGTGCGAAAGCGGTCAGAGGCCAAAACACTTTCATCGACTACCTCTTCTCGCCCGAAGCCTTCATCTGCAGCCACGCCTCGATGAACGGTTGGATGTGACCATCCATTACACCATTCACATCGCTCGTCTCGTATTCGGTGCGAAGGTCCTTGACCATGGTATACGGACAGAACACATAGGAACGTATCTGCGAACCCCAGCCGTTCTCCGATTTCGCACCGTAGAAGCGATCCATCTCTGCACGCTTCTGGTCTTCATAATATTCGTAGAGCTGGGCGCGAAGCATGTTCATCGCCTTCTCTTTGTTCATGTGCTGAGAACGCTCCTTCTGGCAGGCGACCACAATGCCTGTGGGCAAATGGGTAAGGCGAACGGCCGAGTCGGTCTTGTTGACGTGCTGACCGCCTGCACCTCCGGAACGATACGTGTCAATGCGAAGGTCTTCATCCTTGATCTCAACGTCTATATCATCGTTTATCTCCGCGACCGTCTCCATGGAGGCAAAGCTGGTCTGGCGGCGCTTGTTGGAGTCGAATGGAGAAATGCGGACTAGGCGGTGTATGCCGCGCTCGGCTTTGAGCATTCCAAACGCATACGGTCCTTCGACACGGAAATAGACATCCTTAAGACCAGCCTCTTCACCAGGCTGCTGATCGTATTCCTCAACCTTCCAGCCCTGGCTCTCGGCGTAGCGAATGTACATGCGGTACAGCATCTGCACCCAGTCGCAAGCTTCGGTTCCGCCCTGTCCGGCATGGAGCTTGACGAACACATTGCACTGATCGAACTTTCCTCCGAGAAGCGACTGCAGACGCAACCTGTGGAAGAATTCATCCGCCTTGGCGCACTCCGCCAGCGTATCCTTGAGCGCAGCCTGCTGCGCAGCGCCATCCTCCATCTCCGCAAGCTCAAGCATCACGCCGGCATCCTCAACCGACTTGAGGAGCGAATCATAGGGACCTACGTAGGCACGCTCGGCGTTAGTGGCGGCAATCACTTCGCGTGCCTTGTTCTGGTTGTTCCAGAAGTCGGCCTCTGCCTGCTGGGCCTCGAGGCCTGCAAGGCGTTCGCGACGCTCGTCTATCTTTATGTAGTCGGCCATCTCGCCGACGCGCTTCTTGAGATCGTCAATGCGCTGACGAACCTCTTCCGCCTCCAAGAGCTTCTCTTTGATTTCTTCTGCCATTGCGAATCTCCTTGCTTAGCTTTCGTCCAAAAAAGAGAATCGTCCCCCTGTTGGAGACGATTCCCTTTTGCCAAGTCTGAGGTATTTACTTGTCTTCCTTGGCTTCTGCCTCAAACTCAGGGCGCTTGCCGCGATACCACCAAAGCATTATTGGCGTCGCGATGAATATCGAAGAATAGGTTCCTGAAATAACACCGATCAGCATCACGAATGCGAAGTCGAAGATCGAACCGTCTCCGAACGCAAAGAGCGCCGCCACCGCGAAGAAGGTGGTGAGCGAGGTGATCACCGTACGGCCGAGGCAGGCATTGATCGAATTGTTGCAGATCTCGGCAAAGGTCAAGCGGCGGTCGTAGCGCAGCTTCTCACGGATGCGGTCGAAGACGACGACCGTATCGTTCACCGAGTAGCCGATGATGGTAAGAAGCGCGGTAATCACGATCAGCGAAACCTGACGTCCACACAGCGAGAAGAGACCGAGCGAGATGAGCGCATCGTGCGCAAGGGCGACGAGAGCGCCAAGGCCAAACCCGAACTGGAAGCGGAAGCCGACATAGACCAGAATCGCGATCAGCGAGAAGATCACCGCATAGGTGCCGCTCTTCTTAAGGTCCGCGCCAACCATAGAGCCGACCTCATCGACAGATGCCGGGGTGATTTCGGACTCGGGGAACTTCTCCTGGAGGAGCTTGGTGACGTAGGCGCCGACATCCTTGCCTTCAAGCTGCGACCCCTTCTTCGTCTCTGCGGTCTCACCGGTCTTCACGAGAAGCGTCGTATCGCCGACGCCCTCCTGATACTGGATGACGGTTGCGTTATCGAACTGGTTGAGCGTATCGCGAATCGCGGCGACCGCAGGCTTGGCGTCCTGCTTGAGGTTGTAGACTATCGAAGTGCCTCCGGTCAGGTCGACCGCGAGCACCGACGCGGGATTGGTAAGGCCACGGATGGCGAAGATCGCAAGCGTAAGTGCGATGATGGCGAACGAACCGCCTACGGTGTACTTCGTAGACTTCATGAAGTCGAACTTGGGCGCCTTGAAGAACTCGCGCATCTTGAACGGCGTCGTGCGGGCGGGATCGACGATATGGTCGAGAACAAGACGAGTCACGACGACTGCGGTGAACATCGAAATCACGACACCGGCCGTAAGCGTGATGGCAAAGCCACGCACGGGACCAGTACCAACGACGAACAGGATCACGCCCGTGATGATAGTCGTGAGGTTCGAGTCGAAAATCGCAGTGAACGCGCGGCCATAGCCGTTCTTGATCGCATCGCCAGCGTTGCGTCCGGCGGAGAACTCCTCACGGATGCGCTCGAAGATCAGCACATTGGCGTCAACAGCCATGCCGAGAGAAAGCACGAGACCCGCGATACCAGGCATAGTAAGGACAGGCAGCTGCATGGAACCGCCTCCGCCCATGGAAGGATCGTGCGCGAAGACGCCGAGTATGTTGGCGACAAACACAAGAGCCGTCGGCAGAAGCGCGATATCGAGGAAGAGCGCGATGTCGGCAACAAGTCCAGTATACCAATAGTAGAAGAACATGAAGATGGCGACAAGCGCGAAACCGAGAGCGGCCGCGACTACGCCGGCGTGCTTCGCATCCTCGCCTACGGTCGGCGAAACCGAGGTCTCGGCCAATATCTTGAGCGGCGCCGGCAGAGCACCGGCATTCAGCTCAGCGGCAAGCTTGTTTGCTGAAGCCGCATCGAAGCGACCGGTGATCTCGCCGCGCGAGCCGATCTCGCTGTTGATCACAGGTGCGGAGATGAGAGTTTCGTCAAGGATTATGGCGAGCTGACGGCCGCGATCAGTCGGGTTCTTGGGACCATGCGCCTTGTAGTTGCGCGTAAGGGTCGAAAAGATGCGGCCACCTTCAGAGTTGAGCGTGAAGCCGATTGAAAGCTGACCAGAAGTCGGATCGCGTTGGACTGCGGCGGAAACGAGCGCCTCACCGGTAAGCTCGGTCTTGCGGGCAACGAAGTTCGGCGAGTAGGTTCCGTCGCCATTGTCCTCAAGCATGAAACGATAACGGGCGTCAGGCGTCTCGAACGCGGCAAGGCGAGTAGCATATCCTTTGGTCTTGGATACTTCCGCCCAGTTCTCCGCACGGGCGTAGCCGTTGCCGCTCTTCTTGTAGCCTTCGGGGGCGACATCCTTCGAAAGGAGCTTTGCGACAAGCTGGTCGTTCTTCGGATGGGTAAGGCGGAACTCAAGGAACGCAGCACTCTGGAGACTGGCCTTGGCGGCCTTGCGAACCTCTTCATCCACACCGGGAAGCTGGACCAGAAGGCGGTGATCCTTCATCCCCTGAATTACGGGCTCGTTGGTGCCCATGGCATCCACACGGCGACGGATGACCTGAATTATGCGAGAATCGCAGTCTTTCAGCGTCTCCTGGATCTTCGTTTCGACTGCGCCAGGGCTGTTGGTTATCGCCGGATTGGCCGCTATGATCGTCTCGGCCAGCTTGTCGGTATCGACACCGAGCGTGAAGGATGTTCCACCCTTCAGGTCAAGGCCGAAGCGAAGTTTCTCCGACGGCGGATTGCAGACGTATATGGACACGACGGCGATTAGCGCCAAAACGAGCCATTTCCAGATGTTGTTGCGGACCGTAGTTTCCTTAGCCATGTTTTTGTTGCCTTCTTGTGAGAAATTTAGTGGTGTATTTTACCAAAATCCGTGACGCAAGTCCAGCGCGACAGGCGTCAGAAGTCGAGATTGCGCACATTGAGGGCGTTATCCTCTATGAATTTGCGCCTTGGCTCAACCTCGTCGCCCATCAGAAGCGTGAACATCCTGTCTGCCGCCACAGCGTCATTGAGCTTCACGCGCACCATATGACGCTTTTCGGGATCCATTGTCGTATCGTAAAGCTCCTGCGCGTCCATTTCACCAAGACCCTTGAACCGATAGACAGACAGACCCTGCTTTCCGTGCGCACGCACGTCATCTAACAGCTTGCTCAACTGTCCGCCAAACCAGTCTGAAGGACCATATCCATACGCCGACAGGGAAGAAAACTCCTTCTTGAGCATCGAAGCGCCGCTACCGGACGCAGACTCGTCGGCGACAAGCTCTTCCGGATTGAAGCCACGCTCCTCGACCATTTTACATGTCGCCTCTATCTCGGCCAGCAGTGTCATTAGCGCCTTTGCGCGATCCTTGTCAAGAACCTCGCCATCACTCCCCTTGACCTCGAAGTCGTCAAGCCCAAGGGTGAGGAGCTTTTGGGTAAGCTCTCCGTCGGTCAACACGTATTCGCTCTTCTTCTTTCGCTCAACCTTGTAGAGCGGCGGTTGCGCCAGATACACATAGCCCTTCTCTATCAGCTCCGGCATCTTGCGGTAGAAAAACGTCAACAGAAGCGTGCGTATGTGGGCGCCATCGACGTCGGCATCGGTCATGATGACGATCTTATGGTAGCGCGCCTTTGATATATCCCACTCTTCGCCGAAGCCGCAACCGATCGCCGTGATAAGAGTCCTGATCTCGGCATTGGCGAGCATACGGTCGATTCTGGCCTTCTCCACGTTCAGCACCTTGCCGCGGAGCGGCAGTATCGCCTGGGTCGCGCGATCGCGCCCGGTCTGCGCCGAGCCGCCTGCCGAATCGCCCTCGACAAGGAACAGTTCCGTCTTGGACGGATCGCGCTCGGAGCAGTCGCGCAGCTTGCCTGGCAGCGAAAGCCCGTCCATTATCCCCTTTCGGCGCGTTGATTCGCGTGCCGCACGGGCGGCCTCCCGGGCACGGGCGGCAAGCAGGGTCTTCTCTATGACGGTCTTAGCAACAGACGGATTCTCCTCGAAGAACGTCATAAGCTTGTCCGACACGATGGAGCCTACTATGCCCTCCACCTCGCCGTTGCCGAGCTTCGTCTTGGTCTGACCCTCAAACTGCGGTTGCGGCACCTTTACGCTGACTATGACAGTAAGGCCTTCGCGCATGTCGTCGCCCGTAAGGTTGTCCTTCTCCTTCAGCAGCTTGTTGTCGGTGCCATACTTGTTGATCGTGCGGGTCAAGGCACCCCTGAAGCCAGACAGATGAGTGCCGCCCTCGATGGTATGTATGTTGTTGCAATAGGTCTGCTCAAGCGTGGAGTAGCTGTCGGTGTACTGCATGCTTATCTCAGCCTGCACCATCCCCGTAACGCCTTCCCTCTCGCCTTCAAAGTGGATTATGGGCGAAAGAGGCTTCTTGTTGGCGTTGAGGAACTCCACAAATTCATCGATTCCGCCATCGTAGTGGAAGGTCTCTTCATGATGGGCATCGCCCTCGTCGTCACGGAAGTGGATTGTAACGCCCTTGTTCAGGAACGCAAGTTCACGAAGTCGTGCGCAGAGAGTCTCCCATTTGAAGGCATGGCAGCTGAAGATCGTGTGGTCCGGAAAGAACGTCACTTTTGTCCCGGTATCATCACCACACTCGCCTATCACCTCTAGCGGTTTTGTAACGTGGCCGCGCGAGAACTCCATGTGGTGCAGCTTGCCACCGCGTTTCACCTCAACCTTCATCCACTCCGACAGCGCATTGACGCAACTTACGCCAACGCCGTGAAGTCCACCAGAGACTTTGTAGTTCGAACCGTCGAACTTGCCGCCCGCATGCAGTACCGTCAGCACGACTTCAATTGCAGGCCTGTGCTGAGTAGGATGCATGTCGACCGGTATGCCGCGTCCGTTGTCCTGAACAGTCAGAGATCCGTCACGGTTTATTACGACATCTATCATCGAGCAATAGCCGGCAAGTGCCTCGTCAATGGAATTGTCGACGACTTCGTAGACAAGATGATGGTAGCCACGCTCTCCGGTATCGCCTATGTACATGGCAGGGCGCTTCCGCACCGCCTCCATGCCCTCCAACACCTGGATGTTCTCTGCGTTGTAGTTGCCGGTATTCTCTGACATTTATCTATAGCTTCCTGGTTCTGTTGAATCGAGCCCCTCACATGCCCGTGAACTGGCCCGCCACCGGAATGGTACCGGTGGGTTCGTGATATACGAAAAATAGGAATGGTCTCACCAGAATGAACTTTTGCGTGCTGGCATCGGCATTCACGATATTTTCCGGCGACTTCTCGGTCAACGCCTCCGCATCCAGTCCCTGCTCGTCAAGCCTGAACCTCATACGTTGCCTTACGGCCCCGGGACGCATCTTATCGTCCATCCTATGGAATCCCCTTAAGGGAAACTTGAAGTGTGCAAACGTGTCCGCAAGGTCAATATCGCTTGTGATATCCATCTTCGGCATCACAATTACCACCGGTCCGTGGGTGACGCCGCTTACGGAGACGGAATTCATGACCGAAAGAAGGTCGTCAACCTTGCCGGACGACAACTCGGCGCGTATGTCGCCTATCGAAAGCCCTTCCGCCGGAAGAAGCGCAAAGAACCACGCGCCATCTGCAAGCGGCAGACGAACCATGGAAAACCGACGGTTTTTCCACATATCCATGTTCCTGACATCGCAAATCGCATCGACGACGGTTCTGTTTCCATCGGCTTGATGGAAATAGACTTTCCTCGTGTTTGACACGGGGAATGGCTCCTGCCAGGAAAAGCGCACCGATACAAGGTCGTACGCTGCATAAGTATCTGAGCCGACAACGCCCAGAGGAATATCGAAATCCTCCATGTCACCTTCCATAGCCGACTTCAACCAGCACTCGGCTCCTTTGGCTGGCCTCCCAGGACAGACCTCTATCGAAAAGAGACTCTGAAGTTCGCGGCGATACGGCACGCTTGCCATGCGCACATCCGGCAGGCAAAGCGCACGCGCTGTCAATATGCTGAAGCGGTTGGAGACCGCTCCCCTCATCCTGCCCATAATCTCGCCATAGACTTCCGCAAAATCCGACAGGACTCCGATCGTCTCCGCAAAATGAGCCTTCGTTATCGAATCGAACGCATCGCTCAACGCGATGCATCCAATCTCGAACGAATACGGTGAGAACACCGCATTGCCGCGGGTTTCAGCGGGAACCGCCGAGTTGAAGGCATCCGCACCGAACCGCGCATGGACAACCGTGCGTTCGGCAGATATCGCAACCGCCTGGGCAAACGCGGCGAAAAGAAGAAGCCACTTTTTCATTGTCCAAACTCCAATCGTTCCGCAAGTCTGTCCGGAAGACCCGCCATGCGAATCCTCTCCTGTGCAGCCGCTATGTCGTAGGCTATCCTTCTGAAATGCACCGTGCGCGACATTGGCTCGTATATTACATACGACGCGCGCGGATCGCCGTCCCGTGGCTGCCCGACGGATCCTACATTTATGAAGTACTTGCGCCCGATCGGCAGCACAAAGTCCTGTGCATCTATGCGGTATACGCCGTTTATCTGCTTTTCGTAGATCATCGGACAGTGCGTATGGCCATGGAAGCACATCGGGGTAGGCTGCCGTATGAAGTTCGCCTCGGCCTGAAGATGATCGAATACATATCCAAAAGTCTCTGGATTGTCCCAAGTTGCGTGGACGATCGAAATGCCCATCTTCTTCTCTGTGAAAGGCAGGTCCCTGAGCCACTGCAACTCGTCCTCCGTCAGTTGCTGACGCGTCCACGTGACTACGGCGGCTGCGTTCGGATGGAAGTCCGAAAGATCCCTTTCGACCGACACATAATCGTCGTGGTTACCCTTAACCACCGGGCATCCAAGATCGCGTATGATCTTCATGCATTCGGCTGGCGCGGCATTATAGCCGACGACATCGCCTGTGCACAGAAAATCGGTCACGCCATTAGAACGACAATCATCGAGCACGGCGTTCAACGCATCGATGTTGGCGTGGATGTCCCCAAGTATAGCAAAAACCTTGGCCATTGTACCCTTCTTGATCCCTACTTAAGCAACAGCGACGCGTGATGCAAATCCTCCACGGTAGTTATCTTGAAGTTAAGCGCATTGCTCTCAAGCACCTTAACCGCACCCCCGGCAAGCTCGACCGCCTGACAGTCGTCGGTGACCTCAGCCTTGCCAAGAGCCTTGTATGCGTCACGAAGCGTCTTTATCTGGAAACCCTGCGGAGTCTGCACCGTCCACAACTTGTCGCGGTCTTCGGTGCAGACGACTGTGATGCCCTTTTCAACGCGCTTGACGGTATCCGTTATACGGCGACCCACGGCAACCGCCGGAACGCGCTTCACGAGCTTTACGACCTCGGAGATAAGGTCAGAAGTCACACACGGCCTCGCACCGTCGTGGACAAGCACATAGCGTGTATCGAGGTCGCAGGCGTCAAGCCCGGCCTGCACGGAGTCTTGGCGACGGTTGCCCCCGGCTACGATGGCCTGCAGCTTGGATATGCCGAACATCTTTATTACCGCCTTTGCCGCGACCTGCTGGTCCTTGCGGACCACAAGCACAATGCGGTCTATGTCGCGGCAACGCTCGAAAGCGAGAAGCGACCAAGCCAAAACCGGCTTGTTGCCCAACGACAGGAACGCCTTGTCGGTTCCTGCGCCCATGCGAGTCGACTTGCCCGCCGCCACTATTATCGCAGTCGTCATACGCTATTCCTCCCACAGCATTTTTTGTACTTTTTGCCAGATCCACAAGGGCATGGGTCGTTGCGCCCCACTGCAGGCTCAGTGCGCTGCACGGGCATTACAGGCCGCTGCACATCCACCGCGCGGCGCCCCGCCTGCGACATCATCGACGCAAACACATCAGCAACCGTCGCCGGACGTGCGGACGCAGGGCTTGGCTTAGGCTCCTTCGGCTGCTGCTCCGCACGGCGAGCATCTGCCGCCTCCGCCTCGGTCACCGTTATGGCGTCGGCGTTGGTGACGGCCTTGCGACGCTCCATCGCCGCGAACATCCTCTGCATCCTGACGGCAGTGGCGCTCCTGAACTCGCTGGAAATGACCTTCGACTTTACGGTGGTCATCAACGTCTCGAACATTCCGAACGCCTCCTTCTTGTACTCCACAAGCGGATCGCGCTGTCCGTAAGCCCTTAGGTTGACGCCCTGGCGCAGGTCATCCATGGCCCTGAGATAGTCCTGCCACTGACGGTCGATGACGTTCAGGAACACGCCGCGCTCCATGAACGGCAAGGTCGCCGGGTCTTCGCTAGCGCACTTCGACTCGTATGCCTCCTCGACGCGCTTCATCACTAGGTCGCCGGCCTTTGCCGGCGTGCCCATAAGAGGACGTATCTCATCCTCGGTCACCGTGATGGGGAACGTAACCCCGAGCCAGTTCATGAAATCGACGAGGGAGCCGTCCTTCTCGCTGAAAAGGTAGCGCTCGGCCTGCGTCTGGATGACATCGTTCATGACGTCCAGAATGAGGTTGTGGACCTCTTCGGGCGAACCCTTAAGGACGCGTCCGCGCAGCTCATATACTATCGAGCGCTGCTTGTTCATCACGTCATCGTATTCGAGAGTGCGCTTTCTCACTGCGAAATGCTGCTGCTCTACACGGCGCTGGGCTGTCTCGACCGACTTGTTGAGCCAGCGGTGCTCCATGACCTCGCCTTCCTGTATGCCGAGCTTCTGCATTATGCTGGAGAGTCTCTGCGAGCCGAACAGACGCATCAGCTGGTCTTCAAGCGAAATGAAGAACTGTGAGCTGCCGGGATCGCCCTGACGCGAGCAGCGGCCGCGCAGCTGGCGGTCGATTCGCCGCGATTCGTGGCGCTCGGACCCGATAACGTGAAGGCCTCCAAGTTCCGTGACGCCTTCGCCCAGCTTGATGTCAGTTCCGCGGCCAGCCATGTTCGTCGCAATCGTGACCGCGCCTCTCATTCCGGCCAGGGCCACGATCTCAGCTTCGCGCGCATGGTTCTTGGCGTTCAGCACCTCGTGCGGGACGCGCGCGATCTTGAGCATCCTCGAAAGGATTTCCGAAGTGTCGACCGTCACCGTGCCCAAAAGGACAGGCTGGCCCTTGTCGTGCCTCCTCTGAACATCGGCTATTATAGCCTTGTACTTCTCTCTCTGGGTGCGGTATATCTGGTCGTTGCCGTCGATGCGGTTTACGGGCTTGTTCGTCGGAATGGATACGACGTCAAGCTTGTAGATGTCTTTGAATTCGCGCGCCTCCGTCTCGGCGGTACCGGTCATGCCGGAAAGCTTCTTGTAGAGACGGAAGTAGTTCTGGATCGTTATCGTAGCGAGGGTCTGCGACTCCTTCTCGATCTCGACCCCTTCCTTCGCCTCGACCGCCTGGTGGAGTCCGTCGGACCACCTGCGCCCGGGCAGCACACGACCGGTGAACTCGTCGACGATGTATACATGGCCTACGCCGCGCTCGTCCGGCTGCACCACATAGTCCACATCGCGCTCGTATAGACAGTATGCGCGAAGAAGCTGATCAACGACATGCACGCGGTCGGACTTCTCCATGAACGCGCTCTGCGCGTCGCGGCGACGCTCCATGCGCTCCGCGTCGGAAAGCGAATGGTCGCCGTCTATCGCGCTCATTTCCGCCGCGATATCGGGCAGAACGAACAGCTTGGGGTCGGCGGGGCATATCTTCTCGCAACCCTTGTCGGTAAGGGCAACCTCGCGCGTCCTCTCGTCAATCGTGAAATACAGCTCGTCCTTGAGCTGGCGGGCGCGCTCCTTGTACATCTCGCTGAGCATCTGCATCTCGACCGTCTCGTGATGCTTGCGCATGTCGGCATCCTCAAGGAGATGCATCAGCTGCTTGTGCTTCGGCATCGAGTGGTAGACCTGATAGATCTTTTCCTTGAAGGTCGTCGTATCGCCGCCGTCTATGGCCTTCTTCGCGTCGCGTATCAGGTCGTTGCACATCGCGGTCTGAACGCGCACGATGGACGACACCATCGGGTTCACCTCTTGGTAGATGTGCGAGGTCGATAGCGTCGCGGGACCACTTATGATGAGAGGCGTCCTCGCCTCGTCGATCAAAATCGAGTCCACCTCGTCCACGATCGCGAAGTTGTGCCCGTTCTGCACCACCTGCTCGGGCTGTTGAGCCATGCCGTTGTCGCGCAGGTAGTCGAAGCCGAACTCGCTGTTGGTACCGTAGGTTATGTCGCAGTTGTACTGCGCGCGGCGCTCCTCGGAGTCCATCGAATTCTGTATGCAGCCGACGGTAAGGCCGAGGAACTTGTAGAGATGTCCCATCCATGATGCGTCGCGCTTCGCCAAGTAGTCGTTGACGGTGACGAGCTGGACGTTCTTACCTGCAAGAGCGTTGAGGTATAGCGGAAGCGTGGCGACAAGGGTCTTGCCCTCGCCCGTCTGCATTTCGCTGATCTTGCCTTGATGAAGGACGATACCGCCGATAAGCTGGACATCGAACGGAATCATGTTCCATGTTAGAGTGTGTCCGCAAACCTCTGCCGTAGTGCCTACAAGATGGCGACACGCATTCTTCACAAGGGCATACGCCTCCGGAAGGATCGAATCAAGCGATTCGCCCTTCTTGATGCGCTCCTTGAACGACTCGGTCATCCTCGGATAATCCTCGTCGGCGAAGTTCTTCGCCTGATATTCCGCCTCGATCCGGTTAATTTCGCGCACTATCGGCCACAGCTTCTTCAGCTCGCGGTCGTTTTTTGTTCCAAACAATACTTTCAACAGATTCATACGTGTGTATTATACCAAAAAATCGGGCATCGTGCCCACCCCGCCCCAAAACTGAGCAGGCACAAGATACAGCAAAAAAAGGAGGCCGCATAAGCGACCCCCTTTTTGATTTTCGTCGAATAGAGCGTTACTCTTCGACTATGGTGACGACCTTGCCATCCTTGATGAACTTTACCTTGCCGTCCTTGAGGGCGAACAGGGTGAAGTCGCGGCCGCAGCCTACGTTCTTACCAGGATGGATCTTCGTTCCGCGCTGACGGACAATGATGGAACCTGCCTTCAGCTTCTGGCCATCGTATGCCTTGACGCCAAGGTACTTCGGGTTGGAATCGCGCCCGTTGCGGGCAGATGCGCTAGTAGCCATTTTACATTCCTCCCTTTAGGCAATTGCCTTGACCGTCGCAACCGTGAGGTCCTGACGATGGCCAACCTTGCGACGCGAGCCTTTGCGGCGCTTCGCCTTGAAGTTGATCACCTTGGGACCGCGCTTGACGCCGTCAATCGCGAGCGTAACCTTCGCGCCTTCCACGTAGGGGGCGCCAACCTTTAGCGTCGTTCCGTCCGAAACGGCGCAAACCGTGTCAAGAACAGATTCCTGACCCGGCTCGACCGAGAGCTTTTCAATCTCGATCTTGTCACCGACGCGAACAAGCGTCTGCTTGCCGCCGGTTTCGAGCACTGCGTATGCTTCCATTTTACCTTACCTTTTGCTTTGCTTCATGTGTTCCGCCTTCCTTGTGGAGAGCGACAAAGCTCTCCACGAAAGGCTGGAAATCGTAATTACTCTGCGGACTCCTGAGCGCCATCGTCAAGGATCGTGACCTTGAACTTCACGGACACGCCATGACCAAGATCTATGCTGGCCTCATACTCGCCGACTTCCTTGAGGTGGTCGGCAAGGTCGAGCTGCGAACGGTCAAGCTTGATTCCGCGATTGGCCTCGATTGCTGCGAGGAGGTCCGTAGCGCTGACCGAGCCGTAGAGCTTCTTGCCGTCGACCGTGTGGGCCGAAACGGTGAGCGAGAGATCCGCAAGCTTGCGGGCGATCTCGAGCGCGGCCTTCTTCTCCTCGGCGGCACGCGCCGCACGCTCTGCCTCAAGCTTCTTGAGGCGGCGCTTGGCGGCTTCCGTCACGGGAGCGGCGAGACCCTTGGTGAAGAGGAAATTGCGGGCGTAGCCTGGGGCGACCTTGACGATCTGGCCGGACTTGCCGAGCTTCTTCACATTGTCCATGAGCATGACTTCAATCTGCATGGTTTGTGTCTCCCTTCAGATTAGGCCATGAGACCCATGTTGCGGGCGCGCTTGACACCCTGGCGAATCTGGCGCTGCTGCTGCGAGGTGACCCCCGTGATGCGGGCAGGCAGAATCTTGCCGTAGTCTGTGATGTAGTACTTCAGCGTCTCGATGTCGTTTACGTCGATCGAGTCCTTCGGGCCGAGCGGCGGACGCTTGCGGGCGGCGAACTCCTCGCCGGCCGAGCTGTTTGATTTCTTGAAAGCCATTTTCGCTTTTCCTTAAAGTAAGTTAATGTTGTTCTGATCAGAACGGAATGTCGTCGGGGTCGCTTTCAAACGCATTCGAAGATGCCGGCGACTGGCCGGAATCCTGCAGTCGAGCCTGCTGCTGCGGACCAACGCCTAGCCGGTCGCCTTGAGGCAGGAACTTGATGGTCGACGCCCTGACCTTCAGCTTCTGATGCCTCACGCCGTCCTTCTCCCAGGAATCCATCTGAAGACGTCCCTCGACAAGGATCGAGCGACCCTTCGACAGGTACTGTCCGCAGAGCTCGGCAAGCTTGTCCCATGCGTCGACATCGACAAACACGGGAAACTCCTGTATCTGCCCGTTGCGGTCCCGCCTGCGCTCGTTGACGG
>CAMZEN010000027.1 GCA_947305775.1 uncultured Verrucomicrobiota bacterium
TGTTCGCCTCCGTCCGCGTAATCGTGAGGATGTTTGTGGAGTTGGCGGGAATCTTTAGGGGATTTATGCCCTCGAACGTCTCGTAGACATGCCCCGCTGGCAACGTCAGCGTCACATCGCGGTTGGCAGTGTTCACGATGCGCAGCACCGAATCGTACACTTCCCCGGCCTTCAGCACGAAACTGTCGATGGCACAGTCGTCGTCCACAGTAACGGACGCGATGGCGCGATCTGCCGCCACATTCGTCAACGTATATGGCGACTCCACCTGCTGGACAACAGTAGTCACAACAGACGGCGAACCACCACCCGAACCACTGCCACCGAAGATAGACCTGTAGAGCTGCAGCGTATAGGCTGGACACCCCTCAAAGCAGCTTATACCATAGCTCTTAACACTCTCCGGTATCGTCAGATGCTCCAAAGATCTGCAACCATAAAACGCCTCATCGCCAATGCTCGTAACACTGTCTGGAATTGTGATGTCAACAAGTGACGTACATCCCTTGAAAGCACCAGAAACTATGCCTGTAGAGCCACTTACCACCTCAACGCTTTCAATGCAAGAATAGGCACTGGGAAACAAGGTCGAAAACGCCCAGCGCGAAGGAACGGTCACGCTCGTCAGCCCGCTGCAGCCGGAGAACGCACGAGACGCGATATTCGTAACGCTGTCCGGTATCGTCACGCTCGTCAGCCCGCTGCAACCGTAGAATGCATATTCCCCGATGCTCGTCACCGAAAAAAGGAGCCGTGCGCAAAAACAACCCTAGGGCAAACTGTGTTTCGCCCGTGGGTCATATCCAATTTACCCGTGGGTCAAATGTATTTCGCCGATGGGTCTCATAATTCCCTCGCTAGGGCTAAATCCGTTTCGCCGATAGGTCTCATAATTCCCCCGCTAGGGCTAGCGACAGGCTAGATGTCCCCGCAGACGTCCACATGAAAACGAAGCAATTTCCGACCCCAAACGAGGCTGTTTACTCTATGTCCGATCAGACAGCGCATGGTGCATATTGTATCGCACTTTGCCCCTGCGCATCAATCGACCCCGCCTTGTCTAGCGGACGGTCAGAATTTCGTCCCAGCGGGTCGAGGCGCGGCTAGAAAGTTTCGCCCGCTTCATACTCCACGACTTCTCGCCCATGCCTTCGGAAGCGGAAAACACCTTGCCCTTGCCATAACGGACGTTGATAGCGTCGATTGCCTTGTAGAGCGGCGAAGCCTTTGACACCTTCGGGGGGCTGAACAAGTCCATCTGGCGAGCGGTGCCGACCTTCTCAAGTCCGAAGAACACGACACCCGTCTTGCGGTAGCGAGTTCCGGGCAGGAAGAGCGCAGGAACTTCTGGGCGGATTGCGTCGAGCATCGCGTTTGTCGCATCCGTCGGTTCCGGGAACATGACCGTCCGCACGATGCAGTCGCCGCCGCCCCCTGAGCGGAATATCTGCGCGTAAATGTTGCAACCTGCGGCAAGCATACCGTGTTTTCTTAGCTTAGTCGCCGCCTGTGCCGTGAACGAGGCGAGAGATTCGGAGATGCCGTCGAGTGTCGTCACAGGCTCACCGAACGAGCGCGAACACGACACGCTGTCGGGGTCGGCATCGTAATCCCGCTCCTCGTTGCACGGAGTGCCGCGAAGTTCGGTGGCGGTGCGCAGAAGCACCACGCCGCCGACAGAACGGATCATGTCGTCCGGTGCGTCGCACAGGTCTTTCGCGGTGAATATCTGCTCCGCCCGCAGTTTCACCGCAAGCCTGCGTCCTACGCCCCAAACCTCGCTGGCGGAAAGCGCCGCAAGTATCTCCGTTGGATTGCCCGGCAGCACAAAAACACCTTCGGGACGCTTCTTTGCCATGTGGTTGGCGATCTTTGCGAGCGTCTTTGTCGGTGCGAAGCCAACACCGCACGGTATTCCGACCCAGCGAAGTATCTTTGCGCGCAACCTCTTGCCGTATTCTACGAGGTCGATGCCCTCACCCATCGGCGGATATATGAATGCTTCGTCTATTGAATACTGCTCTACATCCAGCGTCTCGTCTCTAAGAATGGAGATTATTCGCCGCGACATGTCGCCGTAAAGTTCGTAGTTGGACGAGCAGAAGTCCAGTTCGCCCGACCTCTCACGGTGCTTCAGCTGGTAGTACGGCGTTCCCATCGCAATGCCTAGCGCCTTGAACTCGTTGGAGCGCGAGACGCAGCATCCGTCGTTGTTCGACAATACAGCGACCGGCCGCCCGACAAGCCGCCTGTTGAAAACCCTCTCGCAGCTGACGAAAAAGTTGTTGCCGTCTACGAGTCCTATCATTGTCAGAAGCGGTGTATGCAGGCCGTAACCTTGCCGAAGTAGTCGAGCTGCTGGCCTTTGCGGATGTGTATGACCGGAAAATCTGGATTCGCCGGTTCAAGTCTGACACCGTCCTTGTCGCGACGGTAGGTCTTCACCGTAAAATCGCCGTCCACACAGACGATGATGACGTCGCCGCTTGCCGGACGAAGCGAGCGGTCCACCACAAGCAAGTCGCCGTCGTGGATTCCTTCGCCGATCATAGAGTCGCCCTGTACCCTGACAAAGAATGTCGCAGCCGGACGCTTGACCAGAAGTTCGTTCAGGTCAAGCGGAGTTTCTTGATACTGCTCAGCAGGCGAAGGAAACCCCGCCACAACCGAACCTGAAACTTTCGCCCTAGCACTCATACTGTTGAAACATTATACCAAACGCCACCCTCAAACCGCAATAACGGGCTACTGTATGCTTATATCCGACTCCAGCATTGCACTTCTTCCCTGTCTTCCGCGTCTAGCGGCAGGTGCGCATTATTGCCTGTAAGACGAGAAAGATTCAGGGGTTTGCAAGCGCAGCTTCAAGGCGCGGCAGACGATCATGGAGCGAAAGCCTGAACGGCAGATCCATGCAGAGCGGACGCACCAGCCGAAACACTCGACCGGACATTACTTTTATCTCGCCAGGCACGCGCCCACGAGCGATGATGTGCGACAGCACCCGCCGCGGCATAGATTCCCATAGTCCGCGCAGTCCGGCTTCCGGATCCATCGAAACGCGATCCCAGAAGATCTTTTCGCCGCTCGCGCCGTCGACACCTGCAAGCACATACGCGCATCGAGGACGCTTCTCCTTGGTCATCAGCCCGGGAGCAATGCGAAAGTCGAACTCCAACGACTCCTCACTTGCGAACGGAATGTCTTTCGCTTTCTTTATGTCATCCTTAGGAAACGCTATCGTCTCTACGTGCGGCCGCGGATCCGGTATCTGGAGAGGCTCATCCGTCCAGTTCCCCTTATGGTCCTCGACTCGCGCAAAAACAGCCTTGTCTCCGGCAAACTTGAGCGGCAGCTTCCTGTCGGACTCTATGCGCATCATGACGCCAAAAACCTCCCAAAGCATGCGTTCGCAGAGGGCTCTGCCTTTCTCGTCCGCCTGCACAGGAATATAGCCAGGGTCGTGACGGAACAGCATGCACGAACCATCCGCAAGGAACACAAGTTCGAAATGAGGGAACTCAATTGGCGACGAGTACCACCCGAAGCAATGGTCTACCGCCGTGCGCACAAAGTCGTGGAAGGTCTGCCAACCCTCAAGCAAGAGCAACCGGACCTTGATCTCAGGCCTATCCCCCTTAAGCGCAGCAAAGAAATAGGGGAGCACCGTACCACGCGGCTTTATGGCCCAATGGCAAGGGAACACCGATTCCCAAAGGCCAAGCCCGTCGATGCGCCGTCCTATATCCTCTACCGTCACTTCGCTTCAGTGGCCTTTATGCGATCCCAGGCCTTGTTGTAAAGCTCCTGCACCTCCGGCTTGCCTTCAAAGCTTTTAAGAACCTGCCCAAAACGAAGCTTCTCGTCGCTGAGTATTATCAGCGAGCGATATTCCTCGTCAAGCAGCTCGATGCCTGGCTTGACCGGATTTGGGCCGCATATGTAGTCCATGTTGGCGGCAGCAACATCGCCATCATATATATAGTTGATGAAGGCGTAGGCAAGATCTTTACGCTTGGCGTCGCTGGAGATGACCATCTCGTCAAAAGCGATGGTAAAGCCCTCTTGCGGAAGCGCAAAGCCTATGTCGTCACGCACAGGAGCGCCAGCCTCTTCATCGCCTACGATCACCTGGGTCACATCCGTCGAATAGCCATGGCCAAGCCACGTCGCTCCGCTCGCCACTTCTGTCTTGTAGCTCTCAGAGTCGAACTTGCGAACGTTAGAACGCCACTTGAGCACCTGCTCAACCGCAGCGTCTATCTCAGCAGGGTTCTCCGAGTTAACAGAATATCCCAGGAACATCAGGCCGGCGCCGATCACTTCGCGCATATCATCCAAAAGCGATATGCGGCCCTTCATCGCCTCGTTGTCAAGGATAGACCACGAATTCACAACAGCGCCTTCGGGAATCTTGTCCTTGGCGTACGCAAAGCCGGTATACGTCACCGCATAAGGTGCGCCATATGTAAAGCTGGGATCAAGAATCTGAGTGGCGAATGAAGGATCGAAATTCTTCAGAACATTCGGTATCTTGGATCGGTCCAGCTTTTCTATCATCCCCTCTTGCGCCATTGTGGCGATCTGGTAGCTGCTGGGCATGATGAGATCGTAGCCAGTTCCGCCAACCTTCAGCTTGGCGTACATCGCCTCGTTTGAGTCGAACGTGTCGATCACGACCTTTACACCAAGAGCATTTTCAAAGCTCTCAAGCACATCAGGCGAGATGTAGTCGCTCCAGGTATAGATGTGCAACGTGCCGCCATCTCCGCCCTCGGAAGGCACAAAACCACTGGCCTCTGCCGCAGACAATGCCTGCGACGTCAGATCGATCTTGTCACCTTCACCACCGCCATCGGTGCAGCCTGCCACAAAAGAAATCGCAAGAAGCGATGCTGTCAATGCCTTGATTGTGTTGTACATGACGAATGCCTTTCTGTTACTTTATTTCTGGACGGCGGCGCGCCCGAGGGCGAACGCCTTTTTGTTGACTTCAAGAAGCTTGGCCTTCGGGCCCGTAAGCATAGTCTCCATAGCCTTCAGCCAGTCGGACTCGGCGAACGGGGTGAACACCGAAAGGGCCCCCGCAATGACCATATTCATAGTTCGCGAGTTCCCAACCTCCTCGGTAGCGATCTTCATCGCATCCACAAGCTTTAATCCCGAAATCGCAGCAACGCGCGAGTCGAGATCCGCAACATCCTGCTGCTGGCCCGAAGAAACGGTAACCGGCACAAGATACATGTCGTTCACTATCGCAACACCGCCTTCGGCAAGCAGGTGGGCGTTTCGCACGGCCTCTAGTTTGTCAAAGCTCACAAGGATGTCGCTTGTACCGTCCTGAATGATGGGCGAAGCGACACTGTCGCCAAAGCGCACCTGCGAACTGACGCTTCCACCGCGCTGGGCCATTCCGTGTATCTCGCTCTTCTTGACCTCAAGACCCGCGATTGCAGCGGTCTTGGCCAATATGTCCGCCGTGAGTATTATGCCCTGCCCGCCGACTCCGACGAGCGAAACGTTTACTGTCTTCATCGTTTCAATCCTGTACGCGCTCGACCGTTATCTCGGGATCAATCTCCTGCAAGGCGACCTCTATGCCTTGCTTGAGCGTCATCATGGCGAACGGACACGAACCACAGTGTCCGACAAGTCTGAGGTATACGACCTTACCGTCTATCTTAACCAGTTCAAGATCGCCGCCGTCGTTCTGAAGGCCGCCGCGCAGCTCTTCGAGCTTTGCCTTTATCTGTTCTTCCATTTTTCCTGTTGTCTCCTTAAAAGATCATTGATACAGGTCGACGCGCGTCTTGAGGAACTCGTCTTGCGCGTCAATCCATGTTGTGAAGAGCTCGCCAAGGTCGCCGTTCTGCAAAGTGTCGCGTATTTCTGTCGAACCGTAGAGCTTGTCGAACCAATCCGGGTTCGCACCAAATGACATTTTGGAGCCATGGTGCTGCAGAAGAGCGGTGTATATCAGCATGCCCGCTGTTACGGGGTAGCATGCATCAGGATTGGAAATGGTGAACAATATGCCATTCAGATTCTGGTTCTTGTAATGCCCGGATTGCGGAGAATATCTGAACGGCCTCATACCTATGCCGCAGCTCGAAAGGCCAGGCGCAAGATCTTTCATCAACCCTTTCTGATCAAGCCAAGGTGCGCCTATTACGCGAAACGCCAAAGATCCGTCTCGGTCGCAGTCGATCGACGGATACGCCTCGGTGAAGACCAGCATCGGATACAGAACCGCGCTGTCCCAGCTGCGTATCGCCGGAGAAGGCGGTATGAAGTTCGGCCATGGATTGCGCACGGCATGATTCCAGTCAAGAATCTTGATCACGGTGAGATCGAGATCGAGTCCTTCAGCCTGCTTTATCCAAAGCGCGCATTCGCCAGGCGTCATGCCATGGCAGAACGGAATGTTTAGCGGCGCCACGAACGACGCATACGAGGGCTTGCGCATCGGGCCGTCCAGTATTCCGCCAAGCGGAATCGGACGGTCGAGGACGACCACTGAAACTCCCTTTTTGGCGCACGTTTCAAGAACATTCTTGATTGTCGCGAGATATGTATAGCACCGCACCCCGATGTCGCATAGGTCTATAACCATGCACCCGAGACCTTCCAGCATCTCATCTGTAGGATGA
This sequence comes from uncultured Verrucomicrobiota bacterium, assembly GCA_947305775.1. Classification (GTDB taxonomy): domain Bacteria; phylum Verrucomicrobiota; class Kiritimatiellia; order RFP12; family UBA1067; genus UBA1067. The sequence continues at coordinate 6,651 of CAMZEN010000027.1, forward strand.
CGGTGTTCACCATAGAGCGAATGAATGGGACGGTTCCAGTATGGATGCCATGCGCTCGCCGTCTTCTCACCAGCTGCCGAAGAGCCGAAGAACCCGTGCTCTGCGGAGAAAAGCGATTTGAACCTGTCAGGGAAGGCAACCGCCAGTCGCCCTGTGGTTGATGTCGCCTGCATGGTAAGAAGCCCGAACGCAACGTCCGTCTTCGCCAGGTGATCTATGAGTCCCTGATAGTTGATCTTCATGGAGTCTCCCCGTTTGTGGCATTTTTGCCGTCCAGCAGAACGCGCAACGCGCCCATTTCCGCGGCAGTGTTTGAAATTGAAGGATCACGCACGGCGGCGATCACGTTGTCGGACGCCGCGCCATGCAGCCAGACCGCCGATGCGGCGGCTGTGAAAGAGTCGCATTTAAGATATGCCCAACGCGCACCTATGGCGCCAGCCAGAAGATCGCCCATGCCTCCGAGCGCCATGAACGGATTGCCGGTCGTGTTTTCGTAAACATGCGCACCGTCGGACGAGACAACAAGAGTCTTCGGTCCCTTCAACACGACCGTTGCGCCATACCTTTCTACTATTGCGCGCGCAGCGCCCATGCGGTCCCTTGCCACAGCTTCGCGGCTCTCGCCCAAAAGCCTGGCCGCCTCACCCTCATGGGGAGTGAGCACAAGCTCCTGCCCTGCAGCCGGGTCGTAGCCATCGGTTCTGCCGTACCATCCGGCAAGGATCGAAAGCGCATCGGCGTCAAGGACGAACCTGCCGCTGGAACCTGAAAGCAGACGCGACAAAACAAGTTCCGAACCGACTTCAGCACCAAGGCCCATGCCGATTACGATCGCATCCGCCTTAGGCGGCACGCAATTCGGGGTAAGCCTGGTGAATGTGGCCTCCGGCAGAAGTGCACCCGCACATATTCTGGAAACGCCCGGAGCGACAAGATGCACAAGCCCGGCACCTGCCGCACGCGCACCTAGACCGGCCATGACGGGCGCATTCGCATACCGCCATGAGCCGCCCACGACAGCAACGGTGCCAACAGAATACTTGCATGCATCGACTGGACGCCTCTTGAAGGCTCCTGTCAACTGTTGTGGCACTGTGTCTGTCATGATGTGCATTATACCAAATCCCATACCGCGCGACAATAGATGCCGCTAGGGCATGAAAAGCCTTTGCCCTGAAGCAGCATTTCGCCGGATTCGACTTTGGCGGACGGGAAAAGCTGTCCAATGACATTCGCAGCAACGACTGGAGACAGACCAGGCGTATGCGAAGAAAACAGAACGAATATCGGTTTTACCGAAAGAAGAGACTTGACCAGGCCAAGTGTGTCCTTTAGATCTCGCTCGATCTTGTACATCTCGCCGCCTGCGCCACGCCCGAAAGTAGGCGGGTCAAGGATTATGGCATCGTAACGGCGCCCCCTCCTGAGCTCGCGGCGCATAAATTTGTGGGCATCATCGACTATCCAACGGATGGGATGGTCCGCAAGCCTGTTGAGCACAGCATTCTCACGAGCCCACTCTACCATGCCTTTCGAGGCGTCCAGATGGCAGACTTCTGCGCCGCCCAGCGCCGCAGCCATCGTCGAACCGCCAGAATAGGCGAAAAGGTTCAGGACGTTTGGCCTTGCTCCGCTAGACGCCGCCTTTGCTACCGTCTCCCTTATCCAACGCCACTGCGTACGCTGCTCAGGGAATATGCCAAGATGCCCAAAGTCAGTGCCACCCAGCTTGAACCGAATTCCAGCCGTCTCTATGTTCCAGCTCTTCGGCAGATTGGAGCGTCCGTGCCAGCGATTACCCTCTTCGCGATCGAAGCTCGCGTCGGCACCGTTCCAAGCATCCATGCCAAGCATTGGACGCCACAAGGCCTGCGAACATGGACGCGCAAGCACGTAGTCGCCGAAACGCTCTAGCTTGCGTCCGTCGCCCGAATCCACCAGTTCGTAGCCATCCCTCACTTGTCGGGCCTCACCTCGTCGTAGTTGACATTAAGCGGAACGGACGGCAGGCATTCGTGCGCGGATATCGCCTCGGCAAGCTCGCCGGCCTTATCCTCATCATACCACCAATAGCCGAATATGCAGTCTTCGTTGGAATACTTGCCGAGCACAGCGTCTGGCATTCCGAACTTGTTCCAATACAAGAGGCGCGTCTCAGCGATGTTCCAAAGCAGAACGTACGGCACCTGCTCGGCCACCAGCGCGTCGATTCTGCGGTAGGCATCTGCCCTGTCGCTCATTTTCATCATGCCCTTCTCGGCCTTGATGATGGCATCTACCTCATCCGACTTGAAACCGGTTATGTTGTTAGAGCCTTTGCGGTCCGCCTCGGCCGAAAGCCAAGATATCTCTGGATTGCGGAATATGGTGCCGCCCCACGACGCCCAAGTCATCTCGAAGTTGAAGCCGTCCATATCGCGCATCCAGCCGGCGAAGTCCTTTCGGGCGATGCTCATCTTTATGCCGCACTGTTCGAGCGCATGGTTGAACAGCGAAAGGAACTTGTCCTCTGAAGTCGCCCTTGAGAGGAACGTGAAGCGGAATTCACGACCATCCTTCTCCAGAACACCCTTCTCGTTCTTAGCCCATCCTGCTTCGGCGAGCAACTTCTTGGCGCCCTCGACATCATACTTGAACTCAGGGTTTGTGCAGGGGTGCTCGTCGTCGTACAGGTCGGTATAGAACGACTTGAGAAGGAAATACTCGCCGAACATCATTGTGCGGTTCATTGTCTCGCGGTCGACAAGCATGGCCATCGCCTTGCGGACACGCACATCGTCGAACGGGAACTTCCTCATGTTCATGGCAAAGCCCTGGAAGCCCACCGGGTTGTGGTTTTTCACGCGGCGCTTGAGAATCCAGTTGCGGTCGAACTTTTCGCCATGCGTCTCGCCGCCCATTATGCGCGCCGTATATACCGGGTAGACGTCGATTGTCTTCTTCTTGAGAGCTTCGAAGGCGTTCTCGTTGTCCACATAGTAGCGCATCACGATACGATCGAAATTGCAGACGCCCTGGCTGGACGGCATCTCGCTGCGCCACCAGCTGTCGACGCGGGTGAACTCTGTTTCGACCTGCTCGGCTATGCGCGAAAGCTTGTAAGCGCCGCAAACCGGTGCATCGACGAGATCAAGCTTGTTGAAGTCCTGATTCTCAAAGGCGTGCTTGGGCAGGATATAGAAGAAACCTACGTGCTGTATGTCACGCCAGTCCTTCTCGGAACCTGGTTTCTTGCGGAACCTGACCGTGCGGACGTCAACGATCTCGGGGCTGTCGAACATGCCGAGCAACATCTTCCAAGGACCAGTGTCGTTCTTTGGATCCATTACGATGTCGAAGGTCCATTTCACGTCCTCCGCAGTGATCGGCACCCCGTCGCTCCACTTGGCACGCTCGTCAAGCACAAAGACAAACTCCTCGCCGTCGTCTGAAATCGCCCAGTAGCGAGCCAAGCCGGGGGCGAAGTCGAGAGTGTCGGTATCCGTCGTGAGCAGGTTTTCGTACATGAGGGCGAAGGTCATCATCGTATACGTGTTGTTGTCCACGTATCCGTTGAGGCTCTTCGGAGCCTGCGCTCCGTTGAATCGGATGGTGCCGCCCTTTCTTGCGTGCGGAGAGGCAACCTTGTCTGGTTCGTCCTTCCAGTCGGGTGCGGGATACCACGTCAAGGCGGCCAGCAACAATGCGACAACTGTATTCACAATACTCCTTTCAGGCGTTCGATCGCCTCTTTTACGTTTTCTCTTGAATTGAATGCAGATATGCGGATAAAGCCCTCGCCTGCGCGTCCGAAGCCAGCGCCCGGGGTGGTTACGATGTTGGCATCCTTAAGAAGCTTGTCGAAGAAAGCCCAAGAGTCGCCTTTTACGTCCACCCACAGGTACGGAGAATCCGACCCGCCGGTCACGATGTATCCAAGGGACTGAAGGGCCTCACGCATAAGCTTCGCGTTGCCGAGGTAGAAGTCTATAGTGGCCGTTGTCTGCGCCATGCCCTCTGGCGTGTAGATCGCCTCTGCGCCGCGCTGGGTGATGTAGCTCGCGCCATTGAACTTTGTCGTCTGGCGGCGAGTCCACATTGGCCTCAATTCGACCGGCGTGCCGTCAGCAGCGTACGCGCAAAGCCCTTTGGGGACAACAGTATATCCGCACCTGACGCCAGTGAAGCCGGCGGTCTTCGAATAGCTGCGAAACTCTATCGCGCACGACTTTGCGCCATCGCACTCGTAGATGGAGTGCGGGATTCCGGGAGTGCGAATGAACGCTTCGTATGCGGCGTCGAAAAGGATGAGCGCCTTTCGATCGTTCGCCCAGTCGACCCATGCCTGAAGCTGCATCTTTGTCGCAACCGCTCCAGTCGGGTTGTTAGGATAGCAAAGGTAAACAATATCCGGCTGGCCGTTGGCAGGCAGATCGTTCGGCGTAGGAACGAATCCGTTTTCCGCCGTGCACGGAAGAAGCGTGATGTCGCCCCTTCCGGCCATGACGTTCGTATCAACGTATACGGGATAAACCGGATCTCCAACCGCGATCCTGACATCCTGCCCGAACAATTCCTGAATGTTGCCGCAATCGCACTTCGCGCCGTCCGAGACAAGAATCTCGTCCGCCGCGATATCCATGCCACGATCCTGAAAGTCGAACTTTGCTATCTTCTCTCGAAGGAAGGCATAGCCCTGCTCAGGTCCGTAGCCATGAAAGTTCGCACGGCCGGCTTCGTCGTCTACAGCCTTGTGCATGGCGGCGACAACCGCCGGACACAACGGCTCCGTAACATCGCCTATGCCGAGGCGAATGACCTTAGCTTCCGGATTGGCCTCCATATGCGCCGAGACGCGATGCGCAATCTCTGCAAAAAGATAGGTCGGTTTTATCTTGGCGTAGTTCTCGTTTACATGAAGCATTTGGATTTCCTCACTTATTTGGAACGGTGGTTCGATGATTCACTACGGCGGGAGACATGTTCTTCATCATGCGGCAAGTATCCGCCAACACTCGCAATGGACACGAAAAAGAGCGACAACACCGCAGGCGAACGCAACGGACAGTCTCCGAAAGCATGCACTATTGGTATCGCCGCAGCGACAAGGACGGCAAACGCGGCACCAGGCAGGGCAAAAAGTGCCTGCGGAGGTGGAGGCTGCTTTCGCTGGGGCATGAAACGCGCAGATTTCGAGAGCTTGATCCAGCTGCTCGCAAGCGGAGCAAGAAGCATTGCGACAATGGCCACAAGGCAAAGATAGCCAATCAAACCATGCTCAAGCAAAAACTGCATGTGGTCGTTGTGGACGTTCGCGGAACCAGGCGCCCAGTACTTGCGGGGCGGCAGCTTTGATGGACTGAAATGTATGTAGCCCCATCCTCCAATGCCAAACATGGCGTGTTCGCGCCAAAGCTCGGTCGCAACACTGTAATGGTATTCGCCACGCCCGGTAACGCGGTCCAATGTTCCTCGCGTATCAACCGTACGCATCTCATTTGTGATATTGCTCGGCATGAACGCCGATGCCGCCACTGCCAGCATGACAAGCCCAAGGCCACAAAAAGCCGCCGCACGGACCCTGTCGGCCTTTTTCATCTTCGACAGGGCCATAACGGCCGCATGCACGAAAAGGATCGCCGCCGCAGAGGACACAAGGATTATTGCCGCACGAGAAAGCGTATTGAACGCAGCAAACATGCACAAAAGGGAAGGTATGAGCATGTAGTGTTTCATCCAAAAGAGCCTGTGCTTTGCGATGCTACGGGCTTGATTGGTCTTCTCCAAGACCTCATGCACCTCAAAAGCATGCCAGCGCCACAGGGATACAGCCAGACTGAAGAGGATTGCAAAATAGCAACCGGCCATGTTGGGATAGCCGAATGTGGAGAAGAAGAAGACGTTCGCGTTGCCGCTGAAAGGACGCCACAATGGCCCGGGCGCACCCGCAAGCTGCTGGATGAAGCCCAGAACCGCCAGGGCGACACCATTCCATACGATCATTTCCAGAAGCGTGCGCTTGCCGGAGCGCGTAAGACAATGCTTTGCCATAAGCGCGGCCGCAAGCGTAGGGACAAACCACATTACCACATGCAAGTGCCGGACGCGATCGACGCAAAACGGCAAGAAGGAAAACGGCGGAGCAGCGCTATGCCCCTGGGCTATGAGCGCCTTATCGCAGTTTGGGCAAAGCCCCGTATTGACAAACGGTATCAAAAGAAGTGCAACGAACCCAAGCATTGTCCATAAAAGAGGATCACCCCTCATGTCGCGCCACACACGCGTACGTGCATGCGAGGTTGACTCGCCGTCGTGTCTTTGGGGGAAGCAGAGCGCAACCTCGACCATGAACACTGTCAACCAAGGCATCACCTTGAGGACAAGCTCCGGGTCGCGTCCACCGAAAAGCCACCCAAAGCCGCATACGACGAACGCTATGAAAAGCGCCGCCACATTATCATGCACAAACGACATGCCTGAGCACCTCCGCTACTGCGTCTTCCGCCGACACCTTTGAAACAAGCACACCTTTAACGTAAAGGAGAAAATCACCATCGCCTCCACAAAGCGCGACATCCGCACCCTTTGCCTCGCCTGGCCCGTTAACCACGCAGCCCATCACCGCGACATGAGGAAATCCATCCGGACGCCCCTGTGAAAGGTATAGCTTTTCAAGAGCCTCCTCAACCTGCGAGGCAACACGGAACACATCCGCCTTCGTGCGGCCGCAAGTAGGACAAGACGTGATGGACGGTCCGGGAGCCTTCATGCCTAGCGACCGCAAGATCTCCATGCCGACGCGAACCTCCCTTTCCGGAATGTCCGTAAGAGAAACGCGAATAGTGTCTCCAATCCCTTCAGAAAGGAGCACCCCTAACGCCACTGAGCTTCTGACCGTGCCCGGAATAAGCGTGCCGGCCTCGGTTACGCCTATGTGCAGGGGACAATCCGTCCGCTCGGCCAGCAACCTGTATGTCGCAAGCGTGGAAGCGACATCGCTCGCCTTAGCCGATATTACGACATCCCTGAAACCCTCGTTCTCCAAAAGCGCAAGATGCCTCATTGCGGACTCGCAGAGCACCTCTGCTATGCGGGCAGGGGTGCGTTCGCCAGACGCAAGGGCTTCTGACAGGTCGCGCTCAAGGCTCCCAAGGTTCACACCTATCCTGATCGGCACACACTTTTCCTTCGCCGCCCGAGCCACAGCCTGAACACGATCACGGGAACCAATATTGCCTGGGTTAAGCCGCAAAGCGTCAGTCCCAGACTCTATAGCCGCAAGCGCACACCGGTAGTCGAAATGTATGTCTGCAACAAGAGGAATTGACGTCCTGCGCTTTACCTCGCCAAGGGCTTTTGCCGCCTCTACATCCGGTACAGTAAGACGTATCAAATCGCAGCCGAGCGCGGCACAGCTCTCCGTCTGACGGACAAGTGCCTCCACGTCGTGCGGATCGACGTTGGCCATAGTCTGTACGCTGACAGGAGCGCCTCCACCTATGGCAACGCTACCTATCTTCAGCGCTCGTGTCCGCTCTCTCGATGACATTCGTTGCCTCTCCAGGTTTGTGGGTGTGAATCTTCCAGCTGCGCAATGAATCCTTCAAGATCAAAAAGGCCATAAGCACGATCAGCAAATACATGAAGCCTGTTGAAAGTACATTTACAACCTTATCCGGAACCCTGCGCCTGAACACTAGCGCTATCAACGCAAAGAAGACAAGTCCGCCATCCAGCACCGGTATCGGCAGAAGATTGAGGACCGCAAGGTTTACGTTTAGGAACCGCAGGAAACCGATTCCATCCCATGCGTTGCGCCTGAGGCTCGTGTATATTCCCTCCGCTATCGACACGGCGCCGCCAAGTGCGTTTGCGGTGGCCTTGGCCTCCTTTGGCGTGACAAGCCCTTTTAGTATGCGAAAGATCGATCCTGCATCCCACGCCAGCTGTTCAAGGGGATTGCGGCTCGGCATCCAGGCCACAGCACCAGATTCGTTGGTCACGCTTAAGGCCATGATGTACAAAGCACCCGTGACTTCATCGCGTCTAGGCGTAACAGTAAGCTCAATCTCGCCCACATCCGGACGCGATACCACGAATTTTGCCGGGGTGCCGCCTGTAATCTGGACCTCCGTCTGCATTTCAGTCCATGTCGAGACGGGCCTTCCTCCGACAGAAAGAACGGTGTCTCCCGCCATGATTCCGGCTTTATCAGCAGGCCCGTCCTTAGGGACAAAGCCGATTGTCGCCGGCAGTTCACCGAACTTTGCGCCAGGCGCAAGGGAAAGCACTACAGCAAGAACGACAGCAAGAACTATGTTCATCGCCGGCCCCGCCAACGCCACAAGGATCTCTTTCCATGCCGGGATCTTCGCGCGGAGGCTTTCATCGGTCTTCCCCCCGCCTTCAATCGCTTTTGTACCTTCTGGGTCAACGTCCGGAATAGACACATACCCCCCAAGTGGAATGGCGCTCAGGCGATATTCCACACCGTTCACCGTCTTTTTCCACAACACTGGCCCAAAGCCTATAGAAAACGCCTCCACGCGAAGCCCCAGCTTCAGCGCGACTATGAAATGGCCAAACTCGTGAATCGCTATTGCAAGCGAAAACAGCAGCACACAGGCCAATATGTATAGTGTAGTTGCGATCATGCAGTTTTTGAGAGAATATTATACCATATTCAGAGGCTTTTCGCCGCGCGGTCCTCAAGCCACGCGAACGCCCACCGGCTAGACTCCATTACGGCCTCTATGGAATCGCATTCAACCCTTGGCGCATGTGCTAGGCAATCTTCAACAGAATGCGCTATGTCGGTATATCCTATGCGTCCGTCTATGAAAGCCTGCACAGCCCACTCGTCTGCGGCGGCAAGAACGGCCGTAGCACATCCGCCCATGCCCAAAGCCTCCTTCACAAGTCTCAAGCAGGGGAACCGTACAGGGTCTGGACGGCGAAAAGTAAGTGCGCCGATTTCCGCCAGATCGAGCCTCGCACGTTCTGAACAGAGCCTTCCCGGCCAGGAAAGCGCATATTGTATGGCAACGCGCATGTCTGGCGGCGAGAGCTGGGCGAGAGTGGCCCCGTCTGTGAACGTCACGAGGGAATGCACTATCGACTCCGGGTGCACGACGACATCTATGCGTGAAACTGGAACGTCAAAAAGCCAACGCGCCTCCAAGACCTCGAAGCCTTTGTTCATCATGGTTGACGAGTCGATCGTCACTTTAGGCCCCATTTTCCAGCGCGGGTGGTTGAGCGCCTGAGCAACGGTTACGGACCTAAGATCTGCTGGCGCATCCAGAAAAGGCCCCCCCGACGCCGTCAATATGAGCCGGTCAACATCACGTCCTCCATCAGAACCAGCGAGACACTGGAATATCGCGCTATGTTCGCTGTCAACCGGCAGGAACCTCACACCGCGCCGTTCCGCCTCCGCGGTCACCAGTTCACCGGCCATTACCATTACTTCCTTGGTCGCAAGGGCGATGTCCATGCCCTTTCCAATGGCAGCCAACGTTGGCTTTATACCAGAAACGCCGACGGTCGCCACAAGACATATGTCGGCATCGTTCTCCTCCACGGCCCTTACGGCGGCATCCTCGCCTGAATACGCCTTTGCGCCAAATTCCGCCGCAAGCGCCTCGCAACGCTCTTTAGACCTCAACACTGCAAGCGCGACGACCTCGAAGTCATCCGGATGAGTCCGTACGACATCAAGTGCGTTCAGACCTATGGATCCCGTAGCACCAAGAATCACTAGTTTTTTGCGTCCACTCATATTTGAAGTATTATACCATAATCGGTTGACATTCGCCGCATGCTCTGATACACTCATTAACATGAATCGCCTTCGAGAAACTGCCGTCACAGTGTCGCCTTATGTTGCGTGGATGGCACTTATGGCGCTTTTGCCGGCAACAGCCCAAAGCTATGCCGTACGATCCGCCATCGTATGTGCACTGCTTGTGCTTTATCTGTTCGTCTGCCGCATCCGCATCAACAAGGCAATGCTTATACGCATGATCGGCCCCGGCGTTGTCGTTGGTCTTGCTGTGTTCGCTCTATGGGTTGCACCTGAGGCGTCCGCCATCTATAGGCGGCTTTTCATTATTGGCGAAACATGTGCAGAGGGACATTCTCCTTACGATCCGGCGGTATGCGGATGGCCGCTGACGATAGTTCGTCTCATAGGAAGCGCGTTCATCATAGCCCCGGCGGAGGAAATATTCTTCAGGAACTTCCTATACAGATGGCTTCAGAAAGGCGGCGACTGGATGTCTTCCAGCATGCACAAGTTCGACCTAAGCGCGTTTTTGTGGACTGTCGCCCTGTTTGCACTTGAACACAACCGCTATCTAGCAGGCGCAATGGCCGGTGCTGCATATGGAGCGCTTGCGATACGAAAGGGCCTTGGCGCAGCAATCGTCGCCCACGTCACAACAAATCTTGCCCTTGCGCTTTACGTTATAGAAAAATCAGCTTGGGCGTTCTGGTAGTGGACTGCCGCGGACGGCATGACATCGACAAGGCGTATCTCCACATGCCTCTCTATGTAGTCGTTCGCCTCGAGCGCAAATACGATGTCGTATGCCGCAGCGGAATGCGCACGCAACTCTTCGACCATGTCGCCGCGATTCCACCAGATCGCCTTTGGTATGGACCTGTCGCGAAACGTAGCAACCATATGGCGTCCCTCCGCGCCAAGCGGACGTATCTCGGCAAAATGCACTCCGCGTATGCCGAATATGGGCTCCGGATTAGCCTCTCCGCAGGGTTCCATTCGCTGGATCCAATCGGCAAGCTCAAGCGTAAGATCTGCACCCGAAACCCATGCGTCCAGCTTTGCAAGCGCACGTTCGGAGGGCGGAATCCTCGCAGCCTGCCTGGCGCAAGCCGCGCAAAACAGCTCCCTGAAGCGGTCTATCTTGCCTGGCTTCACCGAGAACCCGCCCGCTGCGGCATGTCCACCGTATCTGTCAAGCGCCTCGTCAGCGGCAACAAATGCATCGCGTACGTTATAGCCGTCTGGCGCACGCGCAGAACCGTGTCCACCTACTACGACGCACACCGGCACGGGCAGAGCGCCGTCGCCCGCGGACGAAAGGCGTTCCAATATCCTGGCGGCCACTATGCCAGACACCCCCTGGTGCCCGTCGGGAAGGTCTATTACCTGCGCAGGCGCACCAGGAACTATGCGCTCGAGCGCACCATCAAGCATGGCCTGTTCCACCGATTTCCTTTCGGCGTTCCTTACGTCTACACGCCTGGCAAGCTCTCGAGCCTCTTCCCGATCAGTCGATACGACAAGCTCCAACGCCTCCATCCCGCTTGCCAGTCGTCCTGCGGCATTGATTCTGGGACCTATGAGGAACCCGAAATCTTTTGTGGTAAGCGTTGGCGAAACCGACCGCGACGCACGCGAGAACAGCTCCGTCAATCCGAGAGGAGCGAGCGAACGGAATCGCTTAAGCGCCTCCGAGACAATAATGCGATTCTGCCCAACGAGCGGCATGACGTCCGTAACGGTAGCAAGTCCAGCAAGCACAAGAAGCGGACCTCCGATCAACGGTCCGGAATACATGCCGCGCGACCTTGCGAGGTTGACTAGGGCGTTTGCAAGAAGAAATGCAACCCCAGCGCCGCAAAGGCCTTCTAGGGACGCTGGAGACGCCACCTTAGGATTGACCAGCGCATCCGCAACCGGCAGCTCTTCGCCAGGCAGGTGATGATCTGTAACGACCACCGAAATCCCCTTCCCCTTCAGCGATGCAATCTCGGCAACTGAGTTTATCCCGTTGTCAACGGTCACGACGAGCCGCACATCCGGATTCTCTGCAAGCATGCGCGATACGCTTGCCGCATTCATCCCGTAACCCTCGGAAAGCCGCTCCGGCAGGAACGCGCGCGGCGAAGAACCTTTCTTTGCCACGGTGCCTATAGCCTTGAGAAGGATCGCTGTTGCGCATACGCCATCACAGTCATAGTCGCCGAAAACGACTATCTGGTCGCCACGGACAGCAAAATCATGTATCACCTCCGCAGCATGGTCAACTTCCGGCAGTTCCGATGGATTTGCGAGGTCAGATATGGACGGCTCAAAGTAGGCGTCCACTTCCTGTACGCCAATCCCGCGCGCCGCAAGAAGACGCGCAAGAAGAGGACCGTACCCCGCAGCCACTAAAGCGGACACGAGCGTAGCGGAAGCCTCGCGCTCGGTCCAGACGTTCAGAGTTTTACCTCATGACACCAGCCGTGCACGTCTTCAACAACGCCGTACTGGATTCCCTGGACGGTATCGAACAGCTTCTGAAGATGAGGACCTACCGCATCTGGCTCGGAAATCTTTATGACCTCATCGCCGCGCGTGATCTCCCATACGGGCGTGACGACTACGGCGGTTCCACATGCCGCAACTTCAGCGAAGGTCTTTATTTCCTCATATGGCACGGGACGGCACTCCACCTTCCACCCCAGGTCGGCGGCACACTGCTTAAGCGACATGTTCGTCACGGACGGCAGCACAGAATGGCTGTCTGGGGTGACATATGTTCCATCCGGCTTGATTCCAAGGAAGTTTGATGTGGAGAATTCCTCCACATATGTATGGGTCTTGGCATCGAGATAAAGCTCAACAGGCCATCCGTCGTGCTTTGCCTTTTCGTGGGCGAAGAGAGATGCCGCATAGTTGCCGCCAACCTTCACATCACCCATGCCGTTCGGCGCCGCACGATCCCAGTCGTCCAGTATGACAGCCCTGACCGGCTTCAGCCCGCCCTTGTAGTACGCCCCGACAGGCATGACCATTATCATGAAGGTGTATTCCTTCGCCGGCGCAACGCCAATCTGCGGACCGGTCCCAATCAAGAGCGGCCTCAAGTAGAGCGATCCGCCAGTCCCGTATGGAGGGACGAACTCTTCGTTGGCGGCAACGACCTTGTCGCATGCGTCAATGAACATCTGCTCGGGAACGGGCGGCATTACGCAACGCACCGCAGTGCGGAACATCCTCTTTGCATTCTCGTCAGGACGGAAGATCACAACCTTGCCGCTCTTCTGCCTGAAGGCCTTCATCCCCTCGAAGCATTCCTGCCCGTAATGGAGGCACGACGCGCCTATGTGCATGGTGATATATGGATCCTTTACGAATTCTGCCTCACCCCATGCACCGTCTTTCCACGTGTATCGTATGTGACAGTTCACATCCGAAAACCCGAAGCCCAGCTTCGTCCATTCGATATCGTTTCTTGGCATTGTTTAATCCTTTTTAAAATTGTTGTATTGTATTATATCACAACTTAACTATCCGTGCACCGCAATCCCGCCATTAGCGGCAGGCACCCTGCGGCGGACCTCAAAATAAAGCATCGACGCGACAAGCGCAAGAAAGGCCATGAACAAAGGCGCGTCGCCAGCGATTACATATGGTGTGAGAACCGTATGACCAGTGGATTCATCCGTCGGCGGAATTGCGACACGGTCAAACATGGTCCCGCGCACATCGACAAGCGGCTTTCCGTTCGAGCCTATGAGCCAGCTTGTTCCACCGAATCCACCAAGCGGCGCTATGGTTCCTGTAACGCCGGAGTTTCCGACGCGAATCACAGGAAGGCCTGTTTCCACGGATCGCGCCACCGACTGCCACGCATGTTGCACAGCTTCGGAAGAATGCGAAAACCAACTGTCGTTGGTAATGAACACTAGCGCCTGTGCGCCCATTGACGCGAGCCGTCGCACCTGCGCAGAGTCGGTATCCTCGAAACAGATGGCTACGCCAAGCTTCATGCCGCCAAAGTCAAGCGTCTTCAGTTCACCGGGGGTGCAGCTGCCGACAGGCGCAAGCCGCTGTAACGCGGTGATGGTCTTGTCGAACGGAATGAATTCGCCGAACGGCACAAGATGCACCTTGTCGTACACTTCGACCGTCCCGTCGCCAAAGAGTGCGGCCGAATTGTACTCTTTGCCGTCGGCTATTCGCACTCCCCCCGCGAGAACGCCGTTGGCGCCGCTCTGTTCGCGAATCCAGTCGGCAAAGAGGACGGCGTTCGCGGACCCAAATAGTCCGATTTCGCTGAACGCGCTTTCGGCAAGCACCACAAGTTCAGGCTGAAGCGGCGACACGTTGCCGAGCAGATTGCGATAGACTTCAACCGGACTCTCGCTGCGATCCCGCATGAAAACGCACGGATAGTTCCTCTGCACCATGGCCACACGGAGAACCTTGGCCCCTTCCATGCCATCCGCCACCGGCTGTGTTCCATACTTGACCGAAATGCTGTAGAGGCCCCAGATAAGCACAAACGGCAGCAATGTCTCTATGCTCCTGGTCCATCTCGGCGGATCCAGGCGCGAAGGCGTCTCATCTTCCTCAATATTCACATCGCCGCCCTTAAGATGCAGCGTCCGGCGCCTGCGCGCAGCAAGAAGCGGCGCAAGGATGCGCTCGGCAATGGAGGCGACGGTTCCGTTTATCAGTACCACTACCACCGACAGCAGATAAACCCCACCAAGCGCAGCAGGTGCGCCAAAGCCTCCAACTGCGGGAACCACGCCGAGTTGGTTCCACGCAAAGCCGCCGAAAAGCCGCGAACGGATTATTTCAAGGCCAGCCCAAAGAAGCGGCTCCGCAACGATTATAGCCGCAAGGCGCCACCAGTAGCGGCGCCCCCTGACGAACGACCACACCTTTGAAGAAAGATAACCGAACGCCGCGAAATAGGCCGCGCAATAGGCCGAAAGTGCGCCCCAGCCCAGAACCACGAGCGGCCAGGGACCACCGTTCTTCACTATTGCCGGCATCCATGAAAGGGTGGCGAACCAAAACAAAAAACCATTGACGAACCAACGGCGGACGGCTGTCTTCGTGTCACCGTTGCGCGACAGCCACAAAAGCGGAGCAAGAGCGAAGAGACAGTCCATCATCTCGCCCATGGGCGGATAGGCCGCCCAAAGGAGAAAACCCGGGAGCAGCCAGAAGACCTTCATCCCCTTCGCCAGAAGCTGCCTTATCATCTTGCCCCCCAGCTGAGGTCGATTCGCACGGACGCGCCCGAAGGGACGTCAAACGTGCGCGGCACGGGACGCGTCGTGATCCATAGCCGGCCGAGACGGAATATTTCCAATCCCTCCACTTCAAGCGATGCAGGCTTGTTTAGCGATATGAAAAGCGGCGTGGACTGCTGCGCAACGAACTCCACATCATATCCGCTCTCAGCCAGATACTGAAGGTTGGCCCTTCCGTTTTCTGGACTGGCAACGAACCGTGTGACACCAAGCGACGAAAGCTCGGCAAGCGCAGACGAATTGAACGCGTAAAGCGTCCAGTCGGCGGTGATATCCGTTATGCCGACGGACTTCAAAAGCGATAGCGTCGCCAAATCGGACGCCTCCCACTTCATGCGCCCTTCTCTTGCAAGACGCTTCACCAAGACGCGCAGTCTGCCGAAGTCCAGCTCCGGATTGTATGAGGGCAAGGCTAGTCTGGCGTCTGGCAACGAAGCCAAAGCCGACGGATCATCATCGTAAGGCGATACGGAAAAGACGATTTCATCCCAATCGCCGTTTGGCAGCGTTTGGGATGGGCGCAGCTTTATTACCTTGCGAGGTTTTGCGACAGAAACCTCAGGCGGCTCGGGCGTGTCATCCATCGCCGCCTCTATCTTGGCGCGGCGCACCTTGTCTCTCGCGGCGTTGAGCCTCTCCACGAGTTCGCGCCTCAAATCGTTCAGCACGCTTATCGGTGCGAACACGCGCTCGCCATCCACCAGCGAAAGCCGTCCAAGCCTGTAGCCCGTTTCGCCAAGCTTCGAAAAAGCCTTCTCAACCGCCTCATAGGTCTTGCCTGGATTCTTGGCCGGCTGGAAAGAACCTTTCACCGAACACGAGGCCTCCTCACCGAATATTGCCGCCGCAGCGGAAATTGAATCGGACGCAAGCACCACCTTGACGTCAACCGCAATTCCGCAGGGATATTCGCTTGGTCTGAATCCTGACACCGGGAAGTGTCTCTTTACGGCATTGGACATAGAACAATAGACCGTTCCTTGACACAAATCCTCGAAACCCTCTGGGACGAGAATCTCCACGTCCGTCCCTGCCGCGACCTCAAATACGTTTGCTCGGGATATCGCCTGCCGCATTTCCGTTATGCCAAAGCCGAAAGGCTTGCCGCCATCCTTTGAAGCGAACTGCAGTCCGTCATGCCGTTCCAACGCACGCGCCGTATGGAACCTTAGCCAGCTTCTGCCGTCACGATCCTTTGTGATGCGCTTCACGGTGCCCACCGGAGTACCGACATGACCGAGAGAAGTCGGGTCTATCACGTCTTCGGAATGTCCGTTTAGGTGCAACTCCGTCGTCCTGCGCGAAAAGACGGTCTCCAAATCCGCAACTGTTACGGCCCTCTCGCCATTCGTGCCGTCAAGAATCTGCCGATAGTATTTCGTGACGCTCGCCACGTACAACGGGGACTTCATGCGGCCCTCGATCTTCAATGAAGCGATGCCTGCGTCCGCCAGAACGCGCACGTCCTCGCCAAGACGCAGGTCCTTCATGGAGAACGGTAGCCCTGCGCCTTGCCCAAAACTCTGGCGGCAGCAATATGCGCACTTGCCCCGATTGCCGCTGCGACGCTTCTCCATCGCGGAAAAGAGGCACAGACCCGATATCGAATAGCACAACGCCCCGTGTATGAAGCACTCCAGCTCAAGGCCACCGCAACGTTTGGCGATTGACATGACTTCCGCAAGCGAAAGCTCGCGCGCAAGGACAACTCGCTTGAAGCCAAGGGACTTCAGCGCCATCACGCCTTCAAGGTTGTGCGCCACAAGCTGTGTCGATGCGTGCAGGGCGAGCCCAGGGAAATGCCGCCTTGCGATTCGCGCGACTCCAATATCCTGCACTATGATCGCGTCTGGGCCGATCTCCTCCAATTGCGCCAGCGTTGAAATCGCACCCTCCAGCGCATCCTCGTCAATCACGGTATTGAACGTTACGTATACCTTGCGACCCTTGGCGTGCGCGTAGGCAACGATCTTCTCAAGCTCATCGAACGAGAAGTTCTTGGCGAACGCGCGCGCGGAAAAGTCCGCAAGACCGCAGTAAACCGCGTCCGCACCCGCCTCGAATGCGGCGAGCGCCGTGTCGAAATCCCCCGCAGGGGAAAGAAGTTCTGTCTGCCTCATTTACGTCTCAGCGGCAATAGCCTTTTTCAAACATGCATCATGCCGAAGTCGTCGGAAGATGCACCGGCCTCTTCGGAAGGGCGGAAATCCGCTATCGCGCGACCCCATGCGAGCGCCGTATCGATGAACGACAACAGCTTCCCTTCGACATCGTTTGCAATCTCGTCCGGCGGCTCGTACTTCTGGAGACGAAAGCGTCCTGATGCGGCGTCCAACGCGAGAGTCGCACCGGCCGTACCGGAAAACAGGTTGTTGGCCTCGAGCATTGTACGGAGAAGCCTTTCTCCGCCCTCCGGGGGCGGTTCGCCAAGATCGGCCAACATAAGCACGAGCTTGCGTTCGCTAACGTCTTGGACGAGGATCTGCACTTTGGCGCCACCATCTTCATTTGCCACATCGAACACAGTCGTATCCTGCACAACGTTCAGCGTCAGATTTAAGTAGCGTTCGAGAACCGCAACAATATCCTCAAAAGACACGAGATCCCCCCTTACTGCTATTTGATGTTTGAGATTCTTCCATGCGCTGGCATTCTACCATAGAAACCACCAAGCAAAGCTTAGAGCCCAGAGAAATCGAGCGTGGCGAAGTAGTCGTCCAGCGTCTCGGCGCGACGGATTTCGCGAACCGACCCGTCCGACTCGAGGAGCAGCTCCGCCGAACGAAGCTTGCCGTTGTACTGGAAGCCCATCGCATGGCCATGTGCGCCGGCGTCGCAGATGACGACGAGGTCGCCGGGGGCGAGCACCGGCAACATCCGCTGAATCGCGAACTTGTCATTGTTCTCGCAGAGCGAGCCGGTAACGTCGTATACGCTCGTCTCGCTGGAGTCCTCCTTGCCCGGAACGACGATCTCGTGATAGGCGCCGTACATGGCAGGACGCATGAGGTTCGACATGCAGGCATCAAGCCCTGCGTAAAGACGATACGTATTCTTTATGTGAAGCACGCGCGCGACGAGGTAGCCGTACGGCCCTGTGATGCAGCGCCCGCACTCCATGAAAAGTTTTATCGGCTTGAGGCCCGCCGCGGCTATCGTTTCCTTATAGGCCTTCTCGATACCATCGCCCACATTGGCGATATCCATCGCCTGCTGGTCGGGACGGTACGGTATGCCTATGCCGCCGCCTATATTTACGAACTCGAACTGGATGCCAAGCTCCGAACTTAGCGCAACCACCAGATCGAAGAGCATCCTGGCCGTGTCGATTATGTAGTCCGGATCAAGCTCGTTAGATGCGACCATTGCGTGCAGCCCAAAGCGCGTGACGCCTGCCGCCTTCATACGGGAGTAGCATTCGAAAAGCTGCTCGCGCGTCATTCCGTACTTCGCCTCTTCGGGCTTGCCGATGATGGAGTTGCCGACCTTCAGGGGACCGGGGTTGTAGCGGCAGCAAAAAAGCCGATCGCAAAAATCAATGGGCTTGGGCGCAAGGCCGTCAGACGACCCGTCAGTTCCGCCCACCGCCTCCAAGACACTGTCCCAATGCGTTATGTCGTCGAGGTTTATTATCGCACCAAGCTCCCATGCCCGACGGAACTCCGCAGCTGGAGTGTCGTTGGAGGTGAACATAATGGCCTCACCGACATTGCCCACCTTCGCCGCCAGTTCAAGCTCGGCCATCGATGAGCAGTCGCTGCCGAAATCGAACTCCTTGAGAAGCTTCATGAGGTGCGGATTTGGCGCTGCCTTCACCGCAAAGTATTCGCGAAAGCCCTTGTTCCACGAAAACGCCTTCTTGAGCCGCTTCGCATTTTCGCGAATGGCCTTTGCATCGTAGATGTGGAACGGCGTCGGCCATTTTGCCGATATCTCTTCGAGTTTCGCCTTGTCGAACGGGAGTTTTCTCATCGCATCTCCTTGTATATCTCCGTTAGGGGCCGCACGTCACGATTCGTACGGGCCCAGAAAAGTCTCCTTGAAGTCGTATCCTCCGACGAAAGTCTCGGCGGAGTCGCCGTCATCCCTGCCTACGCGACGAGATTCCGCCAGATTGAACATCATCTCACCAATATCTTCCGTCGAATTCACGCCCCACTCCAGCAGAACGCGGTAAGACAGCGGTCCGTACTGGTCCAAAGTCCTGTCACGGAACTCGTCCAGTATTTCCTCGCCTGTCATGTGCTTGCCGCCGTTCTCGCCGCCTAAATATCGTATTACGTCCATCAGCAGGGCATATGCCCTTGCGTTGTAGCGGTCGTCCTTGGCGATGATGTCGGCAAAGGAGTCGCTGTCGAAGTCGATTTCGTCCATTGTTCCTCCTTGACGCGTCAGTCGATCGCCCTTAAGATTGTTCCTTTGAGGTACGCACCCTCCGGAAAGCTCAACGCCACAGGATGGTCCGCGCCCTGCCGCGTCTTCGCTATCGTCTGGAAGTCGCGCCCCGCATCCTCTGCCGACTCTGCCAGCACCTTGGCGAAAAGTTCATCGCTCATTGCGCCGGAACACGAGAACGTGGCGAGGATTCCGTTTGGCCTCAGAAGCTTCATGGCGAGGAGATTGATGTCCTTGTAGCCACGGGCGGCCTTCATCAACTGTGAACGCGACTCGGCGAACTTCGGCGGATCGAGAATGATCATGTCGAATTCGCGGCGCCCGTCGCGGCACTTCCTGAGGAACTTGAACACATCCTCCTCGACGTATTCCATCTTGGTCCCGCAGAGGTGAGCCAGAGATTCGTTCTTCTTTGCGAGCTCAAGAGCTTCGCCCGAAACATCCACCTGCGTCACGCTCGCGGCACCGCACTGCCGCGCAAAAATGCCGAACCCGCCCGTATACGAGAAGCAATTCAACACCTCCGCCCCGTTTGCGAGCGACCCTACGGCAAGACGCGCATCGCGCTGGTCGAGGTAGAAGCCTGTCTTGTGCCCCTTCCGCGTGTCCACGAGGAACTTGCACGGACCTTCGGATATCTCGACCAGTTCTGGCGGCTCAGCACCCTCAAGGACCGAAAATCCCCCGAGGGCAAGCCCCTCCTTCGCGCGCACTTCTGCATCCGCACGCTCGGCCACGCCCTGGCAGAACGGGGCGAACTTCATTAGCGCCGCCGCAACCGTCTTTTTCCAGAACTCCGCGCCTGCGGACGTGAACTGGCATACGACCCATCCCGCGTAGTAGTCGGCGACCACTCCGGGCAGCCCGTCGCTCTCGGCGTTCACTAGACGAACCGCGTTGGTGTATGCGTTTGCAAAGAAATCGGCTCTGCGCCCCACCGCAGCGGCGACACGCGAGGCGACAAAGGCTTCATCCGGAACCTTGGCCGCATCGAAGGACAGCATCCTTACGCGTATCTGCGACGATGGCGACCAGCTGCCGTAGCCGAGCGGGCTGCCGTCGTACGCGGCAACCTCCACGGTTTCGCCAGATGCGATTTCGGGCGTTTCGCCATCTATAGCACCGGAGAACACCCACGGGTGACGTCTCGCGACCGACCTCTCGCGGCCCTTCTTAAGCACGATCCTTTTCATGCAGGCGCATCCAGCTCCATTACCTTACCCGCTTGATCGCGCCGAACTTGCAGACCTGGCTGCACTGCCTGCAACCGGCGCACAGGTTGGCGTCAATGACCATCTGGAAGCATCCGGGCCGGACCTCCTTGCCGCGCGTCATCGCGGGACAGCCCATCTTGAAGCACGCGCCGCATGCCTTGCACTTCTCGGGATCAACTTCGCAAAGGCCCTCCTTGGTGAGCTTTGCCGCGATGCGGCAGGGGGCATAAGCGATTATGAGCGCACTTTCGTCGCCGTCCATCGCATCCTTGAGAACCCGCTCAAGCTCGGCAAGGTCATCGGCGTCTACCTTGACGACCTTCCTGTAGCCCATGGCCTTCGCTATCTCGCCGATCTCGGTGACCGGTGCGGGGTCGCCGGCGAGGGTCTTGCCGGTGCCGGGGTTGTCCTGGTGACCTGTCATTGCGGTTATGCGGTTGTCCAATACAACCGTAGTCACCGGCGTTCCGTTGTAGAACGCTGAAAGGATGCCCGTCATGCCGCTGTGGAAGAAGGTCGAATCGCCCAACACGGCGCATATGCGGCCCTTTAGGCCAGCCTTCTTCATGCCGGCGGCGTTGCCGACCGACGCGCCCATGCAGATTGTCGTATCCATCGCGTTCAGGGGAGGGAACGCGCCCAGCGTATAGCAGCCGATGTCGCCGGTGACTGTCGCGCCCAGCTTGTGGAGCACGTAGAACACGCTGCGGTGCCCGCAGCCCGCGCAAAGCACCGGGGGACGTGTAGGCAAAGACGCATCGACCTCGGCTGGCTTAACCTCGGGGACATCGCCAATAAGCTCGTGGCGCAGGTTCTGCAGACGGTCGGCGTTCAGCTCAAGCATGTTGAGCTCGGTCTTGTGCTCGACCACCTTGATACCCATCGCCCTAACCTGATCCTCGAGGAACGGGTCAAGCTCCTCTACGACAACGAGCCTTTCGACGCTCTTGGCGAAGTCCGCCACAAGCGCCTTGGGCAGCGGATTGGTCCAGCCGAGCTTGAGGATTGAGAATTCCGGGAATATCTCCTTTACATACTGATACGCAACTGCGCTTGTCACGAAACCAAGGTCGGTGCGTCCCTTCTCGACGCGGTTCAGCGGCGAGGCGACGCTAGCGGCCTCCATCGCGGCGCAACGTTCCTGCGCGGCAAGGCGGTGTCCGCGAGCGAACATGGGAACGGGAAGTCGCTGGCGGATGTTCTTCTCATACGGAATCAGCTCCCGCGGCTTTGGGTTGAAATCGCCAAGATCGACAAGCGAGCTTGAATGGCTTGTGCGGGTTGTAAGACGGATGAACGCCGGAACCTTGAACTTCTCGCTCGCCTCGAACGCGGCGATGGTCATGTCGTAGGCTTCCTGGCTGTCGGCGGGCTCAAAGAGCGGGGCGCGCGCAAACTTCGCGAGATTGCGGTTATCCTGCTCGTTCTGCGAAGAGTGCATGCCCGGATCGTCTGCCGAGACTATCACCATGCCGCCCGTTGCACCGACGTAGGTGAAGGTCATGAGAGGGTCCATCGCGACGTTAAGTCCAACATGCTTCATCGCCGTCAAGGCGCGGCCGCCTGCCATGGAGGCTCCAATCGCGGTCTCCATCGCAACCTTCTCGTTGACGGCCCACTCGCACTTCACGGTATCCTTGAACTTCGCGATATTCTCCAGAATCTCGGTCGAGGGCGTACCAGGATAAGCGGATGCGACGGCACATCCCGCCTGTGCCGCGGCATGGGCGACTGCTTCATTAGCACTAAGGAACTTCTTCATCTTCTCTTCAAACCTTCCTTTCTATCCGTGAAATTAATGTATTATACCAAAAAGGCGGCGCTGCCGCTTGCCCGCACAGCATCCACGATCAACAATCGCAAACCCACCCGCGCTATGGCAGGAAAAAGTCGGCGACGCGGGCTAGAAGCGCGTCATTGTCGGTGACCGTGTGCACCGAGGCCGGTATGGACTTCCTGAACACCGCGCCATAGCTCTTTGTCACAAGGCGCGGATCGGTCACGACGACCACGCCCTTATCGCGCTTTGTGCGGATGAGGCGTCCGAAACCCTGCCGGAACTTTATGACCGCCTCCGGCAGCGCGTAATCCCGGAAGGCGCTGCCGCCCTCGCGCGCAATCTTCTCGCCGCGAGCCTCGATTATGGGGTCGCCGACCTGGGCGAACGGCAGTCGCGCCAGAACAACGCACGAAAGCGCTTCACCAGCGACATCAACGCCCTCCCAAAAGGACTGCGCACCGAAAAGGACTGTGGACGAGCCTTCGCGCAGCTCGCGCGTCATCGATTCGCGGGACATCCCCTCGCCCTGGACAAGAAGCCTTATGCCGCTCGCGGCAAGCGCACCGCGCGCATGCACGGCGACAGCGTTCATCATTTCGTAGCTGGTGAAAAGGACGAGGGCCCGTCCCTGAGTCGCGCCGAAGAGATCTTTCATAAGCGCCGCGAGCGACTCTGAATATGCCGCTGCGTCGGACGACGGATCTGGCAGGCAGTCCGGCGCCAGGACGAGCGCTTGGCGCAGATAGTCGAACGGGCTTTCGGCCGTAAGCATGCGGAACCGTTCGGCGCACCCAAGCCGCTTCGCCATATATGTGAAGCTCGCGCCGACCCTGAGTGTTGCGGAGGAGAGCACGACCGAATCCTTGACGTCGTATAGCATCGTATACATCGCGTCGGCCACTGAGAGAGGCGCCGCCACAAGGCGTATATGCGAAGGACGGTTCTCCACGCGCACGCGCTCGATCCAATATGCATGGGTCTCCTTCTCGCCGCGCATGGCGAAGTTCGCCTCGTTCGCGAAGGCGACAAGGCTGTCGGCCATGCCCGTGACCTGCGTCGCAAGATCGCCGCAATAGTTGATCTCACCCTCTGGGGCGGAGGCTTCCAGTGCGTCGCGAAGGTCGTGGAGCAGGTTTACCAGGGCGGCCAGCTCAGACTCGAAGCGCGACTGCACCGCAATGAAACGGGATTCGTCCCACTCGCTTGTCGGGTATGGCGCAAAGAGGCCGTGTAGCGAATGCTGGCGCTCTATTAGCCCGGCTTCGTTGACTGCGACGCGATAGCGAACGGCAGGCTGGGGTCGGCCCTCCCGGTATGCACCCGCCTTGCCGGACGGCATTAACAGTTTCTCAGCCACGTCCGAAAGCTCGTCCGCCGCGTCCGTTATACGAACCGTGAGCGAGGTCGCCTCCACTATGAGACGCCCGACCTTGTTTGCGACAGGGCTGCCCGAGAGAACCCCTTTCTGCAGCTGACGCTCCACCGCCGCGATTATTCCGCCCGTGCCGTGCCTTTTGCCGCGTCCCTTTCTTATGAGCCTGTTAAGGAGCCGCGAAAGGGCCACCTTTGAAAACTCGAAGCTTAGGAACTCGGTGGCGATCGACTCCAGGTTGTGCGCCTCGTCGAGGATGAGGCGTCCGTATGCAGGCAGAAGCCCGCTGCCGGGCGCGGAGGCCTCGGCTAGCACGAGCGCATGGTTGACGACGACAAGGTGGGCGTCGAATGCATTTTTGCGCGCGCGGTATACGAAGCACCGGGTGTAGTACGGGCATCGCCTGCCGCCGCATTCTTCGCCAGGGCAGGTAAGGAGGCTTCGCGGCAGGCCGTCGTAGCCGTCAAGGTCGCCGTCGCGAGTAGACTTCAGCCACGCTATGAAGCGCGGCATCTCGTCCTGCTCCTCGCGGGACATGGTCCAGAAACCGGGCGCGAAGAAATCCGCAAGGGCGCGAAGGCACAGGTAGTTGCCGCGCCCCTTCAGTAGCGCGACCTTGAAGTTTGCCGCGTCCTCGCCAAGCGTGGCAAGCGCCTTGGGTATGTCGGAGTCGATCAGCTGGCTCTGCAGGTTGCGCGTGGCCGTCGAGACAAGAACGGGAGTGTCGTTGACGTGCGCCCAGTGGATCGCCGGCAGCAGGTATGCAAGGGACTTGCCGACGCCAGTGCCGGCCTCTATCATGAGGTGCTCGCGCGAGTTGAAGGCGCGCACGATCGCCTTTAGCATGTCGATCTGTCCAGGGCGCTCCTCGTAGCCGGGCATCGACCCGAGAGTGCCGCCGACCGTTATGTGGGACGACACCTTTTCGGGATCAAGCGGCGAACAGTCCTCATGGGAGGGAAGGTGCCGCTTCTTCGTCGGCTCCTTCACCTCCGGGATGAAGTCGGCCCATTTCGGATCGTCTATGAACTGCGCTGGGGACATTGTCGGTATTATACCAAATCTCCCCCAAGCGCATGTCTCTTCGGCACCTTCGCGGGGTCGAGGCCGTGCAAAGCCCCGGCAATCGCCTTCGAATAGTCGAGGTGCTCGCCGTTGGCAAGCCCGTAGCCCGTCCATTCGTCCAGTATTGTAGTTGACATGTTCATGTCTCCTTTGTGGTGTTTGTTTCTCCTTGCCCCCCGCACCGTGCGAAGGGAAAGAAAGCGTCAGAGCGCGTCACGGAAAGATCGCCGTTTTCCTTTCATTTGGTCGGTCAGCATGCGGGGCATAATGCGCCAGCAAACATCCATATCAGCCAATAGACAATAATCCACCGCTTGCGTTTTACACGAATTGCAACCAGAGAGCCAAATAGCGCGAGGCACGACATGGCTCCTGCCTGAAGGGGCATTGCATCACACCCAACCGCGCACATGAGCGTCAAACAGAAGACCAAGACAAGCAACATCGCAACAGCAAAGCCTCGCAATGCGGCGCGGTCGGACACTATATCCAAGTCACATTTACGCTGTGAAATCCGCCTTGACACCGCAAAGGCAACAGCCGCAATGACAATCACGCCGCCTATAACCATCAAAGCCGTCCGTACAACAGATACATGCGAATCATAAAACATAAACTCCCGAATTTGATTACTATATTTGATTATCAACCATTCGACACCAGCCGCGAACGCGAGGGATGAGACGAGGATCCCCCTGCGCAGAGCGGCGTAGGACAAGTTGATTCGAGCAAATGGTTTCATGGGTTGATCCTTTCGGTCATGCATTGCCACCGTCCAGCAAGAGCTTTATCTGACGGTCAAAATCGGACTCGATCTGCTGATGGCGATTGAACTCGTTGTATTCGGCATATGCCTTTTCGTCAGCCTTCGCGCGCGATACCGCGCCCATTCCCTCCAGTATCTCGTACTCGTTGAATTCCAAAAATGCATTGACGCTTCGGGCAAACTCTTCCATCGTGAACGTCTGGTGACGTTTTATTATGCGCTCGATGTAGTCAAAGTAGCCGACTACGGCACTCTCAAGTTCTTTGACCTGTTCTGCTGACAGATAGTTCTTCGCTATGACTACATCACGCTTGAGGATTCGTCCGTCCGGCGCGTTCTTCCATGTCTTGAGCCCCATGTGTTCCTTTGCGGCATCCGCCCGGGAATATACGATTTCTGCCGCTGTCTCTCCGGTAATCGCGTAGTGGAATTTGTTCTGCACCATCGCATAGAAGTCGCGGGTTGTAGGCGCATTCCGGTCGTAGTCGATGGAACATTCGGCGTATATGTCCGTGATCTGCTGCCAGATGCGCCGCTCGCTTGCGCGGATGGAACGGACGCGTTCCAGCAACTCTCTGAAGTAATCTTCTCCAAACGGGTTGCCGCCTTTCTTGAGGCGATTGTCGTCAAGTACGAATCCCTTGGTTATGTACTCCGTAAGAACCTTCGTAGCCCAAATCCGGAACTGCGTCGCAAGATACGAATTCACCCTGTAGCCGACGGCGATGATTGCGTCAAGGTTGTAGAACACCATTTCGCGGGCGACATTGCGCCCTCCTTCGCTTTGAACTTGTTCCATTTTGGAACAAGTTGCGGCGATTTGCAGTTCGCCGGTGGCGTAGATGTTTTTCAAGTGTTTCGTTATCGCCTGGCTTTTGACCCCGAAAAGACCGGCCATCGACTTCTGCGTCAACCAAAGCGTCCTTTCGCGCAGCACGGCATTTACGCGCACGTCCCCGTCTTGGCTTGAAAACAGCACAACTGGAAATTCTTCAGCATTCATCATTTTGTTCCTTTAATAAATCTGTCTGTATTATATCAAATTTCGCTGTTATTGCCTTTTCGCTCCAGGGGTGAGACGACGATGATTCGTGCAAAGGGTTTCATGGGTTGCTCCTTTCGATTATCATCCCCTTAAGTGCCGCCAGTATCGTTCAGGCGACTCAAGGATGCCTTTGGTTATCTGATAGTGCTGGGTTTCTTCAAGTGTGATTTCATGTATATCGCCGCCATCGAGTGAAAGAATCGTCGCGCCGGGGAAGGTCATGAGAATCGGCGAATGCGTCGCAATGACGAACTGCGTATCGCGATCTTCAACCATATCGTATATCAGTGTGAGAAGTGTAAGTTGCTTCTGCGGGGAAAGTGCGCTTTCGGGCTCGTCCATGAAAAGTATCCCCGGATACATCCATGCCCTCATCATGTGGAGAAACGCCTCGCCGTGCGACCGCTCGTGGAGGGATCTACCGCCATAGCGCGAATACGGGTCGCCGATAAAGTCTCGGTCATCACGGCGACTGTCCAGCAGCGACGCAAAACGCTCCTCGAATTCCGCGCGAAAGAAGAATCCATGCCCCGGACGCTGCGTCCACCCAGAGCGCAGATACGGCGCGAGTTCGCTTTCTCCGCCATGATCCGCAAGTTCGCCCTTCTCTCCACCCCGCACGGGAAGCCCGGCGATGTCAACCAGCGCTTCAAGAAGCGTCGATTTCCCAGACCCGTTTTCGCCCACCAAAAACGTGACAGGTGTCGTGATGCGCAAGTCGAGATTCTTCACAAATGGAAGTGTAAGCGGGAACTTGTCCCATTCAGCATCCTGCGGTATCTCGCTTCTGACATTTGTCAGATATATTTGTACGTCTCTCATTGGTTATTGGATTTGGTTATTGGCACCATTTTCACATTGGCAACATTTCCCTCTCCCCCTACGCAGAGCGTCCCCCTTCGCCAAGGCTTCCCCCTTCGCCAAGGCTACGGAGGACAAGACGGAGGACAAGTTGATTCGTGCAAAGGGTTTCATGGGTTGCTCCTTTCGGTTGGAGTTTATAAGACAGGTCGGTTTAGTTCTCAGACACGCTTGCACTCCCTTCGCAGAATCGCGGCAGCATACCTGAGCGCATCCTTGCTGAATCCGGAACATACGGAAATCGAGTTTGAATCGCGCTTGTTGGAGATGCAAATAGGCCCGTAGCTTTCGACTTGAGTGTTGCGGTCGTACTTGAAGCGCACGGTTCTGCCGATTGGACCTACTCCGACAAAGTATCTACCATTCCCACCGGAAAGCGTCAGCACGCGCTTGCCGAACAGCATGAACAGACATTGCCAAACAAGCACGACGCTGCCAATCAGAAACGGAATGCCGAAAAGCGTTATCTTGAAATCGAATGTCCGCTTGATAATCTGCTGCCCGTAAAGCATCCGCATCGAGCCGCCAGCCCAGACGCAAGTAAACGGGATGAGGAACAGCACTTGAAAATCGAATTTCCTGAACGTTATGGTAGTCACTGGCCACATGCCGTCGATTGCCGTTTCGACTTTCAGATGTCTGGGTGGCTGCAATGCAAGGAGCGTGTCATCATTGCGCCCGTCTTCATCTTCGTCAGGAAACCATTCTGAGGGCGGTTCTTCCCGCGAACGATTTTTCCCTGTTCTGATTTCTGCGCCGCAATACGGACATGGAAAGCAACCTATGCCGTTGTCGTGTAATTCTTTACCACACCAAAAGCATTTCATTATTCTTTTCCTTTCTTTGTGGCTACGCTCCCATTCCACATCGCGAGCGCGAGGGATGAGACGAGGATCCCCCTACGCAAAGCGTCCCCCTTCGCCAAGGCTTCCCCCTTCGCCAAGGCTACGGAGGACAAAACGGAGGACAAGTTGATTCTTGCAAATGGTTTCATGGGTTGCTCCTTTCGGTTCCTTTATGGTTTTCCCCTGCAAAATTGAAATGCCACCGCTCATTGAAACTCATGTTGTCGCCAGAGTCTGCGCATCTATCCATGAGGCGTCCGTCGGCATCGTAGATTATGACGGCAGGGCCGGACGGCAGAAAGCCGATGCAGGACAGGACTACCGCCGTGTAGTTCGTTCCGTTCTGCGTGAAG
>CAMZEN010000028.1 GCA_947305775.1 uncultured Verrucomicrobiota bacterium
ACCCTAAGACATCTGCATAAAATTTCACTTGAAATTTACAGTTGCTGTCCCCGCATTGATTCCTTCAAGGTCAAGTTCGGCGAATAGCCGCCGGGCGGCATCCATCGCCTCCCGCAGAGGCGCACAACACGCAATCTGCCGCGCCCTGTTTCATATACCGCTGACACGCCGATATGTGGTATAATATATGTCGATAAAGCAATCGGAGAAGAAAAATGCCTGCAACACTTGAGAGAACCGTGACCATTGACCGCAGTTTGGCGCGACGCGCCGACAGAAAACTGCGGCGCTATGGACACAGCTTTGACGAAGCCGTGAACGTTGTTCTTAACATCATTGTATCAACGCGCGGGAATCCGTTTGACGATGCTGGGCTGGAGGTGCCAGGGCCACGGCTTCTCGCGTCGTTCAGAGAAGCCGAAATGATGGAGAAGGGGCTGCTTCCACGACAGGACTTCAACAGTGTTGAAGAACTCTTCGCGGAGTGCCGCTCATGAGGCAAATCAATCGGACATCAGAATTCAAGCGTTGCTTCAAGCTCCTTGAACGACGGCATTGGGATTTGGGTCCACTCGCCGCTACCATACAGAAGTTGGCTAATGACGTTCCAGCAGGGCAACTGTTCAAAGACCGTCCGCTATCTGGTGATTTTTTCGGCAAGCGCGAATGCCATGTGACGAGCATTACAGACAATTGGGTGCTTGTCTATCACAAAACGGATGACAACCGGCTCTATCTTCATGGTACGGGAACCCATGCAGATGTCTTTGGGTAAGGGCGGCATGGTATAATTCGCATATTTCCTTGAAAAGGAGAACCACACCATGACAACACCAATCAAAAAACTGATGCTCGCCGCAGTCGCGGCACTCTCAATCTGTCTCGGCGCGCGGGCGGCGAACGAGGACAAGACGTGGATGGTCGTCGATCTCAGGACCGGCGCGCTCTCGTACTACGGCTACGATCTCGCAACCGCCACCAACACCTTCAACACACCGCTCTACAAGACCGAGAAGATGGTCTTCCGCCGCATACCGCAGGGGTGGTACTGGATACAGAATGGCGAACAGCATGCATTCATGCAGAACGACTACTACATCGCCATATTCCCATGTACCGTAGGACAGTATGCGATTATCCTCGACAAAACTGCCGCAGTTGACCCGACCGACGAGGAAAACCTGAAGCCCAAAGGAGGCATTGCATGGTTTGATTGGGAAGGGGAATGGTATATCGATTGGGCAACTCGCGAATTGCCGATAAAGACTGGAGTCCCCCAGTCCCCTACACTCTGGGGTATTGACTACACCTCGGAAAACGCAATGTACGCTTTTGAGGAGTTGATACTCGGCCATGACGAAAGTCTGCGCGGCAAGTACGTAGTGGACATGCCGACATCCTCAATGTGGGAGGTAGCGGCCAGAGCCATTGCAGCTGGTGACGACACCCACAAGACCTGGCCGTGGTTCTTCGGGGAGACGGCTGACGACTTCGACCTTTACGCATGGCGCTCCAAGGCGAAAACGGTTAACGACGAGCCCTTCCCTGTCATGCCTGTGGGTCTGCTCCGTCCAAACGCCTGGGGGTTGTTTGATGTTTACGGCAATGTCGGTGAATGGACTTCGGACGGCATTGGCGTACCATATGGCGTTCCCTCGCCATACGACGACTACCATGACGAAGAAGTTACCGTTGAAGTAGCGAATTCGTACCCGATTCGATTCAGCCAGTGGCCGTGCCATGATGTGAGCAACAAAGAGATGGACTATTATCGGATGAAGCGTCTTTGCTGCGGAGGCAGCTCAGATTTTTTCGATGGCCATGACTATGTGGACAGAATCAACTCGTCCTATAGGAAGATTGAAGAGAAGTATATCAGAGACCACTATATCGGCACGCGCATCGCAATAGTCTGCAAAGGCGAAGGCGCAGCCGCGCCGGTGACGATCACATGGAAGGATTATCAAGGCAACACGATCAAGACCGATACAAATGTCACATTCGGACAAGTGCCGGAATATGACGGCCCCACACCTACAAAGCCTTCTACCGTTGTGAGCAACTACACTTTTGCCGGCTGGATGCCCACCCCCACTTATGCCGTCAGCAATACAACGTACACGGCACGGTTCGCCGAGAGTCTCAATTCCTACGACATCCATTGGCTCAATTATGACGGCACTGGAATATATACAGGGAAGGGGTGGTATGGCGAGATACCGGTGTTTTATGCCAGTACGCCTGTAAGGCCGTCAACGGCGCAGTATGATTATGAATTTACGGGCTGGTATCCAGAACCTGTGGCTGCGACCTGCGAAACATCATACACCGCGCAATTTAGGCCGTGTTTGCGCGAATATTATGTAAGTTGGGAAAATTACAATGGCACGGAATTGAAATCCACGTGGGTGTATTACGGCACAATGCCGGAGGCTGTGTATGATCTTGCCGCGCCGACAAGGCCCGACGATGAACAGTATGCGTACACTTTTGCCGGCTGGACGCCTTCGGAGCCTGTAACGAGCAACACAACCTACACGGCCGTATATACACCTGGGCCGCGCGCGGCATACGACATCGCGTGGCTGAACTACGACGGCAGCACGAACGCGACGTCGCTGACACCCTACAACACGATACCGGAATTTGAGGGCGAGACGCCGACCAAGCCCTCGACAGTGCAGTACACGTACTCCTTTGCCGGATGGACGCCGGAGCTTGAACCCGTGACGAGCAACGCCGCCTATACCGCAGTGTTCGACGAGAGTATTCGCGAATATCCTGTCAATTTCTATAACAATACCGGCAGCGAACTTCTCTTCACTACGAATGTACCCTACGGCTCGACGCCCGAATACCTCGGCGAGACTCCGACCAACCCCTCGACGGCGCAATACCACTACAGCTTCGCAGGCTGGGGCAGGGATATGAGGGTGGTGGACGGGCCCTCCTTCTATAACGACTATTACGCTGAGTTCGACCCGGTTCTCCGCAGTTACGACATCACATGGGTAAACTACGACGGCACGGTGCTTTGCGTCACGAACGTGCCCTACGGCGAGACGCCCGCCTACAACGGCGCAACGCCGACGAAGCCGCAGACGGACACCACGCGGTTCACGTTCTCCGGCTGGACGCAAGCGGTTGTCCCCGTCACTGGCGCGGCCACCTACATGGCAACATTCGAAGAGAGGGCTTATCCTGTCGACCTCACTACGCTGACTGGTACGTTCACTGCGATAGATGGAGATAAGTTGATTGGCGCGACCACATACGCGGTTTCAATTGCCGCCGATGCAACAGTTACACTTGCCGGGATGGCAAGTCCTGGTCTTACATGTCTTGGTAATGCGACCATCGTAATCGCTGATGCCACCACGAATACGTTGAACGGGACGCTTCGTGCGGGCGGACCGGGTACGACGCTGACCATCAATGGGAATACGGGGACGCTTACGGTTACTGGAGACAATTATTCTGCGGGTATCGGTGCATTTAACAGTGTTGCTTGTGGCAGTGTCGTCATTAATGGCGGTAATATCGTTGCGTCCGGTGGGGGCAATTACGGCACAGGCATTGGTGCGGCAAAGAGCGCCGGTTGTGATGGAGTTGCGATAAACGGAGGTTCTGTCGTTGCCATTGGAGCGTGGGCGGCTTCGGGCATTGGAGGCAACGGATATTATGGTCCGTGCGGGAATATAACAATTGCCGCCACAATTACACGCGTCGAGGCGACCAGGGGCGGTTCGTATTCTCCAGGCAAGCCGATAAATAGCAACGATAATGTAATCATAGCTGATGGTGTGTTGAGGTCTGGGGATGATGATGCGAATACTTGGACATTGACACCTGTAGATAGATCATTGCCCATAGATATCTCATCTTTCAACGCTACCTTTACAGCGTTGGATGGGGATAAATTGATTGGCACGGCAGCATACCCAATTTCCATTGCCGACGGCGCGACCGTTACGCTTTCGGGAATGTCGAGTTCAGGGCTTAAATGTCTCGGTAATGCGACCATCGTAATCGCCGATGCCACTGCGAATACGTTGAACGGGACGCTTCGTGCGGGCGGACCGGGTACGACGCTGACCATCAATGGGAATACGGGGACGCTTACGGTTACTGGAGACAATTATTCTGCGGGTATCGGTGCATTTAACAGTGTTGCTTGTGGCAGTGTCGTCATTAATGGCGGTAATATCGTTGCGTCCGGTGGGGGCAATTACGGCACAGGCATTGGTGCGGCAAAGAGCGCCGGTTGTGATGGAGTTGCGATAAACGGAGGTTCTGTCGTTGCCATTGGAGCGTGGGCGGCTTCGGGCATTGGAGGCAACGGATATTATGGTCCGTGCGGGAATATAACAATTGCCGCCACAATTACACGCGTCGAGGCGACAAGGGGCGGTGCGTATTCTCCAGGCAAACCGATAAATAGCAACGATAATGTAATTATAGCTGATGGTGTGTTGAGGTCTGGGGGTGATGATGCTAATACTTGGATATTGGAGCCAGATGTCAAGGAGACGGCAGTGACGGTCGGCGGGACGGCGGTCGGGGAGGTCGTGCGCGGCGAGGACGGCAAGACGCTATCCTTTGCCGTCGCGGCGGGAACCGTTGCGGGCGACGTCAAGCTGGACATCGGCGGCGTGGATGTCACGAAGGGCTTCCGGGTGACGGTGAACGGCACCGAGGCGAGAGCCGTGCTGCTCGCGCCCTACGAGGTGCCGAAGGAGGCGGGTGTTGCGGACGAACCTTGGACGGATAACGGCGATGGCAATGTGACGCTCAACATCACGGTCGTTCCCGGCCTCTACTACGCGGCGGATTCGGCGGAATCGATTGATGCCCTGGCGTGTCCCGGTGCGTCCGCGCCCGCCACGGGCGCGACTACGCTCACTGCGCCCAAGCCCGTCGGCGACAAGGGCTTCTTCAAGGTCTGGGTAAGCGACGCCCCGATTCCGGCGACGCCGTGAACCTGCAAGCGCGAGATCGTGAAAGGTGGCGGGAAGTGAACGAGAACATAGTCAATGCCGTAAAAGTCATTAAAGAGGCAATTCTTGAGTCGCAGTCGCAAGTCCTGCGTAATGCGAATTGTTCATTGCTCTCCCTTTATTACGGGATAGGCCGTTTTGTCTCCGCCAATTCCCGCAAGGGGACGTGGGGGACAGGTGCCATTGCCGCCATAAGCGAGCGTTTGCAAAAGGAAATGCCCGGGCTGCGAGGCTTTGGCGAGAGAAACATCAAGAACATGCGCTCGTTTTACGAGTTTTGGTCGCCATTGATAGATCGGCAGCCGTCGGCTGCCGATTCGGATTCCGCCGCCCCGGTGCCGCTGGATGCAATTCGGCAGCCGTCGGCTGCCGAATTCGACCTTGAGGCGTTCCTGTCTGTCGGTTTTTCCCATCATGTCGAGATAATGGCAAAGGCCAAGACATTCAAGGAATGCTTCTACTACATCGATGCCGCGAGGCGCTGCAGATGGAACAAATACGAATTGCGCGAGCATCTCAAGGCGGACGATTTCCACCATGAAGGCAGACTCCCCAACAATTTTGCCGCCACGATCCCAGCGCCAAGGCAGGCGATGGCCGCAATCAGGGCGTTCCGAGACGAATACATCCTTGATTTCCTCAATGTTGACGATATAGATGCCACGAGTGCCGAAGATGTGGACGAGCGCGTCCTCGAAAACTCGATTGTCGCAAACATAAAGCAGTTCATCATGGCGTTCGGGAGGGATTTCACCTTTGTAGGCAACCAGTTCCGAATGGAAGTCGCCGGACATGAGCAGTTCATCGACCTTCTGTTCTTCAACCGCGAGTTGAACTCGCTGGTTGCCGTGGAGTTGAAACGCGGCGAGTTCAAGTCCGCCTATCTCGGGCAATTGCACCTTTATCTTCAAATTCTCGAAGACCAATACAAAAAGCCTCACGAGAACCCGCCTGTGGGCATTATCCTCTGCAAGTCGGCGGACAAGGCTTTTGTCGAGTATGCCGTCCGGGACTTTGACAAGCCAATGGGCGTTGCGACCTATCGGACTTCCGAGGAAATGCCGAAGAGACTGCGCGACGCTCTGCCGCCCATTGACGAATTGAAGAGGCAGTTGGGAGGCGAACCATGAAGGAGAACCACACCATGACAACACCAATCAAAAAACTGATGCTCGCTATGCTTGCGGCATTCACCCTCTGCCTCGGCGCGCGGGCGGCGAACGAGGACAAGACGTGGATGGTCGTCGATCTCAGGACGGGCGAGCGCACATACTACAACTACAGCCTGAGCACGGCCCTGAGCACGTTCAATACCGATCTGTACAAGACCGAGAAGATGGTCTTCCGCCGCATCCCGCAGGGCGACTATGACGTGCCGATAGGCGACACTCCAATGGCTCACATACCCACAAGAAGCTATGTGGCGCACATGCCCCGCAACTACTATCTGGCGATATTCCCCGTGACGATAGCGCAGTGGGAGATCATCAAGGACGCCTCAAGCACCCTTGATCAGATAGGCCTGCCGCAGTATGTGCACAACACATTCAACACCTATCACTGGTGCAAGATATCCGATTATCGCGAGCCGCAGGTGCGCGTCTCGCTTGAAGAGATAGTGTCCGGCAAGGAAGGTCAAGAGGAAAGCGCGCTTTCGGCATTCCGCAATACGCGAGGCGTGCGCCTTGAACTGCCGACCACCGCCATGTGGGAGGTCGCAATGTGGGCGAGGAGCATCGGCGACACATCTCCATACACGCGCTGGTTCTTCGGCAATGGCGAAGAAGACTACGATGGCGCTCCTACTTATAACGACATTCGGTCATACGCCTGGATCAAGCACGATCCCGTGGTACATGCCGACTATCTGGAAGGCGGAAACGCGCCACATCATCCGGTAGGGCAGCTTCTGCCGAACGCCTGGGGCTTCTACGACATGTTGGGAAACTGCTACGAGTGGAGCAGCGATTATGCGTGCCCAACCGACATGGACGCCCACAATCAGCAATCCTTTAATCCATTTGACCACGACTTCCATGCAAACAGCGAGACAAATCTCCACATACGGCAAGAACTATACGAATACGCGCGTTGCCTCGGGTACGATTCGCAAGAACCGGACGTGCCGCTTGATAATCAGGCTTACAATTTCCCATACACTATCAGTGAAACAAAATACAGGCTGCAGACTGATTTCCGCAGCAGATACATGCGCACGGTGTCCAAATCGAAGGAGGGAATGTTTACCGTTGGTTTCCGGCTCGCATACGTATGCACAGACGAGCCGGGGCTCGATGACGAGTATACGATAACCTGGAACGACTACGACGGCACGACTCTTCACTGGAAACGGGCGCGATACAACAGCACGCCGGAATATACTTGGGATCCGCCTGTCCGCCCGGAAGACGACCGGTATTCCTACACGTTCGCCGGCTGGTCGCCCGCGACGGTGGGCCCTGCCGTAAGCAATGCGACATACACCGCCACCTACATTGCGACGCCGCATGTATTCCACAGCGTGAGGTGGCTTAACTACGACGGCGCCGAACTTTTTGCGGGCGAAGTAAGGGATGGCTTTATGCCGCAGTATGGCGGAGAAACGCCTGCAAGGTCATCGGACGCGCAATACCACTACAACTTTTCGGGATGGACGCCGAACGTGGCGGCGGTTTACGGCGACAAGACCTACACGGCGGTCTTTGATTCACTTCTGCGCTCGTACGATGTTACGTGGTTGGACGAGGACGGCGTTACAGAACTCTTTACTACGAATGTGCCCTACGGCTCGATGCCGGAGTATCTCGGCACCCCGCCTTCGAAGGCGTCGACTGTGCAGCTCACGTATTCCTTCGCCGGATGGACGCCGGAGCTTGAACCCGTGACGAGCAACGCCGCCTACACGGCAGTGTTCGACGTGTCGCCGCGCGAGTACACCATCCGCTGGCGGACGTGGGACGGCACGGAGCTGTTCACGACGAACGTGCCCTACGGCGCGACGCCCGTCTACCTCGGCGAAACGCCGACGGAACCCTCCAACGCGCAGTACGACTACGTCTTCTCCGGCTGGGACCGCGAGATCGCGCCTGTCACCGGCACGGCAACCTACCATCCGATGTTCACGGGGGTTCTCCGCAGCTACGACATCACCTGGCTCAACTATGACGGCACGGTGCTTTGCGTCACGAACGTCCCCTACGGCGAAACGCCGGTGTATCTTGGCGCGAAGCCAGGAAGACAGGCGATGGATCAGTATGTCTATGTCTTCGCCGGCTGGACGCAGGAGGTTGTCCCCGTCACGTCAAATGCCACCTATGAGGCTATGCACAAGTTGGCGAGAGGGCTGCGTGTTGTCGATGTTTCCGATCTGAACGACAGCTATACGGCTCAGGACGGCGATGTGCTGACAGGCGTGACGACCTTTGGCATCAGCATCGCCGACAATACGACGGTTTCGCTGGCGGACATGACGAGTCCGGGTTTGGCTTGCCTTGGCAATGCGACAATCCAGATCGCCGACGACACGGTCAACACATTGAATGGAACGCTTCGTGCGGGCGGCGCCGGTTCTACATTGACCATTCAAGGGGAAACGGGCTGGCTTACCACCATGGCAAGCGGAAACGGCGCAGGGATTGGCGCATTGGGCAATGTCGCCTGCGGCAATATCGTGATCGAGGGCGGAGTCATCGTGGCGATCGGGAGTGGCACAGGGTCTGGCATCGGCGCGGGGATGTCTTATGGCGGGTGCGGCAATATCACCATCTCCGGAGGAAACGTGCGGGCGATTGGAGGGACAGGCGGAGCGCCTGGCATAGGATGCAATAGGCTGTCAACGTGCGGAGATATTGTGATTTCCGGGGGTGTCATAGCGGCGGAAGGATATGCTGCATGGAACAACGATAATGCTCAAATGATAAACTGGAGGCCAATATATGGTACTGCGTCCATGCGCATTGAAGGTGCCATCACAAGGCTTGTTTCGATCAATCATCCAGATTATCGGGGGAGAGGCTCTCCGATTCCAGGCTGCGACGACGCTTATGGCACCATTATAAACACGACTATTGACGAGGGATTGAAGCAGACGCAGGAGGGCAACACGTTTACGCTTGAGCCCAAGGAAAGGTTCGACATCACCTGGGCGAACTACGACGGCACGGTGCTTTGCGTCACGAACGTCCCCTACGGCATAACGCCCGTTTACAACGGCGCAACGCCGACGAAGCCGCCGACGGCAACCACTCAATTCGTCTTTTCCGGTTGGACGGAGACAGTCGTTCCCGTGACTGAACTGGCGACCTACACCGCCGCCTACGCCGAAACGCCGCGCCCGTATCCCGTGACGTGGCTTGACTACGACGGCACGGTGCTTTGCGTCACGAACGTCCCCTGCGGCGAGACGCCAACGTATCCCGGCGAAACATTGAAAAGGCCTGGATACTTCTTCAACGGCTGGACTCCGGCGGTTGAAGCAGTCACGGGAGAGGCCGCCTATACGGCCACTTACAGGAACATGGAGCAAGACTCCGACGGATACTATCTGTTGGGCTCCGTGCAGGATTGGCAAGGCTTCGCCGCGCTCGTCGAAGCGACGCCGACGGCAAACGCCAGGATGATTG
Organism: uncultured Verrucomicrobiota bacterium; assembly: GCA_947305775.1. Taxonomy (GTDB): domain Bacteria; phylum Verrucomicrobiota; class Kiritimatiellia; order RFP12; family UBA1067; genus UBA1067. The sequence continues at coordinate 9,620 of CAMZEN010000028.1, forward strand.
CCGACATCGATCTTGGCGACGACCAGACGCATATCGGTTCGATGTATGAGAGTAGCAGCGGCGGGTCCGATTATTCTGTCTATTACAAAGGCATTTTCGATGGTCAAGGGCATACGTTGACAGTGGCCTATGATGCCCCTGCCGGGCAAATCTCCGCGCCATTCACGAAAATACAAGGGGCCCTCGTCAAAAACCTCCATGTTGCAGGAACGATTCATGCCGCATCTGCCTACATCGGGGTTGTCGGAATGACAAGTGGCGACAATTGCATCTCAAACGTTTGGATGTCGGCGGACATCACACGGCCTCAGAGTGGATGGCTCTTTTCCGCCAGCATTCTGGGATATTTCGACAGAGGCACCGTTACCATTGTGGACTGCCTCTATACAGGTTCGTCTGTTGGTGGTGGGGAACGATATATGGGATGTTTCGTGGGAGGCACAAGGGATCCCTATGCCACGGTTAGGATTCGCAACTGCTTGTCTGTCGGTACGTTCGATAGAGGGTCCGGGATATCGAGCAGCGGGCACGCGAATTGCTATGTAAAACAATTCCCAACCGATATTCCCGCCGAGATGCAAGTCGCCGACGAGCAGCTTGCCGACGGCACGACAGCGACGGCCTTGCAAGCGGGGAGGGAAGAAACCGTTTGGGTGCAGGATGCGGAGATGGGGCATCCGATGCTGAAGATGTTTGGAAAGAAGGAAACGGCGGTGACGGTCGGCGGGTCAGCGGTCGGGGAGGTCGTGCGCGGCGAGGACGGCAAGACGCTTTCCTTTGCCGTCGCGGCGGGAACCGATGCGGGCGACGTCAAGCTGGACATCGGCGGCGTGGATGTCACGAAGGGCTTCCGGGTGACGGTGAACGGCACCGAGGCGAGAGCCGTGCTGCTCGCGCCCTACGAGGTGCCGAAGGAGGCGGGTGTTGCGGACGAACCTTGGACGGATAACGGCGATGGCAATGTGACGCTCAACATCACGGTCGTTCCCGGCCTCTACTACGCGGCGGATTCGGCGGAATCGATTGATGCCCTGGCGTGTCCCGGTGCGTCCGCGCCCGCCACGGGCGCGACGATACTCACGGCTCCCAAGCCCGTCGGCGGCACGGGCTTCTTCAAGGTCTGGGTGAGCGACGCCCCCATCGCGGTGGATCCGTGATCGAGCCGCCCCTGCGCAGTTCTTCAAGGTCAAGTTCGGCGAGTAGCCTGAGAATATGGTATAATATGCGGATCAAGGAGAAAAAGGCAGCAAAAACATCGTAAATGGCCGTTCCGTAAACGGGCGTTTATGAAAAGGCAAGGCGAAATGAAATTCTTTGACCGAAAGACCGAACTGGCGTTGTTGCGCCGCATACGCGAAGAGTCCAAATCTTCGGCGCGGATGACCATTCTAAAGGGGCGACGTAGAATCGGCAAGACGTCGCTCTTGATGGAGGCGTATGGAGACGAGGACTTCCTTTATTTCTTTGTCGCCCGCAAGAACGAGGCCGATTTGTGCGTGGATTTTTCCGAGGAGATTTCCCGCTATCTCGGCATCACGCTTCCGGGCGGGGCCACTTCGTTCGAGGCGATATTCCGCTTCATCCTTGAGGTTGCGCAGACGCGGCCTCTCACGCTGGTCATCGACGAGTTCCAGGATTTCCTGCGTATCAACGCTTCCGTTTTCAGCGCCATGCAGCGCGATTGGGACCGGCTGAAGGACAAGGCGCGCATCAATCTCGTCGTGAGCGGCAGCATAAACCGCATGATGGAGCAGATATTCGCCTCCGACCAGCCCCTTTACGGACGCGCCACGAACGAGATTGACTTGATGCCTTTCTCTACGGGAAGCATCAAGGAGATACTCGCCTTCCATGCTCCGGGATGGACGCCGGATTCGCTTCTTGCCCTGTGGACGTTCACGGGCGGCGTAGCCAAGTACGTGGAGCTTCTGATGGATCAGGGTGCGCATGACCTAGAGGCGATGGTCGGGGCGATGGTCTCGGAAGGTTCGATTGTGCCGGGCGAAGGGAGAGTCCTTCTGGTGGACGAGTTTGGGCGGGATTACGCGACATACTTCTCGATCCTGTCGCTCATCGCCGCCGGAAAGACAAGCCGCGCCGAGATCCAGAACGTGACGGGCGGAGACATCGGCGGATATCTGACAAAGCTTGAGTCCGAATACAGGTTGATCGCGAAAAACGTTCCGTTCGCGTCGAACGGCCATAACCGCAACATGCGCTATGTGCTGAACGACAACTTCTACAGGTTCTGGTTCCGGTTCATCTGCAAATACCAGGCGCTCATCGAGCTGCGTGCATACGGACGGCTTCGCGAGACGATCCTCCGCGACTATGCCGTGTTTAGCGGGAAGGCGCTGGAGGGATACTTCGTCCGCAAGCTTTCCGAGACGGGCCGCTACACACGAATCGGCAACTGGTGGAACCGCAAGGGCGAGAACGAGATCGACATAGTTGCCGTTGACGACGGCGAGCGTCGGATTGACTTCTTCGAGGTCAAGCGCAATGCGGCGCGGTTCGACAAAACCGTTCTTCAACGCAGGGCGGAGGAGTTCCTGACCGTTGCCGCCGAATTCGCCGCATACAAGAAGGACTTCGCCGGCCTGTCGCTGGCGGACATGTAATCTGTTTGAAAGGAACCACCACCCATGAAAACACCGATGACAAAACTCATGCTCGCCGCGGCTGCGGCAACTCTGCTCTGCCTCGGCGCGCGGGCTGCCAACGAGGACAAGACGTGGATGGTCGTCGATCTCAGGACCGGCTCGCTCTCGTACTACGGCTACGATCTCGCAACCGCCACCAACACCTTCAACACGACGGAGTACAAGACCGTGAAGATGGTCTTCCGCCGTGTGGCCGGCGGCGAATACTTTGTCCAGAACGGGGAAAAGATCGCCAATATGGAGTTCCCGTATTACATAGGCGTATTTCCGGTTACCGAGGCCCAATATACGCTTATGTGCGACAATACTGCGAGCGTTTCGGGCGGGCTCGTTCCGATAGGTGCTTCTACTTGTAATTGGCAGAATTTTCGCGGCACCAATCTGGTCTCCAAGGCAGGCGAGGTTGGCGTTGATTCGCCGTTAGGCAAACTCAAGGCGCTTACCGGTCTTGACATCGACCTGCCGACGATCGCGATGTGGGAAGTAGCCGCGCGCGCCATAGATGCCTATGACGATACGCACAAGACATGGAACTGGTTCTTCGGCGAGACGTCCGACAATATCTGGAACTATGCTTGGGGCAAAGGTGACAAAATGGCTGTCGGGCAAAAGCTGCCGAATGCATGGGGACTATACGACCTTTACGGCAATGTATGGGAGTGGTGCCTTGATGGCGGCGACTATTATCCAGGTTCCTACGGCTGGAGTCAGACGCCTTGTGCGGACGACTATAATCCAGGCATAGCCTGTCTGGACAAATTGGCCAAGGGCGGCGGCTCTGACGACGATGGCAACAATGTTAATTTGTTGAACTCCACCTTTGTCAATCGTGCGCATGTCCACTACAACTACTCACATGTCGGCTACCGCCTCGCATGCGTATGCACAGACGAACCCAAGCCCGAAGACGTGTATACCATAACCTGGAAAAACTACGACGGCACAACCCTCAACTGGAAATGGGTGCGTTGCAACGATACGCCAGAATACACTTGGGAGGCACCTGTCCGTCCGGAAGACAGCCAGAATTCCTACACGTTCTCCGGTTGGTCGCCAGCAATCGGCCCTGCCGTAAGCAACACGACATACACCGCTACCTATACTGCTACGCCGCATGTATTCCACCATGTGAGATGGCTCAACTACGATGACACCGAACTTTTCGCGCAAGACGTAAGGGAGGGTCAGTGGCCGTGGTATGAAGGAGACGAGCCGACAAGGCCATCGGACGCGGAATACGACTACGAATTTTCGGGATGGATACCGGCTATAGTGGGTGTTTATGAGGACATGACATTCCATCCATATTACGCCCAGCTCCGGCGCTCGTACGATGTCAAGTGGCTTGACGAGGACGGCGTTACGGAACTCTTTGTCACGAACGTGCCCTATGGCTCGATGCCGGAGTATCTTGGCGTAGAGCCGACAAAGGCGTCGACAGTGCAGTACGATTACCCGTTTGCCGGCTGGACGCCGGAGCTTGAACCTGTCACGAGCAACGCCGCCTACACCGCGAAGTTCGACGCGACACTTCGCGAGTACACTATCAGTTGGCAGAAATGGGACGGCACAGAGCTGTTCACGACGAACGTGCCCTACGGCGCGACGCCCGTCTACCTCGGCGAAACGCCGACGGAACCCTCCAACGCGCAGTACGACTACGTCTTCTCCGGCTGGGACCGCGAGATCGCGCCTGTCACCGGCACGGCAACCTATCATTCGATGTTCACGGGGGTTCTCCGCAGCTACGACATCACATGGCTCAACTACGACGGCACGGCGCTTTGCGTCACGAACGTCCCCTACGGTGCGACGCCCACCTACAACGGTGCAACGCCGACGAAGCCGCCGACGGTTACCAGTCAATTTGCCTTTTCCGGTTGGATGGAGACGGTCGTTCCCGTGACCGGAACAGCCACCTACACCGCCGCCTACGCTGAAACGCCGCGCCCGTACCCCGTGACCTGGCTCAACTACGACGGTACGGTACTTTGCGTCACGAACATTCCCTACGGCGAGATTCCGGCATATCTCGGCGCAACGCCGAAAAAGGCATCTGCGTATCGGTGCCACTACGAGTTTTCCGGCTGGACGCCCGAACCCGCGGCGGTGACGGAAGCCGGTGCAACCTACACGGCGACGTTCAACGAGGTCGTCGATTTGCTGGCGCACCTGACATTCGACGACTACGGCAACGACGGGTTGAACGTCCTCAAGGCGACGTTCGGCGAGGACGGAATCGTTCGCACGACACAGGCTAACGTTGTCGAGGGACTTGGCGCGGTTACGCCGGTGACGGACGCAGCGATTCTCGCGGGACTGCCGGAGGGCGATGGTGCGGTCGCGATACCCTGCCGTTCGCACATCGCCTTGCCGATTCCCGCCGCGCTCGCAAGCGCATCCGGCAAGCCATGGTCGATCTCGATGAAGGTCAAGTTCCCGTCGTTTGGGCGGTATTATTCGGTTTTCACCATGCCTGCCGCGAACAACAGCGACATGATGGTGTTTCTCACGAATTCGTCAGACCCAAGCATTGTACTTAAACAGTCTGACAGAGTTGGAGGGAATGGCGGTTTCACGGCTGGACAATGGGAAACGCTACTCTTCCTTTTCGATAGTGGCAGGACGCGCGTACTCTTGAATGGTAAGCAAATATTCTCATACGCCTACACTCTTGCCGGAAGCCGCGCCGACTGTGCCAACGCTGGCGGATACATTCTGCTCGCCGGTGACGAAGATGGCGAAGACGCATTCATGTACTGGGCGGACGTGAGGGTGTATGACGGCATTGTGGATGACACAAGAGGACTGGTAACACATACTGTCACTTGGCTCAATAATGACGGTACGATATTGAAAACAGAGGATGTAGCGGAGGGATGTATGCCTGAAAATGATGCACTCCTAAGCAAGCCATCGGATGATCCGAATAAATACGATCGTTTTACTGGTTGGACACCGAGCCTTGCACCTGTCACGAGCAACGTGACCTATACAGCTACGTTCGAGGCCACTGATTATCGCATCGTCAATCTCTCGGAGTTGACAGGCGACTATACGGTGCAAGATGGAGACATGCTGACAGGCACGGCTCCTGTTAACATAAAGCTTTTTGTCTCCGATGGCGCGACGGTCACGCTTGACAATGCGACACACAATTACGACTACCATCTCGGAAACGCTGGCGGAATCGATTGCAAAGGAGATGCCGTTGTCATACTTTTGGGTGATAACACCATGAGTGGTCTCACCGGCATATATGTTCCTCCGGGGAAAACGATGACAATAAGAGGACTTGGCACTCTTACTGCGAGTGGCACAACGGGCATTGGAGCATGGGGGTACAACTCCTGCGGCAACATCGTAATAGAGGGCGGCACGATTGTAGCTTCAGGCAGTACCGCAGGAATCGGTTGCGCGTATTATGGGCATTGTGGCAACATTACCATAACAGGCGGCGACATTACCGCTACTGCGGGTCAGAACAAAACTGCCGATTATGCAGCTATCGGCACTGGAAACGATGCCAGGTATGGCCACTGTGGTGATATAACCATTGGACTGGGGATAACGAAAGTTGTGGCGACAAAAAGTCCCAAAGCCAGCAACTGCATCGGAATCGGAACTGGCGGTTCCTACGGCGTCGTGACAATTGCGGAGGATTTGCAACAGACATACAGCAACGACGGCAGAACCCTGACAATAGTGCCGGATGTCAAGGAAACGGCGGTGACGGTCGGCGGGTCAGCGGTCGGGGAGGTCGTGCGCGGCGAGGACGGCAAGACGCTTTCCTTTGCCGTCGCGGCGGGAACCGATGCGGGCGACGTCAAGCTGGACATCGGCGGCGTGGATGTCACGAAGGGCTTCCGGGTGACGGTGAACGGCACCGAGGCAACGGCCGTGCTGCTCGCGCCCTACGAGGTGCCGAAGGAGGAGGGCGCGGCGGACGAAATCTGGACCGAGAACGGCGACGGGACGGTCACGCTCAACGTCACGGTCGTTCCCGGCCTCTACTACGCGGCGGATTCGGCGGAATCGCTGGACGCTCTGGCGTGTCCCGGCGCGTCCGCGCCCGCCACCGACGCGACTACGCTCACGGCGCCCAAGCCCGTCGGCGGCAAGGGCTTCTTCAAGGTCTGGGTGAGCGACGCCCCGATTCCGGCGACGCCGTGACGTGCTTATTACTATTGAGCGGCTGTCGTTGACTATATTTTCGGGGACAGGCCCCGCGTATTTTCTCCATAATGAAATGCGGGGACTGTCTCCGCATGGCTCCATCTTCGGCGGGACCTTTCCTTTCTAGCCGACAGGCAGTTTCTTGCTCTATTTTGCGGATTTTGCGGAAGATAACCACTCCCCAAGTCGGGGGAATGGTGGTATAATCTATGTAACCTTTGGCAATGTGGCGTGTAAACAAAGCAGAACCTTTCAAACCACCCAATCAAAGTGTAAAAAAGTGTAAAAAATGGTATAATGTCATCCGCAATCCTAAGGAAGGAGAGTTGAACATGCTAGACGGTATTTCGCAGAGCCTCGTCAACATGGCGAGCAAAGTCGGCAAGGGCGACCTCGACAAGGGGGTTCGGTCAGGTGTAGGTCTGCCAGATTCCGGGCCGCAGAGACGGTTGTAACCTTTCGCCGCGCGGCGTTTAGACAGGTCAACACAAACCATCTTCAATGGAGGAAAAACATGGCCAAGCTTGACATAAACGGATACAATGCGACGTTCAGAACGTTCGTGGAGTTCGCGCAGAAGACTCAGCGCGACGGATACGACTCGGCGTGCGCAAAGGCCACCTTGGCCGGCAAGCGGATCACCGTCTCCGCGCTGAGCCTGCACGAGACGAGCTACGTCCTGCGCAAGACCGGCGAAAAGACCGCCAACGACTCGACGCGCGCGATCTTCCGGAACGCCGTCACTGAAATGTTCGGCGGCGAGGCGAACATCCCGGAGTCGGTGAAGAAGGCGATGCTGCTCGGCGACTACGGCGACGGCAAGCCCCTCACCGCGCGGCGCATCATGGCGGTGAAGGCTGCCATCGATGCGGAGGACTCCATGCGCGAGAAGGGCGTCTCCCGGTTCGCGAATCCTGCGACGCGCGAGGCCGCGCTCGCCAAGGGCTACCATCCGTCGGAGCTCGGCCGGCTCGCCAACACCGTCAACTACTACATGAAGGCGACGGGCGCGTCGGAGGAGATGGCGCTCGAAGTCGTCGCCACGCCCGGCACGCGGGCGAACCTTCTCATGAACTGCGGCGGCAGGTTCCTCAAGAGCGCGGAGGCGTTCGCCGAGGGGCTTGAAACGGACGACCTTCCCGCAGACATGCAAGACGCCCCCGCGGCGGACGTGGACCCGGAGGTCAAGACCTTGTGCGGCAGCGTCCATTCGCGGCAGATCGCCAAAGTCATGGCGGTCATTTCGGAGACCGGCCCGGCAGACATCGCGGACAACCTTGCGGCTTGCGGCATGGATGGCGTACAACTGCCCGCGGACTACACGCTCGCCAGGAACGACGCGACGGGCGATGTCTTCATCCGCTATACGAGCCCGAAGGAGCTGAAGTTCAGGTTCGAGTGGTCCGCAACCGTCAAGCTCGACGGCTCCGTCGTCGTCGCGCCGTTTCAGTTCACGGACGAGAACGCGCTCGCTGCGGAGACGGAAGACGCTGTGGCGAAGCTCAACCAGGGTCTGCGCGGCCACATGAAGAACGGCGGTGCGCGGGGCGTCGGCGACGAGGCTTGCGCCGCGGCCGCGCGCAGGCTCGTGGACCTCGCGAAGGACGATCCCGGGCTCCTGCAGCTTCTCCAGGAGAACAACGGCAAGGCCGCGACGTACATACTCGCGGAGTCCGCGTTCAAGTTCCGCACGGACGAGGAGATCGCGAACCGCCTCAACGCCCTGCGCGCCAACGTCGACGAGCTCCGCATGGTCACGAACGGCGACGCGCTCATGTTCAAGCTCGCCGTCAAGATGCTTGCCGGACTCGAGGGCAAGCCGCTAGCCGCCGGAAAGCTGTCTCGGCTCTTCGACGCCGTAGGCAAGCTCGACCTCTCGCCGTTGACGGCAAAAGCCGGTTCCACTCGCGCGGGGGCGCATCTCGCGGCGCTCAACAACATCAAGACCATGCTGCACGACGCTATCCGGGAGGCGGGAGCGTATCGCGACATGGACGTGGGCCGAGACGCGGAGGTGAGCGTAAACAGCCTCGCTTTCGCGGCGATCTGCCGGCGGCTCGACGAAGGCACCCTCCGCTGGCTGCGCGACGGGCTGCGTTCCGCAGAAGGCGTCAAGGTCGTCGAGGCGGTGCGTCTGACCGCCATGGAAATTGTGAACGACCCGGAGGCGGGCCCTGAAGCGAACGAAGAGGCCAAGACGGTTGCCAGGGATCTCATGGGTCTGGTGGACAATGTCTTTGACCATGTTCTGGACTTCGCGCTCGGGATCGAGAACCCCGAGCCGCGCCCGGAGCTCCAAGGCCAGCTCGCGCAGGAAGATATCCGGCCGGTCTTCGACCTTCTTGTGGATTTCGCGGCGAAGGAGCGACCCGCAGGATTCCGGGAGGCCCGGGTGAACGCGCAGCCCGCCTACAGCCATTTCGACCATGCCGTCCTTGAACGGACGATAGCGCGCGCGCTTGACGCCGTAAAAGGCGACGCCGATGCGGCAAAGCTCGTCGTGCGGCACATGGAACTGCTGCTCGTGCGTCCCAACACGACGCTGCGGTCAGTTGACGAGGTGTGCGAGAAGGCGCGCGCCATCCTTGCGAACGTGAAGGAGCTGCGCGAAGCCGCGAAAGGGGACGAAGGCGTGTTCAAGGCAGGTATCGATTTGCTCGAAAAGCTTGACGGCAAGAGCCTGCCGCCAGGGTGGTTCGTGCGCGTTCTGGCGGACGTCAAGAAGCTCTCCGTGGACGGATTGAAGAACGTCCGGCCGGGATGCGGCGCGCTCGGGCTGCACCGTGCCTTCACATCCTTCGTGGATTCCACCCAGTCCGTCATCGACGGCACGGACGCCGGCGGACTGCAGAACGAGCGCATCTACCTGGTGCCGATAAAGTCATTCATCGGCACGCTGGTCCTGGCGAAGTGCGGCCGGCGGAACATGCAGTCGCTTTCGGAGGCGCTGCACGGCGCGGACGGCGGACATCTCCTGCAGACGTACCGCGATTTCGAGAACGGGGACTATATGCAATACGACCTGCACGGCGACGACCCGGGCATGACGAACATGCGGATGGGTGTTCTGGCAACCGACCGCATCAAACAGCTCGAGCGGTTCGACATCCTCGTCGCCATGGCCGCCGGACAGGACATGGAGAACTACGAGATGATCGACGAGGAAATGTTCGAAAAGGATGTCGAACACCCGGGCTACAGCCAGGCCGTCGTCGATGCGGTCGGCCGCGATTTCGAGGACATCGTCCGGGCGAACCCGGATGCATACGGACCGCAGTAAGAAATTAAAAAAAGGAGAAAAGACCATGGCAATCTTGTTCAATCCGCAAGCGCTGAGCAGATTCGCGGACGTCAATTTCAGGAAGTCCGACGGGATTGCAGGGCGGGCATTCCATCTCGAAGGCGTTGGCGAGCTGTCCGGCAAGGCGACGTTCTCCGAGGCGTTCATGAACAGGCTGGCGGAGATCATCGGCCCCGAATTCAAGCGCGATGACTTCTGCACGCAGTGATTCCAGCAAACCATTTCAGGCAACAGGAGGTAAGACCATGTCGATCAACTTGTCTAACGTTAACATCACGATCCAGCAGTTTCAGGAGATCGCGTCCGGCAAGTATAACGCCGGCGAGGTCAAGCTGACGAGTGAAACGTCGCTCGGCAAGATCAACAATCACGTCGGTTACGGCGGAACAAACAACGATACGATTTCGCACGACGAGGTGCTGGCCATCAAGGACGCCTTCGTGCGCGCGCTCTCAAAAAGCGGTGTGGGGGTGAACGCCTTGGCCGAGATCCGCCGCCGCATCGGGCTCGCGCCCGATCCCTTGTCGCCCAAGGCGCTCGTGGAACGCAGCATCCGGCCGCTTTCGCGCCAGCAGATCCGCAGCATTCTCGACGAGCACAGGGACGAAATCAACCTCGCGACGGGAGCACAGACGGTTCGCACCCACGCCGAAATCTACGCGCGGCACGGCGACGAGGCCATCGCGCGCTACGAGCGGACGCGTCGCGCCGTCAACATCGCGTTCATGCAGAGCCGCAACCTCGACGGGAACCGCCGTATCCTCGACCTCCAGCGCGTAATCGCGGGTGACATCCATTTCTGCACTGGCGAAGACCGTACGCGCCTCATCTCGTCCGCCGAGATGCTGCGCGCCGAAATCCTGCGGCTCGCCGGGAACGGCGCTCTCTCCGAAGATCCCAATTCCACCATCACGGTCAGGAAGGGCGATGGCTCTACGGTTACGCTCGGGCTGGGCATGAGCAAACGGGATTTCATAGATAAGCTCGACGACAGGCTCCTGCAGCTGAGGTCCGACCGCCAGGCGCCGCAGTCGACGATCGACGCGCATAACGAATACCGGCTCGCCAAGGCGGGCGGCGCGGAGGGCAAGGCGAATTGGCTCGCGTCGTTGCAGGGCAATCCGCTCGGCGGCTTCAAGGCGCGCGCGGTGGCCGTGGGCATGCTCGTGGAGTTCGGCATACTGGACAACGCATCGCTGGCGCTCCTCAACAAGGTTTCCGACCAGGATGCCATCACGTTCGTTTCGTTTTTGATGACGAATCCGGACAGCCTCAAGGGCCAGCAGCTCAGAGACAGCGCGGCGTTCCAGCATCTCGTGCAGCAGGCGGCGGCGAACGTGCAGGTGCCGCAGAACCGCCAGGCCTACATTCCGGTGCCCTCGCCGGACGACTTCAACCGGGAACTGGACGACAAGCTCAGGGACAACCTCGACCGGGCGCCGCTCCGGTTCAAGCGGATGGTGGACGAAATGCGCAGCGAATTGACCGCAGCCTTCGGCGCGGAGGTCGTCCCCGCCAACATGAGGATCGGCGATATGGGCGTGAGCAACCAGCTTTACATAGCACTCGCCGGCGACAACAATCGCCTTCAGGACTACGCCACGCCGGAAACGCTCAAGCCGCGACTCATGCCGGAGGCCCGCAAAGAATGCGCCAAGCGATTCTTTGCTGCTGCGCTCACGCCGATGCTCAAGCTGTATGGACTGCCGGAGGTCGTTGCCACCGCCGTGACCAACAATCTCTTCAACCGCCATCCGGAAATCCGCGAGCGCCTTTTGCAGGCGCGCAATCCCGCCGAAGCGTCGGCAATCGTGGGCGGATTCAAGAACGAAATCGACGAAGCGATGCGCCGCAAGGCGGCGGTGGACCGCTGCAATGAGAAGACTCAGGAGTGGGCGCGCGAGGAACTGGCTCGGCAAATGGGAGTGCCGGTGTCCACGCTCGAAGGTCTGGGGGTCAACTTCAACCAATTGGTCGCGAAAGGGAGCCGCCTCGCCTCAAAGATCTGCGACGGCGAAGACGCGGCCAACACGGACGCGGAGATCGAAACAAGGTTCCGCGCAATGACGCGCGCCGCCGCGACCGAGCGCGCCACGCTCCTCGCCCAGGCCGACAATCTCCAAGGCATCTCGCCGCAGGCGCGCGACGAAATCAAGCGCCAGATCATGATGATCGACGTGGTTACGGGCCTCGACCTCGCCGCTATCAGGGACGCGCTCGGCGACGTGCATGCCGGCGACCTCATGCCCGCGCTGGAGGACGGCTCCGCGCGCAACGACGCGCTGAAAATGCTGGGCACCGTGGGCCAGCGCGTCAAGGGCGCCGCGGCGGCGTACATCAATGCGAACAACGGCACGCCGGAGCTGTTTCAGGCCGTCACGAAGATCATGCTCGCCATCGCCGTCTGCAATCAGCCGGGACTCGTGGACCGGCTCGACAAGTTCCTGAACCGCCCGGAAATGTTCGGGGTGAACCTCGCCGACATGACCCGGATTAATGGGCTGCCCGACATCGCGCTCCATGCGGACATTTTCATGACGATCGTGCCGGTAGAGGGCTTTTCCGCCGACAACGCGACGATTGCCGGCGGCATCGCGAACGGCAGAATGCCGCCACTCGCGGCGCAGGCGCTCAACCGCGCGCTGGCCGACTTGGGGCTCGCCAACCTCTCCGCCGAGGACAAGACGGCGCTCTTCGCCGGCGCAAGCGGCCAGGCGCTCGCCGCCAAAGTGCGTGCGCTCCGGACGGCCTGCACCCCCACCATCCTGCGCGCTCTCGCCCGGATGCAGTTCGCCAATGCCGCCGCAGTCGAGGCCGCCAAGCGCTATGCCGCGGTTCTCGGCCAGACGCATGGCCTGGAAGTGGACGCGGATTCCGCGCGGCGGACCCAGGAGGCGCTCTTCGCGCGCTTCCCCGATCTCGCAGGCAAGGTCGCGACCGCCATGTCCAACGCCGCCGCCCGCGGCGAGAACGCCAGGATTGCGGCCAACAACGTGCTCAAGGACTACACAAAGGAAATAGAAATTGCCATCCGCGCCTTCCGCGAAGTGACGCTCGCGGACGCCGGTGCGCTCGAGACCGCCGCCGCCCGGATTGCCGACCGGACCGGACTCGACGAAAACACCGTCCGCTCCCGCCTCGACCTTGGCGCTTTGAGCTTCGCCGGCGGCGGGGTGTTCGCCAATTTGCGCGACGGTATCGGACGGGATCTCGCCAACCCCAACGTCCCTATCGAACGTCCGGAAGACTACGACCTTGCCGGCATCCGGGAACGGTGCAACCAGGAGCTGGAGCGCTTCATCGAACAGAAAGCGGGTGTGATTGCCGCCATCGACACGCTTGGCGCGGGCGATGCCGTGAAGGGCGAACTCGTAAGCCAGGCGCTCGCCAAACGCGACTGGAACGATCCCGAAATCGTGAATACGGCGCGCCAGATCCTGTCTGGTCCGGCCATGCAGGCGCAGATCGCCGTGCTCGGCAGCGTGCTCAAGCCGGAGAATCTTGCGAATCTGCCGAATGAAGACGTTCTCCGGGCCGTGGAGCGGTTCGCCGCCGCGGTCAACGGCGCGATCGGGAACGGCAATCCGCATGCCGCAATCGTGCGCGACATCATCGCCCATGCGGTCGTCGGCCAGCTCGGGGAAACGTTCGCCACGACGATGGAAAAGCTGGTCGCGACCGGACGCTTCGACCAGATCGATCGGATGGCGGCGGGCAAAGCCGGCGATGATGCCGCCTACACCAGGCGCTTCATCGGAATTGCCTACGCGAACCTCGCGAACGAATGGACTACGGACGACATCGCGGGCCGGTTCGGCGCCGGCGACCCCGACCTGGAACTCAAGGCCCGGGTCAAGGCGGCGGTGACGAAGGGGCCGGAACTCTTCGCGAAGTATTCCGTCGGGCTTGAAGAAGCGCAGAAGGCGATACTCAAGGCGTTCATCGCCACGCTCGATCTGCGCACGGATACGCTCCCCGACAGCGAATGGGCGATCAAGATGAAACTCGTCGAATTCCGCATCGCGGGTGAAGGCTTCACCACCGAAGGTTCGGCGGCGAGGGCCGAGGCGCTTGCGCTTGGCTATGCGCCGGGCGAACTCGCCAGGCTCCAGCAGGTGGCGGACTACTATCGCCAGGCCACGAACTGCACGGATGTCGAGGCGTACATGGCTGCGATCAATCCCAAGAGCGATGCGCGCCGTCTCTTTGCCTTCGGCGGACGGTTTGTATCGTCGGCCGAAAACTTCGCCGCCGGGCTCCGGCTGCAGCGCGAATTCAAGGCGTGGTTCGCCGAAACCGCCGCCCTGGTGCAACAGCACCGCAACCAGCCCCAGGATGGCGGCAGCATCACCGTGATCCATGCCGATCCGCTGCTCTTCAAGCCGGAAGCCGCCATTGCCTTCGAAAAGTTCCTCTTCGAGGAAATAGCGCTCAACGAGGCGCTGCCGCTCGATGCGGAGAATCCGCGCGCCGTTTTCGAGATGGAGGCCAACCCCGCCACGCGATTCATCGGGCGCGGCTACACGAACGGCTGCATCGCCACGGTGGCGCAGATTCCGCCCGAAAAGCGCTCGTTCATGTACAAGGTGTTCGACCTCATCGCGCCGCTCGGCGCGAACCGCGTGCAGGCGCAGGCGCGCGGACTCGGTCTCAACGATTCGGTGGAGCTCATAGCGCGCATCTTCCGCAACTACGACCAGGTGGCGGAAATGGACCGTACCGGCACGCTCACCCGCGAAAGCTTCTTCGCGCGGTTCTATCCGGACGTCCCTGGCGCCGGAAAGATGACGAACAATGAGATCATCCGGGCTTCGACCGATATCGTGCAGACGGCGTTCCGGACCAACACGGCCAAAATCGTGGCTGGATCGTCCTATATCACCGACTGCGGCCTTACCGCCACCGAAGCGGTGGAAGCGGTCAATTCCGGCAAGATCGTTCAGCGCGCGCCTTACGTGGCCGCCGGTACGGGTTCCATCTCCGAATTCGGCACGCCTGCCGGCGCGCGCAGCCAGGCCGTCCTGGATCTGCTCCGGCCATCGTTCCCGACGTTCGGACAGGCCGAACTCCCGGCCGTGACCGAAGCTGGCAAGAGTTTCAAGGCAGTCTTCCCAGACACCACCACGCTCACGAGCGCCAACAACGCGCAGGCGAACGCGATTGCCGAAAAGCTTGCCGAGTTCTGCGGCGATGCGCACCTCGCGCAGCTCGAGAGCGTCTACCTTGCCTTCACGCAGGGCGCGGAAGGTCCGGTCTGCGGCGCCTTCATGGATCTCGGCATCCATACGAACGAGCATATGCCGCTAACTTACACACTCTCGAAGAACGCCGAGACGGGCGTCATCACCATCCGCTATTCCGAGCCGGAAGGTTTTCCGGTCAAGTTCTCGTGGGAGGCGACGATCGACACGGACGGCAAGGTGGCAACCACCCCGATGACGGCCAAAGTGGAATCCATTCCGGTCGGGCTGGCGCGCAATGTGGCCGCCGTTGCCGCCCGGCGGATGGGCAAGCAGCTGGGCGAAGCGCAGCTCGGTCGCGCGGCCGAGCTCATCGCCCAGCACTGCGTGGAAATGAACGTCAAGAACGCCGGGCTTTTCGCGAACTTCATCGTGCAGCTCCCGCTCGACGGGGACGAGAAGGACATCCAGCGCGCGGTCTCGATGGCCAACTCCATCCGCCAGTGGCGCGACATCGACATTGGCGACGAATCCATCGCCGCCGTTGAAGCCGTCGTCAAGGACGAGGCGATCGACGACCTTGCAAGCTACATGGGACCGAATGGCACCGGGCATTTCCGGGAACCCAATCCGACGCTGTACGACACGTTTCTGGTGGACATCGGGCGCGCCACGCTCGTGATCGGCGACAGGGTCCATGAAATCGGCAGGACGAACACCGCGCAGGCGATTGCGGACTTCAAGAATGCTCTCGTCGGCAAGCCCAACTCGCAGAAGGCTCTTTCCAGCCTGATGCACCAAGGTATTGCCATGCACCTTATACGCCTGCGGATCAAGCAGGGTACCGTCCCTACGGCGAGGCGTCCGAATCCGGAGAATTCCTACGGCCAGCCCGGTGCGGAGAAGTTCGTGAACCGCACAGGCAATCCCGCGCTCTTCCAGGTTCCGATGATCGTCGAGAACCCGAACAGCCGCTACGAGCTGCAACTCTCCGACGACGGCAACACCGCGACGGTGCGCCTTGTCTGGAGCGGCAAGATCAACGTTGGCGTCACGATCAAGGAGAATCTCGACACATTCGGCAAGATCGACGTGACCGAGGAGATCACGCTCGACCTCACCGGCGACAATCCGCGCATCACGGACCTGCACCTCGGACAGAAGATCTCGGCGTAGCAAGGTCGACAGAGTGTAAACAAACTTCAAACAGAGGGACAAAGCAATGGCCATAACGATTCGATTTCCCACGAGGAGACCGTGGCCATCAAGGAGGCGCTCGTGAAAGCGCTCATGCCGCCGCCGTGCGGCATCCTAAAAACGGCGAAGTTTGGTATAATACCGCCAGAATGTCGAAAGGAAAGCAGATATGAATGCTGAAAAACAGCTGCCGCGGCTTGCCATAATCGGGGTTGGCTATCTCGTTTCGTTGGCTGCGACATTTGTGATGGTGCCTCCGGCGGTATGGCATTATGATGTCGTGGCACCCACAATGTCCGCTGCCGCGCTCATGCTACTCTTTGGGCCGTATCTGCTTGCGGTCGGTTGCACGACGGATTTCCTGCCGTTTTTTGGGTCTCTTTGGGGACTTGCGGCAATTCTGCCTTTCTATGTCGCACATGTCGTGTTCATAGTCGTCATTTCCAGGAGCACTTCGCTTTGGCTTCGGTTTGGGCGATTCAGCGAACAGGTGCGAAAGACGTTCGTTGCACTTTGGGCTGTAGTCTCTGCGCTCGGCGTGTGGTATGAAATGCCGTGCGTGACGCAATACGACGTTGCGATAGACTGCGGTAAGGTTCCGTCCGAGGGGCTTTGCTTCGCATTGGTGACGGATCTCCATTCGTGCCGATATGGAACGGAAGGACGTGCGCTTGTGGAAGCGATCAAGGCGCTGAAGCCCGATGCCGTTCTGCTTTCGGGCGACATCTTCGACGATCGGCTTCCGGACGACAGTGCCAAGGCGTTCCTCGCCGCGATTGCACGAGAAGTTCCCTGTTTCTACGCCTTCGGCAACCACGAGCACTGGAGCGAGCGCATTCCCGAAATGAGGGAGATACTTCTTTCCGCCGGTGTGACGGTGCTTGTCGGTGAGATCAAGACGGTCAAGGTGCGCGGCGCGGAGATGGACGTGTGCGGCATCGATGACCCGACGTACATGTCGGACGACGCATGGCTTGCACAAATCGCTTCTGTTGCCTCTGCGTCAAATCCTTCGCGGCTGCGGATGCTTCTCTCACACCGGACGGAGTATGCGGCAGAATACGAGAAACACGGTTTCGATCTCGTCGTCTCTGGACATCTCCACGGAGGGCAGTGGGGGGTGCCGTTCCTTGGCATTGGCGTATGCGGCCCGTCGTCAGGCGGTCCGGAAGGGCACGAGAGGTTTCTGTTCCCGCGTATGGTCGGCGGCACATACACGCTCAATAACGGAACGACGATGGTCGTCTCTCGTGGCCTTGCACGCGAATCCACGCCGCTACCGCGCTTCTTCAACCATCCAGAGGTGGTAATTGTCAACCTTAAGCCCAAGAGGTGAATGTTGCCAATGTGAAAGTGTTGCCAGTACCAATATCAATCGTCAATAAAAGGAGCAACCCATGAAACCATTTGCACGAATGATCCTCGTCTCATCCCTCGCGCTCGCGGCGGGAACAATGAAAGGAGCAAAACAATGGGAATAAGTAATCATGATGAGATTGCCACTGACACGCCAAAACGCAAACGAGTGGTCAGCGTGTGGCGCATAGGCGGCGGCATTGTAATGTTGGCAGTCATAGCGCTACTTTCGCAACTCATATTAGTCAATCCCGGCACAGGAGGAACTGTTGGGATTGTGATGTTTGGGGTGGTCTGCTCAATAGGATTTATTGCGCTTGTGCTGGTTGTATCAGAAATCGTTGCGTTTGTGTGGCCTGCGTGGGCCGCGAAAGCTCGCAGATGCGTCGCGCTTGTAATCCTCTTTGCGGCGGCGGCGATTCTGCTGGCGTTTGGCATTCTCGGCGTGGTAAAGTCCTCTTTCACCGGATGGCGCAAGATTCTTACATCCTTCGTTGCACTTGCAGGCGGCATATTCTGCGTCTTTTATGCCGCGTTGTATGCCATGGCAGTTCATGCGCAACGCAAAAACAGAATCTCGCCACAATCTTACTCCAATGTCGAACTCAGGCGAGTGAAATCTTCCGGTGCGTTTTGGTGTACTTCTGCGATTGCGTTGTTGCTGATGCTGTGCGCTTTCGATTTTAACAAACCGAAAGAGGTGATCTATGTCTTGGCATTCGTTGGTTATGTGTTATGGGTATTAGCTAAAACCCTCAAAGAAAACAGGCGCGACCGTGCGAGACCTCACTACCGCGTGCGCATCACGTCGTCTGGGATGCGGCCAGGCGCGACAGTTCGCGTCGATTATGAGTTTGAAGGCGACAGTGCGCCAAAGTCATTAGCGGTGTATGTGCTTCAGCGTGATGCGATGCTCGGCCGCCTCCCGAAGAAACTAGACGAGGAGAATACGCCGGAACGCGAGGATTGTGTGTTTGCTACGGATTCCTTGGGAGAACTTCACTATGGCCACTTCTCTTTCACTATTCCCGATGCCATAGAATCCGAACGCATCAATTGGGAACTAGCTTTTGCGTATTCGTCTTCATCTGACGTCAACGAGAATGTCGTCGGAGATTATTTCACCCTTGTTCTTTGAACAACTCAACCACCGAAAGGAGCAACCCATGAAACCATTTGCACGAATCGGCGGGAAATGTTGCCAATGTGGAAGTGTTGCCAAGACCAATTCCAATTGCCAATGAAAGGAGAAGCGTTCATGGAACTTGAAGACAGAGTAGTCGCATTTGCGGCGAGGTGCGTCAAGGTGTGCGCAGCGTTGCCGGTGAAGAATGTCGGGAGTTCTAACTTTGCCGATCAGCTGTTTCGTTCTTCTACGAGCGTCGCGGCAAACTACGCCGAGGCTTGCGAGGCGGAGTCGGGCAAGGATTTCGTGCACAAGCTGAAGGTTGCCATGAAAGAGTTGTCCGAGACGCGGATATGGCTCAAGCTGATCGGCGAATCAGGCTATGTGGAAAAGACGAAGCTTGCGGACTTGCTGAGCGAGTCCAAGGAACTGTCGCGTATCCTCTCCGCCAGCGTGATAACAACGAAGAAAAAGATTGGAGGCTGAAATTGGAATTGGCAACATTGGAATTGGCAACACTTCCACATTTCCACATTCTACAAGAAAGGAGCAACCCATGAAACCATTTGCACGAATCAACTTGTCCGCTGCCGCTCTGCGTAGGCTGTTCCTCGTCTCATCCCTCGCGCTCGCGACGGGGTGTGACATGGCTATAGACAACAGCATAGCCTTGTTTTGGGATTCTTTCTGGCAGGGACCGAAGGTTGGTGGTATGCTTTTCGGTGCAATTCTCATTGTCTCCTTGTTTGCCATCAGGACCTTTAAGGTTTATCGCGCACGAGTTTCAAATGGTAATAAGTTCAAGAAGGTTTCCGACAAATACAAGGGGCGGCGATTGAAGCACAATCCAAACGGTACAGACAAGTGCGCGCATGTAGATGCCAATACCATGTCGCTCGGTGTCCGCAAACTTTTCAAAACGGGCGCGCCCTATGACAATGGCGTGATGACACATGAGTGATCAACTCTATGAAAGGATCAGCCCATGAAGCCATTTGCACGAATCGGCGGGAAATGTTGCCAATGTGGAAGTGTTGCCAAGACCAATTCCAATTGCCAATGAAAGGAGAAGCGTTCATGGAACTTGAAGACAGAGTAGTCGCATTTGCGGCGAGGTGCGTCAAGGTGTGCGCAGCGTTGCCGATGAAGAATGTCGGGAGTTCTAACTTTGCAGATCAGCTCTTTCGCTCTTCTACGAGCGTTGCGGCAAACTACGCCGAGGCTTGCGAGGCGGAGTCGGGCAAGGATTTCGTGCACAAGCTGAAGGTTGCCATGAAAGAGTTGTCCGAGACGCGGATATGGCTCAAGCTGATCGGCGAATCAGGCTATGTGGAAAAGACGAAGCTTGCGGACTTGCTGAGCGAGTCCAAGGAACTGTCGCGTATCCTCTCCGCCAGCGTGATAACAACGAAGAAAAAGATTGGAGGCTGAAATTGGAATTGGCAACATTGGAATTGGCAACACTTCCACATTTCCACATTCTACAAGAAAGGAGCAACCGATGAAACCATTTGCACGAATCAAGTTGTCCTCCATGGCTCTGCGTAGGGGGATCCTCGTCTCATCCCTCGCGCCCCACCAATGGGGTCCGACTCTAAAAGCTATAAAATTTTGTTCCTCGTTACTTTTCTGCAGCGCACTCCTATGCTCGTGCTGCCAAACACCAAGGTTGGGATTGAAGATTACTGCTATGGATCCCGCAGATGCCCGAGGCACGGTAGTCGCTCTTGCGATTACGAACTTGACAGATTCTGCTGTGGTGGTTGACGAGATGGATGTTGTGAAGGCGTGTGAAGGCGCTGCATTCTCTTTTGCGGCGGGTGAAAAGATTGATGTTGAGAGAATTTATGAGGATGAGGGCATAATTGTTGATCCATCTGACGAGGTCTATGAACTGCCGGCAAGAGGAAGTGTCAATGATTTGTTCCTTATGGAAATTTCTTTGGACGGTGTAAAACGTGGTGACAAGATTGAATGGCGAGTAGATGTATTTCTGGACGAAATGGTAGTTGATGGAAACACGCGTAGGGGGAGATTGTCTGGCAAGGGGGTATGTACATTGTCTGACATGAGTGAGATTGTGAGGGCTATAGAGAACCCTAATGTGTTGAACAGTGAAAACACGAGGTAGAGTTGTGGTGGCCATTGTACTGTTCTTGATATTCGGAAAGTATTGATTTGTCGAAAGGAGCAGCCCATGAAACCCTTTGCACGAATGATCCTAGTCTCATCCCTCGCGTTCGCGGCGAAGAATGGGAGTGCAGCCACAAAGAACACAAAGGGCACAAAGAAATGAAACGGATAAATCCTCACTGGCTGAAGTCGTTAATTTTCCACCTAATAACGCTGATGATTGCGACATTTGTTGGAATCGATATTATCTACGATAAAGCCTTTGGTGTTGGTCTGTTTGCTTTATGGCTTGCTTTGATAAGCCCTTTGGCATACCCGATCGTCGGGCCGTATATGGTAGCGTTTTTTCTCGCGGCGCACATTGAAGTCTTGCAATTGTTCTTTTGGCCAGTTGTCGTATTGTCGTATGTAGCGTATTTCGCGTTTCTTCTTGGGGCGATACTGGAAAAGGATAAAGACGTCCGCGTCGGGTGTTGCATTCTGCTGTCGGCATGGTTTGTTTTGACGCTCTTTGGTTTTTCAGAGTGGGCGATGTATTGGAGCGTGTAACGACAAATTGAAGAAAGGAATAAGGCGATGAAGAAAATGATGATGGCGGTAAGTTTTGATGAAAACGGAATCGTGACGAACCAATGCGAAACCGTGCGCACGGAGTACGACGCGCTCTGACGCTTTCTTTCCCTTCGCACGGTGCGGGGGGCAAGGAGAAACAAACACCACAAAGGAGACATGAACATGTCAACTACAATACTGGACGAATGGACGGGCTACGGGCTTGCCAACGGCGAGCACCTCGACTATTCGAAGGCGATTGCCGGGGCTTTGCACGGCCTCGACCCCGCGAAGGTGCCGGTCGGCGAGCAGGTCGCGGCGCTTGAGGCCCTGAACACGAAGTACACCGACTTCATCAACGAGTCGCGCAAGTTCGTTGACACGGCGGACATCACCAAAGCCGACGCGAAGCGCGATGCGCTGTTCATGGCGATCTACTCGGCGGTGGACCACCTCGCGGCGATCGACGGCGACACGCCGCAGGATCTCTGGCACAAGGCGCGGATCGTCCAGGCGATGAGCGGCGCGTACAAGGGCGTGACGCGGCATTCGCTGCCGAAGGAGACCGAGGAGCTGCGCGGCTTCGGGTTCGACATGCAGAAGAACCCCGCGGCGGTCGAGGCGATCACGGCGCTCGGCATGCTGCCGTGGTTGAACGCGCTCATCGCGGCGAACGACGAGCTGGACGAGCTGTACAAGCACCGCACGGGCGAGCGCGGCGACCGCGAGGCGTCTGCAGGCGGCGAGACGACGGCGAGCGTGCGCAAGGAGGCGTCCACCCTCATCGTCGAGATCGTCGCTCGGGTCAACGCGGCGCAGAGGCTCATTCCGTCGGCGGAGCTGGAGGGCGCGGTCACGGCGCTAATGGGCGTGATCAGCCAGTACAGACTCGTCGCCTCGCAGCACACCGCGAAAAGGGAGAAGCCGGAACCCGGCCCGGAAGCCGCCTCGTGAGCGGAAAACGCCCATTCCGGCCCCGGAAAAGCCCCCTGCAAACCGCAGGGGGCCTATCCGGGCTTGGAGAAGGCCCATGCATTTTGCAAGAGGGGTTTTCGACCTTGAAAAAGGTCCCTGCAATTTGCAAGAAGGTTTTTCAACCCCGGAAAATGTCCCTGCAATTTGCGAGAGGGTTTTTCAATCCCGAAAAACGCCCCTGCAATCTGCATGGGCATTTTCTGCGGCCGGCCCCACCCCCGACGCGGAAAATGGTAAAATATCGGTGGAAACGTAGAAAGGATGTCGCAGCATGAAAACAAAACTGTTTGCGCGAGCCGTCGCGGGAATGGTGATGCCCAGCAAGAAGAAGGAGAATGGCCTATGAAGATGAAAAAGTTAGGAGTCTGGGATATTTACGCAATCATTGCGATTCTTGCGTTGCTTGTGCTCTGCTGGTACGTGTTCAAGGCAGGGGTGTGGTGTGGGGAGGCGCACAAGACATTTGAGGTGAGGGAGGCATTCAAGGCGGGGATGAATTCGAGGATCAACTTTACGTTGTCCGACGGCTCCAGTGTGCCGGACGATGAGAGAGACGCCTGCCTTAAGTCGTTTGCCGAGTCTCTCAAAAGTGGGAAAGGCTATTGCGGCGAGTACGCGCCACTTCGGAAGGGAACGCATGGAAAGACGTTCTTCGTGTGCGTGCATAATCTAAATATCCGGCAAAACGTAGGGAATTTTGCGCGCAGGTCGCTTCATTTTGAAACCCTGTCCGACCTGAGGATTTTCGTGGCCGTTTACGTGACTCACATGGACTTGCGGCCAAGCAGAGCGATAGACTTTGATCCTGATCCAGCGGGCGAGTATTTCTATGACGAGTTCTATGTCGAGACGGCCGACTGGCCTTCCAACCAATTCTGGCTGTAGCGGAGTGTAATGGATAGACAGAAAGGAAAGTCAACCACAAAGGAGGTACGAAATGATAAAGACGTTTCTGTATGCGATTGCCGAGTTGACAATCGTGCCGTATTCCAAGACGAGATTTTTCTCCGCTGGGGCGTTTGCGCTTTCGGCACTAGCATTTTTTGTTGCGCTGTATGTTATACCGCTTATCCTGCTTGCGGGAAAGAACGAAATGACGAAAGGAACGAACTCATGAATACGCGGATGATGTTTGCGCGGGCCGTCGCGGACAAGTCGAAAGGAGCGGGAGCATGAAATTGGAATATAAATTGAAGCTCTTGCATGACATAGTAAATGGACTTCCTGCAACAGAAGACAGAAGCGAAAAGGAGGGCGTCTTGGTGGAGGCTGCGCAAGCGCTTATTTACGTGCATTCTGAAGATGTGGAGCGACGATTTTTGAAAGCAATGAATGATGCCAAGAAACCATTGACGCCAATTCAGAAGTTGATGGTGGGAATGTGTCTCGCAGCTAATGGGACAGATGACAGGGAGATGTCGAAATGAATACGCGGATGATGTTTGCGCGGGCCGTCGCGGGGGCGGCGATGCTCTGCTTGGCTGGATGCTGGTCGCCATTAGTCGTGGGTGAGCCGTTGATGGACGATGACGAGACTATATATGGCGTTCACGTGCAACCGCTTGTCGGCTTTAGCGATCATAAAGTAGTTGGCTTGAACGTTGCTGCAAGGATGGAGCCTGACATCAGCGGTGACAGGAAGCCCAACGCCTCAGAAATAGTTGGTTTGGCCGTGGGCGCGGTATTTCATGAAGTTCGGGGTGACGTCTGCGGTATGCAGATAGGCGGATTGGGAGCAGAGGCAAAATGCGTTGACGGAATACAAATCGCCTGGATAAACGAAGCCCGTACGATAAATGGCATTCAAATAGGGCTCGGAAATGATGGTTGTTGTCGCCGCTCTTTCAGCCACAGCGTTACAAACACAAGCAAGTGTGTTCAGATTGGGCTTGTAAACGTCTGCGGAGACCATTGGTTCCCGCTAATCAATTTCAATTTTAGAGATTCGCCGTGTTGCGGCACGGACGAAGTGAAATACTATCCATGGAGCTTGAAGTTCCGCCCGTGGTAAAACAGGAACGAAGAAAGGAACGAACCCATGAATACGCGGATGATGTTTGCGCGGGCCGTCGCGGACAAGTCGAAAGGAGCGGGAGCATGAAGAAAGTAAAGATAGTTCAAGAGGGCGCGGGCGCGGATGCCGTTACCGTCAT
>CAMZEN010000029.1 GCA_947305775.1 uncultured Verrucomicrobiota bacterium
ACTCGCCGTCAGGCGAGACTACATCGACCGAACCTCCACCAGACATCAGTCTTCCGTTTCCCTTCCGAATTTGATAGATGGGCTTGTAGCTCAGTTGGTTAGAGCGCGTCCCTGATAAGGACGAGGTCACAAGTTCGATTCTTGTCAGGCCCACCATCCTCCGCGCTTCACCTAGGTGAAGCGACTACGGATGGCAAGCCAACAACGGAGGATGTCCTCCGTAGTCGGCGAAGCCACGTAGGAGGATAAAATCCCTTGGGGGTATAACTCAGTTGGTAGAGTGTCTGCTTTGCAAGCAGAATGTCGCCGGTTCGAATCCGACTACCTCCACCAATCTCGGAAGTCTCAAGCATTGTTTTCAGGCCAAGACGCGTTCCCGCAAAGGGGGCGCGTTTTTGATTATGGAAAGTCCTTTCAAGCTAGTTTCGAAGTTCAAACCGACCGGCGACCAGCCGGAGGCGGTAGCTGCGCTGTTGGACGGCCTCAAGCGCGGCGAGCAGAGGCTTGTGCTACAGGGCGTTACTGGCAGCGGCAAAACGTTCACCATGGCGAACCTTATTGCGAAGTGGGGGCGTCCGACGCTGATACTTTCGCACAACAAGACGCTTGCCGCGCAGCTTTTCGCTGAGATGAAGGAGTTCTTCCCCGAGAATGCGGTAGAGTACTTCATATCGTACTACGACTACTACCAGCCTGAGGCGTACATCCCGCAGACTGATACGTACATCGAGAAGGATGCCTCCATCAACGAGGAGATAGAGCGCTATCGCCTTGCCGCGACGAATGCGCTCATTGCGCGCAAGGACGTAATAGTCGTGGCGTCGGTCTCATGCATATACGGCTTGGGTGAGTCGGACGAATACCGCGACCTTGCCGTCGGCTTCAAGGTTGGCGAGGCGATTTCGCGCTCGCAGCTTGTGGCGCGTCTCGTCGAGGCCCAGTATGTAAGGAACGACTACGATTTCGCGCCTGGTACGTTTCGCGTTCGCGGCGATATTGTGGATATCTTCCCGGCGTACGAGACGACGGCGATAAGGGTCGAGTTCTTCGGCGACGAGATAGACGCCATCAATTCTCTCGATCCATTGACTTCAAAGCGCGGCGTTGCGATGCCGAGCGCGGTGGTTACGCCGGCGAAGCAGTTCGTGATGGGCAAGGACAAGCTTGAGGCCGCCTTCGCCCGCATTGAGGCAGAGCTTGCAGACAGGCTAAAGTGGTTCGAGTCGAAGGGCAAGCTTCTTGAGGCCCAGCGCCTTCGCGAGCGCACCGAATACGACATTGAAATGATGCGCGAACTCGGCTACTGCAACGGAATCGAAAACTATTCGCGTCCATTGACCGGAAGGGCGCCTGGGTCCGCGCCGGAGTGCCTGATTGACTATTTCCCGGGCGACTTTCTCACAATCATCGACGAAAGCCACGCCTCCGTTCCGCAGATAAGGGCGATGTACAACGGCGATCAGGCGCGAAAGTCAAGACTTGTCGACTACGGCTTTCGCCTGCCTAGCGCGAAGGACAACCGTCCGCTCACGTTCGAGGAATTCAACGGAAAGGTGCATCAGATCGTCTACTGCTCTGCGACGCCCGGCGACTATGAATATGGAGAGTCGAAGACGGTGGCGGAGCAGGTGATACGTCCAACGGGACTCCTCGACCCCGTAATAGAGCTTCGTCCGCTCAAGAACCAGATCGACGACCTCATCGCCGAAATAGGAAAGGTGACCAAGGCGGGCGACCGCACGTTCGTTACGACTCTCACGAAACGCTCAGCGGAAGACCTTACCCATTACCTGCACGAAGCAGGGATGCGCGTAGAGTATCTCCATTCCGATATCGACGCCATCGAGCGCGTCGCGATTCTGCAGCGGCTAAGGAAGGGCGAGTTCGACGTGCTTGTCGGCATCAACCTTTTGCGCGAGGGGTTGGATGTGCCCGAAGTCGCGCTCGTTGCGATACTAGACGCGGACAAGGAAGGGTTCCTGAGATCTACGACTTCGCTGGTGCAGACCGCTGGCCGCGCCGCACGACACGTAAACGGGCGCGTCATACTTTACTGCGACCACAAGACGGACGCCATACGGGATCTTGTCAGGATAACGAAGTCGCACCGCGACAAGCAGATGGCCTACAACGCGGAGCACGGCATAAAGCCCAAGTCGGTGAAGCGCGCCGTGAACGAATCGGCTTACGTATACAAGGCGTCGAAGACAGGCGTTGCCTTGAGCGCCGGTCCGGGTGAGATTCCTGCTGGCGATATTATCGAAGAGCTTACGCGCGACATGCTTGAGGCTGCGGACAATCTCGAGTTTGAACGCGCGGCATATTTGCGCGACCAGATTCGTCGTCTCAAGAAGGAAAACACTACAGCGAAAAAGGGAAATGGACGAAATCGCTAAAATACTCATCGTAGAAGATGACGCCACGATAAGGACGATCCTTGAAATGGCTCTGCTCGGCGCGGGCTTCAGGCACGTCAGTTCGGCGGCGCGCGGAGATGAAGGGCTCGCCGAAGCGCGGCGCACAAAGCCAGATCTGGTGCTTCTCGACGTAATGCTGCCCGGGCTGGACGGGTTCACTGTCTGTTCACGCATTCGCGAAAGTCCGGCTCTCGCGGCGACTCGTGTAGTTATGCTCACTGCCCGCACCCAGAACGAGGATATAGTCCGTGGGCTCAACTGCGGTGCCGACGACTATGTGACGAAGCCGTTCGACAGGGAGGTGCTGCTGGCACGCGTGAGGGCAGTGCTGCGACGCGGTCCGGTTGCGACAACGGTCAAGGACTTCGACGGACTAGTGATTGACGAGGAGAACCGTTCTGCGGCACTGAACGGTGAGAACCTGAAGCTTGCGCCCGGAGAGTTTCGAATACTCGTGCTGCTTGCGCGCAACAGGGGACGCGTCCTTGCGCGGCAACGCATTCTTGACGCGGTCCTTTCGGACGATGAAAAGTCCGTCACGGAAAGAACCGTCGACGTTCAGATCGCCAACCTCAGGCGAAAGCTCGGTGAATGGGCGGAGCATATAGAGACCATTCGTGGTATAGGATACAGGATAAAAGGATGAAGCGTTTTTCTCTGGAGTTCCTGCCGGCCGTAATAGCGTCAGTCGGTCTTGCCTCGTTGGCGGTGCTTTTCTGGGTAGAGACGTCCTTGTTCCGCAAGGCCGTCGTAACATGGGCCGAGCGCGATCTCGACACGCGCACGGAACTGGCGGCGGAGTCTTTGGAGGAGCCGCTCAAGACGGGAGATTTCAAGCGCATTCACGCTTTCGGTGACGCATGCGCGGCAGACGGTGTGAGGTTGACTGTGCTTGTGGGCGCAAAGGGCGTATTCTTCGATTCGGTTCGCAAAGGCTCCAAATGGCCGAAAAGCATTTACGCGACGCATCCGTGCGGAGAGTACACGATAAGGCTGGGGTTGCCGGTTGAGCGTGTGCTGGCGCCATTCAAACGCGCACGCATAGGGTTCATGCTCGCTGCGCTGCTCGGAGGCGCTGGCGTGCTTCTTGTGTTCTTCACGACATATCGTCAACGTGTGCGGATTAAGGAGTTGAGGCGAATCGAGGGCTTTCGCCGCGATTTCATAGCCGATGTGTCGCATGAGATAAAGACGCCTCTTACCGGTATAATCGGCGCGGTGGACCTCCTTGATGGCGCGGCGAACATGCCGCAAGAGAACGTGCGTACTCTTCTTGCCCTTGTAAAGAAGGAGTCCACGCGTCTCAATGCGCTGGCGCAGAACATCCTTTCGCTGGCGCGTCTTGAACGTGCCGGGGAGACGGGCCTTCTGGAAAAGGCCGATACCGATGTGTCTTCGCTCATAAGAGAGACGGTTTCGCTTTTGAGGACGAAGGCCGAGGCTGCGGGCATTGAACTCAACGTAAGCGGGGTGGATGGGCCTGTCGTTTTCGCATGTGATCCGCAACTGATCCAGCAGGCGGTATCAAACCTTATAGAGAATGCAATACGGTATTCAGGGTCAATGGATGTCGCGGTTTCGCTCGTGACAAAGTCGGGTGAAGTGCGCATAACCGTTGAGGATCATGGTGTAGGCATTCCCCCGAACGAACGCGAGCGCGTGTTTGAGCGTTTCCATCGCATTGACGCCGCGCGGGCGGCCGACACGGGCGGGGCGGGGCTTGGACTCGCAATAGTAAGGAGCATAGCGCACCTCCATGGAGGGGAGGTGTTCCTGTCGCAATCGACGCCATCAGGCTGCCGTTTCACGGTTGCAATGCCTGTTTGACATTTGTGTGCTTGCATTCTGCGGACGGATTCGGTATAATACACGCCAAAATTTTTCCCAAAGGAAGAAAGAAGAGGTTATAAAATGGGTACAGGTCGTACACTTCGCAAGGAATCGCACGTTCGTCCGTGCAAGACGCCCGCAGGCAAGGCGCGCAAGAATGCGGCGCAGCGTCGTCGTCTCGTCAAATTCGGCATGGCTGAAGAGGATGTCAAGCTTATGGGCGACGAGGCTGTGCGCGTTATGGTGCAGCGTCCGACGCTGGTCAAGAAGCTTGTTGCCAAAAAGACGGCAAAGTGAACAAGGTCTACTGCTCCGTTGAGGAGCGCTTCGTAAATCCCCTCTTCGAGGTATTCGACGGGGGGGATTTCATTTTGTCTTCGTACCGCGACATCGAAGAACGGCTCACTCAGGTACAGATATATTTCCCTGATCCCGAGCCGCCGCGCACCGTTGCGGATGATGTCGCCGAGGCCGAGAGGCGTCTTGCCGATGCTCTTGATATTGTGGGCGCAAAGGCCGCAATAGAAATAAGCACGATACCAGACGAGGACTGGAAGCTTTCATACAGGCGCCACTTCAAGACGGAACGCATAGGTTCACGTCTCGTAGTGCATCCGCCGTGGGAGCCGATGCCTGAAAGCGGGGTCGTAGTGACGCTCGACCCAGGTCTTTCGTTCGGCACGGGCAAGCACGAGACGACACGCGCGTGTCTTGAATACATAGACGAGCTTGCCGCAGAAGGCGGCAGTTTCCTCGATATGGGCTCCGGCAGCGGAATACTGTCGATCGCTGCGGCGAAACTCGGGTTTTCTCCCGTCGCCGGCTTCGATGTGGATCCTGACGCGGTGCAGGCTTCGACCGAGAACGCCGCGCTCAATGGCGTAAAGGTCGAGTACTTCAGGCATGCGCTCGGCGGGGCCTCGACCGATGAAAACGGCGATCCCGTAGGTAAGGGCTGCGCACAAAAGCCGCTCGGTACAGGCTACGACCTTGTTGTTGCAAACATTCTTGGTCCGCTTCTCATCCGTTATGCGGATGAAATCGCGTCAGCCGTTGGCAGGCGGCTTATAGTTTCAGGAATACTTACCACGCTATACCCGGAGGTTCTAGAGGCATTCGTCAAGCGCGGCTTCCGCGAAGTCTCGCGCCGAACACTCGGCGAGTGGACGACCGGGTTGCTGGATATGGTATAATAACTCGCATGATTGCTTACGTAAAAGGCGTGCTTGCCGAGAAGGAGCCGACGCGAGTCGTCGTTGAGGCGGCCGGGGTCGGCTATGAGCTGACGATCCCGCTCTCCACTTTCGACCGTCTGCCGAAGACTGGCGCGGAGGTGAAGCTGCTTGCGTTCCACTGCGTGCGCGAGGACGACGAAACGCTCTTCGGTTTCGCGACCGATGCCGAGAAGGCGATGTTCGCCAAGCTCACGTCCGTATCTGGCGTCGGGCCCAAAATAGCAATCGCCATCCTTTCCGGCTCTTCAATCGGCGAACTTTCGCTTGCCATAGCCAGCGGGAACGCCAAGCGCATTTCGTCCATCAAGGGCGTAGGCAGGAAGACCGCCGAAAAGATATGCATAGAGCTAAAGGACAAGGTCAACGCGATAGAGGCCTTGGCGGCGTCGGGACGCGGCGACGCTAAGAAGGCGACGTCTTCCCCGATGCTGCGCGACGCCATTCTTGCGCTTTCGGCGCTCGGTTTCAACGAGGAGACCGCCAACAAGATGGTCAGCAAGGTCATAGCCTCCCATCCGGACGCGCCAGACGTAGAGACGATAGTGCGTGAAGCCCTCAAGGGCTGACGGACTTCACCAGGTAGCCGCAGATTCTGTAAATGTGTTCGACAAGGTTCTTGTCGAGCGTCTGCTCAAGATAAGGTATGATCTTGTGGCGCACCTTGTTGCGCTCGATGGAAAGATCTCCGTTTGATGCGTCTTCGCGCCATTCCTCGCCGTATTTTCTGAGGTAAGCTTTTAGCTCCGCATCGCGGCAGCCCAGGAGCGGACGAACGAAACGGATCGTTCCGACTTGCGACGTTTCCTTGATGCCGGCAAGGCCTTCGGGTCCGGAAGCGCGGCGGATGCGCATCAGGAACGTCTCTGCGACGTCATCCATGTGATGGCCCGTGGCTATGGCGTCAAGCTTCAGCGAGGCGACGCATTTCTCGAAAAACTCCAGCCTGACGCGGCGCGCGGCCATTTCAATGGATTCGCCGTTTTTACGGACCACCTTTGCATGAAGGCCCTTGAACGGCACGCCAAGTCTTTTCGCGAGCGTGCGCACAAACCTGTACTCCTCCTTGGACTCCGGTCGTAGGCCATGGTCGACGTGCAGAATTACGAAACGCTTTGCTGCGTTCCGCTTCTTGCCGCCCTTGGTAAGGAGAAACGCAAGTGCAACAGAGTCAGACCCGCCGCTTACGGCGAGTCCGATGCGTCCGCCCGGAACAATACCTCTGTTGATCTTCACCGTGCGTATTTTACCATTTAACACGGCAGGCAGTCTAGGAGCCTCTTTACGCAGAACATTTTTGTCGGACTTATCGCCAGAGAGTAGTATTGGAAGCGCGAAGCCTTGGGAGAGCGGACGTCTCGTCCGCTCTGAAGGAGGGTGGAATCTTACTTATGAGCGGGCGAGACGCCCGCTCTCACAAGATACCGTCCGCGCTCTTTCGCAATGTTTTTTCATCAAGTGTTTTCAGGTCTTTCGCAAAAACTGGGATAAGCTATCTTGGAAGATTTGGGGTAAGTGTGTTGCGTTCAGACGGGTTGGATCAGGATATGGTATAATATTGCCGATTATGAAGCTTATTGAAGAACTGCATGAAAGGGGGCTCGTCGACGCCCTCACCGATCCTGCGATAGCGGAGGCGCTTGATCGTCCCGTGACGCTTTACTGCGGATTCGACCCGAGTGCAAGGTCGCTGCAGGCTGGGAACCTCGTGTCCATAATGGTGCTCAGGCGCTTCCAGCAGGCCGGGCACAAGGTGATCGCGCTCGTTGGCGGCGCCACGGGGCTCATCGGCGACCCAAGCGGAAAGAGCGCCGAGCGCAACATGCTTACCGTTGAGCAGGTGGCCGAGAACAAGAAGGGGATACGCGAAAACCTTTCGCGGATACTCGACTTCGACGGGCCTAACGCAGCCGTGATGGTCGACAACTACGACTGGTACAGCGGCACGAGCGCCATCGAGTTCCTGCGCGACATAGCCATAAACTTCAGGGTGCCGCAGATGCTTGCCAAGGAGAGCGTGAAGAAGCGCCTTGAGGCGAGCGAAGGTGCGCTTACGTTCACCGAGTTCAGCTATCAGATACTTCAGGGCAACGACTTCCTGCATCTCTTCGACAACTACGGTTGCACCCTTGAAGTTGGCGGCGCCGACCAGTGGGGCAACATAACGGCCGGCACCGACCTTGTCCATCGCATGCGCGGCAAGACGGCCTTTGGCCTTACGTTCCCGCTGCTGCTCGATTCGACCGGGCGCAAGTTCGGCAAGTCGGAGGGCAACGCGCTCTTTCTCGACGCCTCGATGACGAGCGAGTACGACTGGTACCAGTACTTCCTTCGTGCGGCTGACGCCGATGTGATCCGCTACCTCAAGGTGTTCTCCATGCGGTCCCTCGAAGAGATCGCCGACCTGGAGGCTCAGATGAAGGCGAATCCCGAAGCGCGCATTCCTCAGAAGGCTCTGGCCGAGGAGCTTACGCGCCTCGTTCACGGCGACAAGGGGCTTGAGAAGGCGCTTGGCGCTACGCGCACGCTTTTTGGCGGAGACGTATCCGGAAAGAGCGCGGAAGAGCTCGAGACGATATTCAAGGACGTTAAGTCGGCGCAGATGCCAAAGGCCGAGGTCGTCGGCAAGCCCGTATACGCCGTAGCCGCGGCAGCCGGGATGTTCAAGTCCAACGGCGAGGCGAGGCGCATGGCGGCGCAGGGGGGGCTTTCCCTCAACGGCGCCAAGGTGGACGACAAGCGCGTCTTCGAGGATGGCGACCTCATCGATGGACGCGTTGCGGTGTTGAAGCAGGGCAAGAAGAACAACTTCCTCCTTAAGGTCTAGTAGCCAGATGAAGACTATCGAGAGATACGTGTTCGGCTCGTTCCTCTCGAGCTTTACGCTCGCGTTCCTCGTGCTTACGTTTGTACTGACGATTGGACTTATGGTGCAGATCGTCAGCTACATATTGAGCGGACTTCCCATCAAGCTTGTGGGCGAGTTCGCTCTGGTGAGCTTCCCCGAGACGCTCCAGTGGACCATGCCTCTCGCGTTGCTCGTGTCGAGCGTGCTTGTCTTTTCGCGGATGAGCGCCGACAGCGAGATAGCGGCGATGCGCGCATGCGGAGTGAACCTGATGTCGGTCATGAAGTGGCCGATAGTCTTTGCCATTGCGTGCTCGATTGTCGGGCTTTACGTGAACAACGAGATAGTGCCGCGAGGCCACGAACTGAGGCGTTCCCTGAAGGCGAAGGTTTCGGTCGATACTGGACTCGACGTGCTGGAGCCAGGGCGCATAATAGACGACTTCCCGAAGATGAAGATATACTTCGGCTCGAAGGAGGGCAACTGGCTCTACGATCTGGTTGTGATCGACTACTCCAACCCGGGCGTGGATCGCATGATAACCGCGTCAAAGGCGCTTGTCGAAAACAAAGGGCGCGATATCGCGCTAGATCTCTACAACATGACGGTGGACCCCATCGACGCCGACCATCCGACGATGGCCAGGGCGAACAGGTTCCAGTATCTCGTCAAGGACGCGCTCAAGGAGTCGAAGTACAAGAAGAAGGAGAAGGACCTCCGCTTTTTCGAGCTGCTGGACAAGATAAAGGTGTATGACATGCTCGTGAAGTGCGCAAAGGGCGACAGCAAGGCGAAGAGCATGGAGCGCAAGCTGCTGATGCGCGACCGTTGCGACCTTAAGGTGGAGCTTTCAAAGCGCATGGTGTTCGCCATGGCGTCGTTCTGCTTCGTGCTCGTGGGCATACCCCTCGGCATAAAAGCCCAGCGCAAGGAGTCGACGATAGGCATGGCGATCGCGCTCGTAGTGTCGCTTGGCTACTACTTGATAGTGATACTCATGCTGAGTCTTCACAAGAACTATTCCATGCACCCTGAAATTCTCATATGGTCCGCCGTGGCGGCATGCCTGCTGTTGGCGTCCAGGCTAATACCAAAGAACCTCTAAAACAAAAGGAGAACAAGCAATGGCAAAAATTCATGCAACGGCCATCGTCGAGGATGGCGCCAAGCTCGGAGCGGATGTGGAGATAGGCCCTTACGCCCATGTGGGGCGGGATGTCGTGATAGGCGACGGCACGGTTGTGATGCAGGGCGCGATAATAGACGGCCACACGACGCTTGGCGAGAAGTGCCAGATATTCCCCTACGCGCTTATCGGCATGAAGACCCAGGACCTCAAGTACAAGGAAGGCTCCACGAGCTATGTCGAGATCGGCAACCGCACCGTGATCCGCGAGTTTGCCACCGTCCATCTTGGCACTGCTGATGGCGAAAAGACCATAATAGGCAACGATTGCCTGTTCATGGCTTACTGTCATGCGGCGCACGGGGTGATCCTTGGCGACCATGTAATATGCTCCAACTCCGTGCAGCTGGCGGGTGACGTGCATCTGCAGGATTGGGCAATCGTAGGCGGCTGTTCGGCTTCGCACCAGTTCTGCACTGTCGGCAAGCACGCAATGGTGGGCGGCATGGTGAAGATTCGCCAGGATGTGCCGCCGTACATGCTCTGCGACATGGATGGCAGCGACCAGCGCATAATTGGGCCAAACGTAGTCGGGCTGATGCGCCGCGGCTTCTCGCGTGACGTGATACGCGCCCTCAAGGACGCCCATCGCCTGATATACCGCGAAGGGCTGAACCGTTCGCAGGCCTTGGAACGCGTCGAAAACGATGTGGAGCCTTTTGATGAAATCAAGGAGCTCGTGGCCTTCTACCGCAACTCGCAGAGGGGCGTAAGCTGAGGCATGCGCCAGGATTTTTTGGTATAATAGTGCCCCGTTCACGGCAAGAAAGATGAACGGCGATGTGGAATTACTCTGAGAAAATGATGGACCACTTCCGGAATCCCCGGAACGTGGGCAAGATAGACAACCCTGACGGTACCGCGACTGTCGGCTCCCTGGCATGCGGAGACGCCCTGCAGTTCCAGTTCAAGCTGGGCCCCGACAAGCGAATCGTCGAGGCGAAGTTCCAGACCTTCGGATGTGCAAGCGCCATAGCGTCAAGTTCCGCGCTGACCGAAATGGTCATCGGAAAGACGCTTGAAGAGGCTAAGCAGATCACTAACCAGCAGATAGCCGACTACCTCGGCGGACTTCCGCCGCAGAAGATGCATTGCTCCGTGATGGGGCGAGAGGCCATGGAGGCGGCGATCAAAAACTACGAGACCGGCGAGAACACCGACCGCAACCTTGAGGAAACGGTTCTTTGCACCTGCTACAATGTATCGGAGAACGAAGTCAGGCGCGTAATAACCGAAAACCAGCTTACTACCGTCGAAGAAGTGACCAACTTCACGAAGGCTGGCGGAGGATGCGGGAAGTGCATCCCGAAGATTCAGTCCATACTTGACGAGATAAACGGCACGGCTGGAAAATGAAGATAGGATTCGACAACGAAAAGTACCTCCGCGAGCAGTCGGAGGAGATTCGCAGGAGAGCCGGCAAGTTCGGCAAGCTGTACCTCGAGTTCGGCGGCAAGCTGATGAACGACTTCCACGCGGCAAGGTGCCTGCCGGGCTACGATCCGAACGTCAAGCTAAGGCTTCTGCAGACGTTGAAGGACCATGCTGAAGTGCTGCTTTGCATATTCGCCGGCGATATCGAACGCAAGAAGATGCGCGCGGACTTCGGCATAAGCTATGATGCGGACGCGATGAAGCTCATAGACGATCTCAGGAATCTGGGGCTTCTGGTGCGAGGCGTAGTGATAACGCGCTATCAGGAACAGCCGGCTGTGCAGCAGTTCCGTGCGAAGCTCGAGCGTCGCGGAGTTAGGGTCTACTACCACTACAAGACGGCCGGATATCCTGCGGACGTGGATACTATCGTCTCCGACATGGGCTACGGCAAGAACGAGTACGTCAAGACGGAGCGTCCGATAGTCGTCGTGACCGCCCCTGGCCCAGGTTCGGGCAAGTTCGCGACCTGCCTTGCACAAATATACCACGAGTACCGCAACGGTAGCATGGCCGGGTATTCCAAGTTCGAGAGCTTCCCCGTGTGGAACCTTCCGCTTGACCATCCGCTCAACATCGCGTACGAGGCCGCGACCATAGACCTCAACGACAAGAACATGATCGATCCGTACCACCTTGAGGCTTACGGAAAGACCACCGTCAACTACAACCGCGACGTTGACGCGTTTCCTCTGCTCGTGGCTATATGGCAGAAGATGACAAAGGGAACGTGCCCCTACAAGTCTCCGACCGACATGGGTGTCAACCGCATAGGCTTCGGCATCATAGACGACGAGGTTGTGCGCAACGCATCCAAGCAGGAGGTAATACGTAGATTTTTGCGCTACCAGTGCCTGTTTGCGGAAGGTTCCACCGATCGTGCATCCGTGGAACGCGCAAAGCAGCTTATGGACTCGCTTGGGCTCAGGACCGAGGATCGAGTTGTGGTCGAGGCCGCCCGCAGGGCGGCAGAAGAGGCGCAGATCGCTGGTAAGGGCAAGGCTGGCGGGACCATCGTCTCGGGCGCGGCCATTCAGCTGCAGGACGGGCGAATTGTGACCGGCAAGAACTCCGATGAAATGCACGCCGCCGCCGCCGCCGTAATAAATGCCGTCAAGACCCTTTCGGGCATACCGGCGAAGATCCCTCTTATAGGCCCTTACATCATACAGGCCGTCTCGCACATGAAGCAGGACATCCTTAAGGTCGGCTACACGTCGCTCAATCTCGACGAAGCGCTTATAGGTCTTGCCATTTCGTCCGCGACAAATCCTGCCGCGCAGATTGCGATGGAGAAGCTTAACGAGCTTCGCGGATGCGAGGTGCACATGACCCACATGGTGACGCCTGGCGACCAGGCAGGGCTCCGCCGGCTGGGTTGCAGGTATACTTCCGACCCTTACTACGCGACAAACGCTCTCTTCAACGGCGAACAGTAGCGTTCCACGCCTAAATACGTATCATATCTGCTTGTGAAGAAGAACACAAAAAAGAATGTTGTGAAGCCGGACGAGCGCAGGATTGCCGCGTTGGTCAAAGAGCTTTTGTCGGAGCTTGGCGAAGATCCTGAAAGAGAGGGACTCGTCAAGACGCCAGCCCGCGTCGCCAAGTCGCTTGTGTACCTTACGCGCGGCTATCGCCAGGACATTAAAGCCGTAGTAAACAACGCAAAGTTTGAAAGCGGCACGAATCACATGGTGATCCTCAAGGGAATCGAGCTTTATTCCATGTGCGAGCACCACATGCTGCCTTTCTACGGACAGTGCTCCATCGGCTACATTTCGCAGGGCAAGGTTCTCGGAGTTTCCAAGCTGGCGCGAATAGTCGACATGTTTGCCCGCAGGCTGCAAATACAGGAGCGCATGACCGAGGAGATTGCGAACGCCGTCATGGAGGAAACCGGTGCGGAGGGTGTAGGCGTCATAATAAAGGCGAAGCACCTTTGCATGATGATGCGCGGCGTCGAGAAGCAGAATTCCGAGATGACGACCTCGGCCGTACTCGGCACCTTCCGCACCGACGAAAAGGTTCGGCAGGAGTTTCTGTCTCTTATATGACGACGCAGTCGCCCCCAATATCGCCGGAAACGCAAGAAAGGCCACTCAAGCGCGACTGGTATGTTCTGCATGTGAAGCCACGCACCGAAAAGAAGGTTGCGCGGTATTTGTCGTGCTACAATTGCTTTTTTCACTTGCCGCTCTACGTAAAGGTGACGAAAGTACAGCGCCGCAAGGTTCGCAGGGAGCTGCCGGTTTTTCCTGGCTATGTATTCACCAAGCTG
This sequence comes from uncultured Verrucomicrobiota bacterium, assembly GCA_947305775.1. GTDB lineage: Bacteria > Verrucomicrobiota > Kiritimatiellia > RFP12 > UBA1067 > UBA1067. The sequence continues at coordinate 13,229 of CAMZEN010000029.1, forward strand.
TTCCCGGATGAGAGGATAGAGATACTCAAGACGAATCTGCTGGTGAGAACCATCACGGTGTCGAATCCGAGACGCATGATTCACCAGCTTAGGCAGGTGCAGAACGTCTCAAAGGGCATTGTGAACGAAATGCGCGTTACTGAGGTCTTCAGGGAGGGCGACTATGTGCGCATAGTTTCGGGACCGTTCAGAGGCACCGAAGGCTACATAAAGCGTACTGGACGAGAGGCGAAGCTTTGCATCAACGTTGACATACTGAATCGGGCAATAGAAGTGGCCGTTTCGCCGATAGACGTGCAGAAGATATAAAGAAAGAAACAGGACTGGGAAAAACGTAATGGGACGTGTGTTTTTTGTTTCCGGGATAGATACGGATGTTGGCAAGACTGTCGTTACTGGTCTGATGGCCCGGGATATGATGTCGAAAGGCAAGGATGTAATAACCATAAAGATGGTGCAGACCGGATGCGACGGTTTTTCGGAAGATATGGAGGCCCACCGCAGGATGTGCGGCCTGGGTCGTTTGCCGGAAGATCTGGAAGGCTTGACTGCGCCGCAGACATTCAAGTTTCCTTCGTCACCGTCGCTTGCGGCCAGGCTGGAGAACCGCAGGGTCGATCTCGGCAGAATCGCCACCTGCGTGGAGGAATGCGCCAGAAGACGAGAGCTCGTGCTCGTGGAGGGTGCCGGAGGACTTCTGGTGCCGCTTTCAGACGAGATCAAGACACTTGATTTTGTTGCGTCGCGCGGATGGCCGCTGGTGCTTGTGACGTGTGGACGGCTAGGGTCTGTGAACCACACTCTTCTTTCGCTTGAGTCGGCTAAGTCGCGCGGAGTGCATGTGGCGGGGGTTGTGCACAACTGGCACCCGGCCGTGGATGCTGATATAGATGCCGATGCGGATCGAGAGATTCGTCTCGCTCTAAAAGCCATGTGCTATCCTCCTGTTATTGTGCATGTGCCACGCGTGATGGAAGGGCGTCCGTTGCCAGAAGTCGATTTCTCGGAGCTTTTCTCATGACACCACTCGATTACGACCGAAAGCACATCTGGCATCCTTACGCGTCGCTTTCGAACCCGCCGCGTGTAAGGCTGGCTGAACGCGGCGAAGGTGTCGAAATCGTCCTTTCCGACGGACGGCGTCTCATTGACGGCGTATCCAGCTGGTGGTGCGTCGCCCATGGACACAACCATCCCGCCATCGTCGAGGCCATGAGGCGCCAGTCTGAAAAACTCTGCCATGTCATGTTTGGCGGATTTACGCATGACCCTGCCGTTGAGCTTGCGGAACGTATCGCGGCTTTTGCGCCCAAGGGTCTGGACAAGGTCTTCTTTGCGGATTCAGGTTCGATATCCGTAGAGGTGGCGGTTAAAATGGCGTTGCAGTACCAGCAGGCGAAGGGCCGTCCCTCACGTTGCAAGATGGTGTCGCTGAAAGGCGGCTATCATGGCGACACGGCCTGCGCTATGGCTCTCTCTGACCCGGACGGCATGCATGTCCTTTTTCGCGGGATGATGCCAACTCATTATTTTGTCTCTAAGCCTGAAGGCGGATTGCCTGCACTTGCCGAATGGTCCCGCGAACTGGAGAACCTTGTCGAAGAGCGAGAAGGCGAGATCGCCGGCATCATATGCGAGCCTGTATTTCAGGCTGCAAACGCCATGAACTTCTATCCGCCGGAATACCTTTTGGAGATGCGCCGCGTGTGCGACGAACATGACCTTGTGCTGGTTTTCGATGAAATTGCCGCTGGGTTGTGGCGAACAGGCGTCCGATGGGCCCATGAGCGCGCAGGCATATCGCCTGATGTGATGTGCATCGGCAAGGCATTGACTGGTGGCCACATCACCTTAGCCGCCACGGTTGCCTCGGAGGGCGTTGCCGACGCCATATCTTCGGGTGATGTCGGCGCATTCATGCATGGTCCGACGTATATGGCGAATCCGCTTGCGTGCGCTGCGGCCAATGCCTCGTTGGATCTCTTTTCGCGTTCCGACTACGGTGCCATGGCACGGCGCATCGAATCGGAATTCAAGGATTCCATTTCATCGCTTGGTTCGTTGCCCAATGTAAGAGATGTTCGCATAAAGGGTGCGGTCGGAATAGTTGAAGTGGAGCGGCTGCCTTCTCGCGAAGACATTGATCGCGTAATTGATGAAACAGGTGTGTGGCTCAGGCCGTTCTCGAACTACATTTACGCAATGCCGCCGCTTGTGTCGGATTCTAATGTCATTCGCCGCATAGCGAACGCCATGTCGGAAATGGCCAAACTGCCCCCCGGTCCGGAAACATCTGGAGATTTCCATGAGTGACGACCGTCCTCTTTGCGTGAAGATGCGCGCTTCGCGCAAATGTGAACATGTATCCGGAGCGGAAAGGATAGTCTGCGAAAGAGATGTCCCCAAGACGCTGTCCGCATTGGCCGAGCGTGCACTAAGGCATTCAAAGGGTCGCCCTGATTTCATAAATCTCAAGGTCGAAGAGCCGGGCGCGATCGAACGGCTGCGTGCGCTTGACGTCGCGACCAACAAGACTTCCACTCCCGAAGAAGGCCTCGCTAAGGCGGCCATGCTCCTTAAGGATGCAGGCGTGAACCGGGCAGAGGATATAATTGCGTTGTTGCGCGATTCGTACTCCATGCGCGGAGCGATGCTGGTTGACGCGGACACGCTTGAAAGGCTTGAGCCCGATCGCGAACGCGGCGTGAGGGCAACGCGCATGGACGCCGCGGAGTCTCTTCAGAGTGGTGCGTTTTGCGGGAAGAACCATTTTGCCGAGGCGATAGTCCTGGCGACAAAGGTGGCTAACGCGCCAGGAATAGTGGGAGAGGTTTGCATCTCGGACGATCCCGACTACGTAACTGGATATGTTGCATCGAAGAGCATCGGCTATCAGCGCATAACCGTCATGAAGGAGATGGGCGACTCTTGCGGGGGACGGATATTCCTGTATCGGGGATCGCATGAAGGCGTTGCAGAGACTATAAGATATCTTGAAACACAGTCTGTGATTGTAGAGGGCACTTCACAAAATGCGCATAATCCGAATGCGCCCGTCAGGGCGTCGATTGGTGATGAGCTGAAGTCTATCGCAGAGGCGGGGCTGTCGCGCAGATGTCGCGAGATGGATGCGGCAACAGGTCCGGTGGCATCTGTAGTGTGTTCGGATGGATGTGTACGTGAACTTGTGGTCATGGCATCCAACGACTATCTCGACCTTGCACGCGATCCGCGCGTCACAGAGGCGGCTGCAGTGGCAGTGCGCAAGTGGGGCGCTGGTTCTGGCGGGTCCAGGCTGACGACAGGTACGCAGCCGCCTCACTTGGCGCTTGAGCGGCATCTTGCGGCGTTCAAGGGTGTTGAGGCGTGTGTCCTGTATGCGACTGGCTACATGGCCAATGTCGGTGTATTGACTGCGCTTGCAAGAAAGGGCGACTTGATTCTCTCTGATGAATTGAACCACGCCTCGATAATAGATGGGTGCAGGCTTTCCGGTGCGGACGTAGTGGTGTATCGACATTTGGATATGGACGATCTGGCGCACAAGCTATCAAAGCATGGGAATGCGCAACGCGTAATCGCCGTATCCGACGGAGTGTTTTCGATGGACGGCGACCTCCTTGACCTGCCGCGCTTTCTTGAAATCTGCCGTGCTGGCGGAGCATTGTCGATTGTTGACGAAGCTCATGCGACGGGAGTTGTAGGCGCAACCGGAAGGGGCCTCTCAGAGCATTTTGGGTGTGGCCACCCAGATGTCATAATAGGCACTCTTTCGAAGGCTCTTGGCGCTGAAGGCGGTTTTGCGTGCACAACTCAGGAAATCGCAGATTATCTCGTAAACAAATCGCGCCCTTTCATATTCTCCACAGCCCCTGGCGCGGCATCCGTGGCTGCGGGTGACGCGGCGCTTTCGGTTTTGGAAGCCGAGCCGTGGCGAGTCGCGAAGCTTAAGGAAAATGTTGCGTTTTTCGTGTCCGAACTTGCCGCAAACGGCGTGTCGGCGGCTACGGATTCGGCAATAGTGCCGATACTTCTGGGCGATGAACGACGCGCAACCATGGCGGCGGCCGAACTGGAGAAGCAGGGCTTCCTGATCTCGGCTATACGTTATCCGACGGTGGCAATGGGCTCTGCGCGCCTGCGCGTTGCAGTCATGGGCTCGCATACCCGCGATCAGCTTTCGGCCGCCGCACGTGCGGTAAGCGCGATTCGGTGATATGTGATATAATACTACTTCTTTTAGGCAAAGTATGGAGACAGGAATGTTCAAGCCGGTATCGAACAAAGTCGCCTTCCCGGAGATGGAGGAGGCGGTTCTCTCGTTTTGGGAAAAGAACGATACGTTTAAAAAGTCGCTGAAGAAGAACGATGGCGGCGAGCGCTACAAGTTCTACGACGGTCCTCCGTTTGCGACGGGTCTGCCGCACTACGGGCATCTTCTCGCGGGCACCATTAAGGATATAGTCCCCCGTTATCAGACCATGCGCGGCAAATATGTCGAGCGCCGTTTTGGATGGGATACCCACGGCCTGCCGATCGAGGCTTTGGCGCAGGACGCCTTAGGCGTTTCCGGTGCGCCCGAGATCAAGTCGCTTGGCATTGAGAAGTTCAATGAACAGTGCCGTTCAATGGTGCTCAAGTATGTCAACGAATGGCGCAAGACCGTGACGCGCATGGGCCGTTGGGTTGACTTCGACAACGATTACAAGACCATGGACTTCGGATTTATGGAGTCCGTATGGTGGGTGTTCAAGCAGTTGTGGGACCAGGGGCGCGTCTACAGGTCGCATCGCATAATGCCCTACAGCTGGAAGCTTTCCACGCCGCTGTCAAATTTCGAGGCTGGTTCGAACTACAAGGACGTGCAGGATCCGACGGTAACTGTACGAACAAAGCTTCTGGATTCGCTTGGGAAACTAGATGGCGTAAAAGGAACCATATACCTCCTGGTCTGGACAACTACGCCGTGGACACTCCCTGAGAACCTGATGATGTGCGTCGGCGCCGACATCTACTATGTGGCGGTGCGCGATCTCACCGACGACGAGCGGCCTGTGTACATCATGGCCAAGGCCCGTCTGGCGACCATATTCAAGAAGCCCGAACAGTACGAAACCGTTGCCGAGTTCAAGGGCTCGGACATGAAGGGGATGGAGTACGAGCCGATCTTCCCGTACTTCGCCAACCTTCGCGACGAAGGGGCTTTCAGGGTGTTGAACGACGACTATGTCACGACGGACGACGGTGTTGGCATCGTACACATCGCTCCGGCATACGGTGAGGACGACTTCCGCGTGTGCCGCGAAGCCGGCATGAACGCGTTTGTGGATCCTCTTGATGACGCTTGCGCTTTCACGGACGCGATACCTGAATTCAAGGGCCGCTTCTGCAAAGACTGCGACAGAGACATAATAAAGCTTCTCAAGTCGAACGGCAAGCTTGTGCATCAGGCCACGATCACCCACTCGTATCCTTTCTGCGACCGCACCGACACTCCGCTCATCTACCGCGCCATCGATGCGTGGTACGTGCGTGTGGAGGATCTGCACGAGAGACTCGCCAAGAACAATTCGTCCGTCCACTGGACGCCGGACTATGTAGGCGAGAAGCGGTTCGGAAACTGGCTTGGCGAGGCGCGCGACTGGAACATATCGCGCAACCGCTTCTGGGGCAGCTGCATACCGGTGTGGGTGAACGAGTCCGATCCGTCCGACATGATCTGCGTAGGGTCTGCGAAGGAGCTTGAGGAGCTGTCTGGCGAGAAGGTGACCGACCTCCACAAGCACTTCATAGACAAGATACTGATCCGCAAGGACGGCAAGACATACCGTCGCACCCCGGAGGTTCTCGACTGCTGGTTCGAGTCGGGCTCCATGCCTTATGCGCAGCAGCACTACAAGGGAGAGGGGGATGTCGCCTCGTTCTTCCCGGCCGACTTCATAGCCGAGGGCCTCGACCAGACGCGCGGCTGGTTCTACACGCTTATGGTTCTTGGAACATGCCTGTTCGACAAGAGCCCATACAAGAACGTGATCGTCAACGGTCTGGTTCTTGCGGAGGACGGCAAGAAGATGTCGAAGCGCCTGAAGAACTACCCCGATCCGGCGAAGATGCTCGACACTTACGGTGCGGACGCGATACGTCTATACATGATCTATTCGCCGGTCGTAAGGGCGGAGAACCTCAAGTTCTCTGAAAACGGCGTGAAGCAGTTGATGCGAGACCTGCTCATCCCGTGGTGGAACGCATACTCGTTCTTCGTGACATACGCCAATGTGGACGGCTTCAACGACGCGGAAGTGGTCTATCCTGAGTCCGACAACGTACTCGACAAGTGGATCGTTTCTTCGATGGAGACCTTGATCGCAGACGTGGCGGCTGCGATGGACGCTTACGATCTTCAGCGCAGCATTAGGCCGTTCGTAAAGTTCGTGGAGGACCTCACCAACTGGTACATCCGTCGTTCGCGTCGCCGCTTCTGGAAGTCTACGAACGATGGCGACAAGCTTTGCGCCTACCGCACATTGAGGTACGTGCTCGTTCAGCTCGCCAAGGTCTCCGCGCCGTTCACGCCTTTCATCGCCGAGGAGATATATTGCAACCTTAAGGGCGCGAGCGACCCGGAGAGTGTGCATCTTTGCGACTTCCCCACGGCGAACGCGGCTGCGCGCGATATGGCTCTCGAATCGCGCATGGCGGCGGTCCAGACCGTTGTGGAGCTTGGCCGCAGACTCAGGGCCGACAACGACCTCAAGGTCCGTCAGCCTTTGGTGGCCATAAAGCTCGCAGGAGCCGACGTGAAGGGCCTGGAGGACCTCATTGAGGACGAGCTGAACGTGAAGACGGTCGTTTATGTAGCCGACGAAACGGAGCTCTGCGACGTGAGCTACAAGGCTAATTTCAAGACGCTTGGCAGGAAGTGCGGTCCTAAGATGAAGGCAGTCGCCGCAGCGATAGCAAAAGGCGGATTTGGCGAAGACAAACTATTTGGGCGTGGAATTGGCGCTCCGGAATCATTGTCCGTTTCGATAGAGGGAATCGACATCACGGTTGATGATGTTCTGGTTACCCGTTCACCCAAGGCGGGGCTCGTCGTCGCCTCAGAAGGCGAGGTGGTGGTGGGTCTCGAAACGGCACTTACGCCTGCGCTCGTCGCAGAGGGACTTGCCCGTGAATTTGTGAGCAATGTCCAGTCCATGCGCAAGGAGGCCGATTTTGAAGTTACTCAGCGCATAGAAGTCGTAGTGGAGTCCGATTCGGACACAAAGGCCGCGCTTGAGGCCCACATCGACTACATCAAGACTGAGATTCTTGCGCTTGCGCTTGACTTTGGCCCGGTCGAGGGTCCTGCAGTCGATCTTAACGGGCACCCCGCAAAGATATCCGTGAAGCCAGTGGTGAAAAATCCTGTTTGAAATCAACAGCACAAAAGTGGTATAATACGCGTCGATGGCGAAGATTAAACTGACTAAGACTGAGTTGAAGGCCCAGACGGATGCGCTTAAGCGCTTCCAGCGCTTTCTGCCGATGCTGCAGCTTAAAAAGCAGCAGCTTCAGAGCGAGATCGCCGGCATATCAGCGAAAGCGGAGGAGGTTGCCGCTAAGGAACGCGAAGCACGCGCGGCGCTTGATGGATGGGTAGGCCTTTTTGCGACTGACGAGTCCCTTGTTGACGGGCTTGTCGAGGTCAAGGCGGTAAATACCGGTTCCTCGAACATCGCTGGCGTTGCGATACCGACATTCGAATCCATTGATACCGAAGTGAAGGCCATAGACCCTTGGTCTACGCCTGCTTGGGTTGACGATGCCGTCAAAGCAACGACCGACATACTTTCGCTGAAGTGCGAGCGAGCGGTATTCGAGGAGCAGCGTCGTCTGGTGACGATTGAATTGCATACTACGTCTCAACGCGTGAACCTTTTCGAGAAGGTGAAGATACCTCAGTGCAAAGAGGCGATTCGAGTCATAAAGATAGCGTTGGGCGACGAGCAGACCGCGGCGGTGACGCGCGGCAAGATCGCCAAAGGACGTTCGCCTGATGCCAGTAACGAGGAGGACGCGGTATGATAGTGAAGATGAGGCACCTCGACCTCGTTTGCGTAGCCTCTGAAAAGGAGGCGACGCTTGCAAAGCTGCGCGATCTTGGCGCCGTGCATCTCGACCTCAGGAGCGCCACAGGTGCGGCGGTGGCTGCGGCCAAGGGAGAGGCCGCCGATGCGGAGAAGGCCGTCAGGGCGATTCTTAAGGCACGCGAAGGGATGGATAGGCACGAGGGTCTTGAGATAAGGCCGCATCCCGTAGAAGAAGTACTGGCTCTGGACTCTGATCGCGAAAAGCTGAAGGCGGAAGCCGAGGATATGAGGCGCGACATAGCCGTCTACGAGCCTTATGGGGATTTCGATCCAGCGCTTGCGAAGAAGCTGATGGACGCCGGAGTTGATATATCCAAGGTCGCCGAGCTTCCTTCAACGCTGCCCGAGATTAGACTTTCCGAAATGCGCGTTAGGCTTGAGACGATTGAGACGCGCATCGCCGCTACTACGGCAAGGATTGCCGGCAGTGATGAAAAGTCCATACTAAAGCGCTATCCGGCGATTGCGGACAAGATTGCGTTCGAATGCGCAAAGGAGCTCATGTCCGAGAGCGGCGCGGTGGCCTGCGTTTCCGGTTGGATACCTGCGTCGAAGGAGACGGAACTTTATGAGTTGGCGCATGAATCCGCTTGGGGGCTTTTGTTGCGCGAGCCTGCGGAAGGCGAGACCCCGCCAACCCTCATTGAGCCGCCTAAGGTGTTCAGGCCGGTAAAGGTTTTGTTCGATGGTCTGGGCATAGCGCCGGCATACACAGAGGCCGACGTGTCTGTTCCGTTCATGTGCTACTTCTCGCTTTTCTTCGCCATGCTCGTTGGCGACGGTGCATATGGCGCGATATTCCTCGCTGCTACGCTGGCTTTGCGCAAGAAGCTGCCGCAGAGCTGGTTTGTTCTGTTGACGGTGTTTTCGTCAGCTACTGTTGTATGGGGCATCCTCTCCAACACGTGGTTTGGCGCGAACATACCCTGGTGTGCTTCGTGGCCCACCGTGAAGTGGTTGGCCGATCCGAGCTACGCCCATATGATGCTTCTCTGCTTTACGATCGGCGTTTCCCACCTGATGGTTGCGCGCCTGTGGAACGGCATCTGCAGATTACCGGATACGACGGCCCTTGCGGAGTTTGGCTGGGCAGGCATACTGCTGTTCATGTATTTTGTGACGAACTCGATTGTCGGCATCTTCCCGGCCATTCCTTCGCCCATGTTCTGGGTGTTTGGCGTTTCGCTTGTGCTGGTATTTGGCTTCTCCGTAAAGCCGTCCGAGCTCAAGACGCGCGGCGCAGAGCTGGGGATGTTGCCTTTGAACATCATGAGCGCCCTTGGCGACATAATAAGCTATGTGCGTCTCTTCGCGGTGGGCCTCGCGTCCGTCAAGGTCGCGGAGAACTTCAACTCCATGGCTACCGGTCTTGTGGCCGGTGCCGACGCCGTTTGGCTCAAGGCGCTGATGTCCATTGCCATGGTCGCGATACTTGTCGTTGGCCACGGTTTGAACCTGGCGATGGCGGGGCTTTCGATTCTTGTACATGCGGTGCGCCTGAATACCCTTGAGTTCTCTAACCACAAGGGTGTGTCGTGGTCAGGCTATGCTTTCAGTCCATTCAGAAAAACCAACTAAAGGAGAATAAAATGAGTGATGCAGCAATGATCGTCGCGGGCGCAATCGCCTGCTTGGGGCTCGCGGGCGCGGGCAGCGCGTTTGGCACAGGCTTTGCCGCGGCGGCGGCAGTCGGCGCGTGGAAGAAGTGCTATGCCGCCAACAAGCCGGCACCGTTCCTGCTTCTGTCTTTCGTAGGTGCGCCCATAACCCAGACGCTCTACGGAATGATTCTCATGTTCATCATGCTCGGCAAGGTTGGCAATGTTGCGGAAGGCGCGGGAGTCCCCGTTCTTGTCGCCGGCATCTTTGCCGGTCTCGCCATAGGCCTTTCTGCGCTGTTCCAGGGGCGTGCCGGTGCGGCTGCGTGCGATGCGCAGGCCGAAACGAACCAGGGCTTCACGAACTACCTCGCAGCGCTTGGCATTGTCGAGACCGTCGCCATCTTTGCGATGGTGTTTGCGCTTATCGCGCTTGGCAAGATCGCCTAAATGCGCCTCAGGCCAGAGCAGGCGTGGTTCCTCGCCTTTACCGGTTTGTTTGCGGTATTGGCGGGGTTCGTCTTTTGGGGAACATGGAGCCTGTCGTCGTGTCCGGTAATGCCGGATGCGCGCATGACTTTCCCAGCTTCAGGATATGTTGCTGAGTTCCTGCGCGGATGGATAGGTAACGGTAAGTTTGTCCCGTGGGACATAACAGCCTTTTTGGGGTCGCCATACCTTTGGCAGGAGCTCCAGTATGCTTTAGCTGCCTATTTCGCCGCGCTTGGGCTGGTTTATTATCTGCGCGGACGAGGCTTATCGCATCTTTCCTGCTACGGCGCCGCGCTCTTCCTCGGGTTTTGCGGCTACTGGCTTTCGCTTTTCTCGGCTGGTCACGCAGGCTGGTTCCGCTGGATGATATTTGGTGTGTTCGCTTTTGGACTTGCGGATAGGGCCATCCGCAAGGACAAGCTAAAAAACTGGGTGCTTCTTGGTGCGACAGTGGCTTGGGCGAGCTTCTATCAGTCTGACCTCTGGTTGTTGTTTACGCTTTTTACCGGTGCTTACTTCATATGGTGCTGCATCCGTGAGCGCAAGAAACCCAATTGGAAGCATCTTTCTGTCGCTGCATTGGTGTTTTTCGTTATAGGCGCCCCAAGCTTCATAAACGCGATTGCGGTGGATCTTTCCGGGCGCGACAAGCAGATTGAGGAGTCTAAGGGTACTTCACTTACGGGCGGTTCGCAGGAAGATGATCGCGAGGCAAGGTGGATATTCGTCACGAATTGGTCGTTGCCGCCTTCGGAGACTTTGGAATTCTTCATTCCGCGCATCAATGGGGATACGAGTTGTGCTTCTGTGCTTGGCCTCGGCAAGAGCCAGAAAACCGGAGTAAAGCCGTATACCGGCGCTCTCGGTCGCCCAATCAACGCCAAGCAGGGCAATTACCGCCAGCACTCGCTGTATGTAGGTTGGGTAACTTGCCTTATGGCGCTTTTGGGGTTGGTTTTCGGCAGAAAGAACCGTGAAGTCGTCTTCTTCGCTGTCGCGGCATTGCTGTTTTGGCTGCTTTCGATGGGCCGGTATTTTGAGCCGCTTTATCGTCTTGTGTTCATGTTGCCGTTTGGCGATTACCTCCGTGCTCCCGTAAAATGGCATCATTTGACGGAGCTATGCATTTGTGTCCTTGCGGGATTTGGTATTGAGAGCCTTTTTTCGATTTTGCGCTCGCGGGGACTGTCCCCACGTGTCGCGGTGGTGGTTGTGTCTGCTTTGGTGGTCGTTGGGGCCATAGATCTTGCGCGAATCGACAAGCTATACTGCGCGGCGATTGACCTCTCGGTAGTTCAATCCAAGAACCCTGCGGCGGATGAGATCATAAAGCGCGGCGGCGGAAAAGTAGCGGATCTGCTTGAGGGGGGCAATGGAATAGTTGCCTGGAGCTTCTCTACTCGTCGCATCAAGATGACGGCAAGTCTTGGCGATCCGGAAGTGCGTTTCATCTGGGCTAGCGTGGAGCAGCTGAACAATAAGGGACTTGCGGCATGGATAAAGGCCAAAAAGGCCGTTCCGGTGGGCGCATACATGATAACGAAGAATGCAATTCGCAAAGCCGAGGGCAGAATGGTCAACGCCATGCTTCTTGAGGTGCCTGACGTTCCGCCTTCGCCACCGAAAGAACCCGAAACGCCGCCTGTGACATATATCACCTGGCTTGGTGCGCTATCGCTTCTTGGAACTGTTGCTTCCGCTGCTTACGGGGTAAAGAAGTCGTGAACAAGTTCGTAAAAGCTGTCGCTGACGTGTTGGAGGTGGAGTCGCTCGACCTTGATACAGCGTTTCGCGAGACGGAAGGGTGGTGCTCGCTTAAGGCGTTCGGGCTACTTGTGATGCTTGAGAACGACTGGGGCGCGTCTATGGACATAGAGAAGTTCATGACGCTCAAGACCGTGCGCGACCTCTGGAGAGAGGCATTCATCGCTTTTGCGGCGGATATCCTCAAGGTGCCGCGCGTCAGACTTTCGGGCGATGCTGCATACGAATCGATTCCAGAGTGGGACAGCGTAAACCATCTTCGTCTGGTAATGGAGGCCGAGCCCCGTTTCGGCGTGCGCTACCCTCTTGAACGCATTCCCGAAATCAAAAGAATAGACGATTTCCTCCAGTAGCCCCATTCCTGAAGCCACGTGTCCTTTTGGTGGTGGGGGGTATGCAGGACGGGCGAGGTTTGGTATACTACAGTTCATGAAAACATCAAGGCGTGACTTTATGGCGGGTCTTGCCGCTGCAGCTGCGTTTTCGTCCATTCGTGGCGGAAATCTGCTTGCTGCCGCGAAGGCAAGACGGTTGAACATTCTGTACATAATGACCGATGACCATGCGGCCCATGCGATCGGTGCCTACGGTTCGCGAATCAACAAGACTCCTAATATGGACGAGATGGCGCGAAGCGGCATGATTCTCTCAAACTGCTTCTGCACAAACCCGATATGCACTCCTAGCCGCGGCGGCATTCTTACGGGCGAATACAGCCACCGCAACGGCGTGCCAGTATTCAACGACATATCGCGCGACAAGAAGACGATAGGCGGCTACATGCGAGACGCCGGCTACTATTCCGCGTTCATCGGAAAGTGGCACCTTGGCGGACCCGACTCGGTGCGCGATTCTGACTGGGATCGCTGGATGGTCTACGCCAACCAGGGCGTGTACTTCGACCCGTGGTTCTGGGAAAAGAAGGACGGCAAGACTGTCCGCACCGAGTACAAGGGCGAATATGCGACCGAGAACATAACCCGCATTACCCAGCAGGTGATCGACGGCGCGCTTGCCGCGAACAAGCCGTTCTTTGTGATGATGCACCACAAGGCACCCCACCGCAACTGGCTGCCTTCCGACAAGTATCGCGCAAAGTTCCGCGCGATGACGCTCAAGGACATACCGGTTCCAGAGACGCTCTTTGACGACTGGAAGGGGCGCGCGTCGCCAATCCGCACCACTGCGATGACAATCCTCAAGCACATGCGGCTCAGAGAGGATCTGAAGCTTGCCGAGTACTTCGCAGGCGGCGGCAAGTTCGAGTTTGAAGGCAAGACGTATGAAGGCAAGCGGAACGAGACCGGCGAATTCGTCGACCAATGGCCTGACGGCATGGACGATCGTGCGAAGACGGCGCTTTCGTACCTCAGGTACATGCAGGACTATCTCGCTTGCGTGCAGTCGGTTGACGACTCGGTTGGCGACATGCGTGCGTATTTGAAGGAACGGGGAGTCCTCGACAACACATTGGTCGTCTACACCTCCGACCAAGGCTTTTTCCTTGGCGACCATGGGTTGTATGATAAGCGCTTCATGATGGAGGAGGTCATCAAGATGCCCTTCATCGTGAGCTGCCCTAGCATCATCAAGCCCGGTACAGTCAATGATGACATCGTCACAAACATCGACTTCGCGCCGACATTCCTTGAAATCGCCGATGCGCCCAAGCCGCCGCAGATGCAGGGCGAGAGCTTCCTCAAGAACCTTGAGGGCGAAACGCCGAGCGACTGGCGCAAGGACTGCTACCTCCGCTATTATGTGGAAGGCGGCGAGCACGGAACCGCCGCGTGGTATGGTGTAAGGACCAGGACCGACAAGCTGATGTTCTACTACAAGCGTGGCGAATGGGAGTATTTCGATCTTGAGAAGGATCCCGAGGAGCTTAACAACGCATATTCCGATCCGGAATATGCCGGACGAATCGCCGTCCTCAAGGCGCGGCTTGAAGAGTTGCGTCAGGAGCTTGGCGACAACGACCGTTACAAGGATGCGAAGGAGTATGGTCCGCTAGGCGACTGAGGCCATATATGAAAGTTGTCGTAATCGGAGCCGGATTCACCGGCGTGCAGCTGGCGCGCACGCTCATTGCCGAGGGTAACAACGTTGTCCTTATGGACAACGACCCGGAGCGGGTCCGGCTTTCCCGCAATAAGCTCGATTGCACAGTCGTGCAGACCGACGGCAATAGCCTTAAAGCCCTTGAAGACGCCGGCGTGTCGTCCGCGCGTGCGCTTGTTGCGCTCACAGAGGACGACGAGGTCAACATGGTCGTTTGCGCGCTTGTCGCGCCATCATACAAGAACCTGCTCAAGATAGCGCGCGTAAGGAACGACGATTACTATGCAAGTGCGATAATGGGCGTGGATCGAATGGTCCATCCAGACGTCGCGGCCGCTTCGGCGATCTGCCGGGCCATGAGCCATGGCGCCGTCGGCAACATAGTGCCGATCGGTGGCGGCTTCGGCATAGCATCCATTCCTGTCGAGGCGGGCAGTTCCATGGCCGGCGTCCCGCTATGGACCCTTGCCTCGTTCCCTGAATGGCGTTACCTTGTGGCTTATGTGGAGTCTGGCGGCGAGGCGTTCCTCCCAAGCGGTGAAACGGTCCTTTCCCCGGGCGACAGGGTGGGGATATTGTCAGCCACCGCCGACATGCCCAACCTCATGAAGTTCGCCGAGAGCGAGTCCAACGCAATGCCGCGCCGTGTCGCTGTCTTTGGCGCGGGGCATATCGGGTCGTTGGTTGTCGAGAAGCTCCTCGCCGAACGTCAGACGTCTTTCTTTGGTTCATTGTTCGGCGGTGCGCGGGCAGGATGCGAGATAGCCTTTGTCGACGGAGATGAACGTCTCTGCCGCGAGGCGTCGGAGCGCTTCAGGGATGTGCGCGTCCTATGTGGCGAGATAACTGATACCGATTTCATTCGCGAAGAAGGGCTAGGGTCGTTCGATCTGATGGTGGCGGCTTCTGACAACTACGAGCGGAATCTGGTGATAGCCTCCTACCTCAAGTCTCAGGGGGTCGCGAAGACGATAGCCCTGACGGAGAGCTCGGATTTCGATGATGTTGCGCGAAAGCTTGGCGTAGATGTGGCTGTCTCCATGCGAGACACGGTCGTGGACTCGATAATGAGCCATTTGCGAGGCGGTGGCGTAACATCCGTCCACACGGTCTGCAACGGGCGCTTTGAGATAGTGGAGTGCGACGTATCCCCGACTGCAAAAGTCGTCGGCAAGGCGCTTAAGGACATATCCCGTCATGGAGAGTATCTTCTCCTGCTGTTGCGCCCGGCGGGCGGGGATGTGTTGGCGATGCCGCGGGGCGATACTTTGATTGGCGCCGGCGACCATGTGGTCCTTGCGATGCGCGCCGGCGACCTGGAGGTTGTCCGCTTGTTTGGCGGCAAATCGTGACAAGGAGGTAGTTCGGTGGCTACGCCAATCGTGCGCGTTCTTTCGTATGTGCTCGCAATAGTGGGCTTTGCGCTGTTGCCGCCGATTGGTGTTGCATTTGCCTTTGGCGAGCGGGCGTGTATCGCTCCATTTGCGGTTCCGCTTGCCGCAAGCTGGTGTTTGGCGCTTGCGTGTTGGTTTGCAAAGAGCGATGCCGCGCAACCGTTTGAGGCGAAAAGCGCATTCCTGGTGGTTGGTGGTGCATGGGTCGTTACGGGTCTTTTCGGCGCTGTGCCGATATGGGCTTGCGGGGCCACGCAAAGCTTTCACGACGCAGTGTTCGAGAGTGTGAGCGGTTTTACCACGACAGGCGCGTCTGTAATAGCCAATGTCGAGGCTCTGCCGCGCTGTGTGAACCTTTGGCGATGCGAGACGCACTGGTTGGGCGGCATGGGGGTGATAGCTCTCGCGGTTGCGCTGATACCGCTTTTGGGCATCGGCGGCTTCAGGCTTATAAAGGCGGAGACTTCTGGCCCCGAGAAAGGCAAGGTCACCTCCCGAATAGCCGATACTGCCAAGGCGCTTTGGTTCATATATTTTGCAATGACCGCCGTTCAAGCGGCGCTCCTAATGTGCGCCGGCATGGATTGGTTCGACTCGATCTGCCATTCCTTTTCGACGTTGGGAACGGGCGGGTTCTCTACCCGCAACGCAAGCGTTGGGGCGTTTTCGAATGCCTGGGTTGATTGGATATGCACCGTTTTCATGCTTCTTGCCTCCGTAAACTTCGCCCTCTACTACAGGCTTTTGACGGGACGCGCCGGAGAACTCTTCCGGGATACGGAGCTTCATGGCTTTTTGGGCATTGTCGCTTTGTCTGTAGCGGTTGTCACTTGTGTGGAGCTGCAGGATTTCGGCTCGGTCGCGCAGGCGCTGAGGTTCTCCGCGTTTCAGGTGGCGTCGATAATTTCCACTACAGGTTTCATGACCTCTGACTACAGTGTGTGGCGTCCCGCCGCGCAGGTCTTTTTATTGGCGCTCTTTTTGGTCGGCGGTTGCAGCGGCTCGACGGCTGGCGGTATAAAGGTCATCCGCTGGACGATTCTCGCGAAACAGCTCAAAAACGAATTCAGCAGGCTTCTCCATCCGCATGCGGTCGTTACGCTCAGGCTGAACGGCATTGCGGGGCGTGATTCGATCGTTCCTCTCGCCGCCGCATTTGTGTTCGTATACTTGTTGTTGGTGCTGGTCACCGCTTTTGCCGGCGGGCTGGCGGGTCTTGGGCTGATCGAGGCTCTAAGCGCGGCGCTCAGCATGGTTGGCAACATCGGGCCCGCATTCGGTAGCATGGGGCCGACTGCGAACTATGGCGCCTTGCCTGTCGCCCTCAAATGGTGGTATGCGTTTGCCATGCTCGCCGGGCGACTTGAACTCTACACAATGCTTATACTGATAGGCCGCGCATTTGCTTCCATATCGACCTCGCGCGCCACAAGACGATAGTTTGCAGAGGCGTCTTGTACACTATTGGTTGTATGTTGTTGATAGCCATGTATACAACCTGTTGAAAACTTTTTTCATTTTGCCCCTTGCGCACACACAATATTTAGTGTATCATATACCTCAACGACCACAATAGGAACGATTTCTTCGTTAAACCCAGCAGAAAACAGAGAGAGCACGACATGAAAGCCATGAAGATCATCAAGCGGAGCGGTCAGGAGGTTCCGTTTGACATCACCAAGATCGAGAACGCCATCCGCAAGGCCAGCCAGGCCGTGGATTACAAGAACGCGCTGAGCGAAGGCCGCATCAAGCTTATCGCGGAGGAAGTCGCAGGCGTCTGCGAGGCTCGCGACCGCGCTATGACGGTCGAGGAGATCCAGGACGTCGTCGAGACGAAGATCATGGAGTTCAACGCGACCGAGATCGCGAAGAAGTATATCGTCTACCGCTACAAGCAGGAGCTGAAGCGTAAGGCGAATACGACCGACGAGCAGATCATGTCGCTCATCGAGTGCAACAACGAGGATGTCAAGCAGGAGAACTCGAACAAGAACCCGACGATCAACGCCGTGCAGCGCGACTACATGGCGGGCGAGGTCTCGAAGGACGTCGCGGCGCGTCTTCTCCTTCCGGCGGACGTCGTGCAGGCGCACAAGGAGGGCATCATCCATTTCCATGATATGGACTACTATGCCCAGCACATGCACAACTGCGACCTCGTGAACCTTGAGGACATGCTGCAGAACGGTACGGTCATCTCCGGCACGATGATCGAGAAGCCGAAGTCGTTCTCGACCGCGTGCAACATCGCGACGCAGATCATCGCGCAGGTCGCCTCGAACCAGTATGGCGGCCAGTCCATTTCGCTGACCCACCTCGCGCCGTTCGTGGAGATATCCCGTCAGGCGATCCGCAGGGAGTTCAAGGAGGAGTGCGAGCTTGCTGGCGTCGAGATGTCGAAGGAGGCTTTCGACGCGATCATCGAGAAGCGCGTCCGCAAGGAGATTCAGAAGGGCGTCCAGACGATCCAGTACCAGGTCGTCACCCTCATGACGACGAACGGCCAGGCGCCTTTCGTGACTGTCTACATGTATCTCGGCGAGGCAAGGAGCGAGGCCGAGCGCAAGGATCTCGCGATGGTGATCGAAGAGGTGCTGAACGAGCGCATCCGCGGCGTCAAGAACGAGCAGGGCGTCTACGTGACGCCTGCCTTCCCGAAGCTCATCTACGTCCTTGAGGAGCAGAATGTCCGCGAGGGCACTCCCTACTGGTTCCTTACCGAGCTCGCCGCGAAGTGCACGGCTAAGCGCATGGTGCCCGACTACATCAGCGAGAAGAAGATGCGCGAGTACAAGCTCTCGAAGGGCGAAGAGGTCGGCCACGGCGATACCTACACCTGCATGGGCTGCCGCTCGTTCCTTACGCCCGACCGCTCGGGCAACGGCTTCAACAACGTCGCGAACGCCGGCAACTACGAGCCCGGCAAGCCGAAGTACTACGGCCGCTTCAACCAGGGCGTCGTCACGATCAACCTCGTCGACATCGCGCTCTCGGCCCACGGCGACAAGGCGAAGTTCTGGGAGCTCTTCGGCGAGCGCTGCGAGCTCTGCCACAAGGCGCTGCAGTGCCGCCACGAGAGGCTGAAAGGCACGCCGTCGGATGCGGCGCCGATCCTCTGGCAGTATGGTGCGCTTGCTCGTCTCAAGAAGGGCGAGAAGATCGACAAGCTGCTTTTCGGCGGCTACTCCACGATCTCGCTCGGCTATGCCGGACTCTGGGAGTGCGTCTACGCGATGATCGGCAAGAAGCTCACCGAGCCGGAGGGCGAGGCGTTTGGTCTTGAGGTCATGCAGAAGCTCAACGAGTACACCGCGAAGTGGAAGGCTGCCGAGGACATCGACTACTCCCTCTACGGTACTCCGCTAGAGTCCACGACCTACAAGTTTGCCAAGTGCCTCCAGAAGCGCTTTGGCATCGTGAAGGGCGTGACGGACAAGAACTACATCACAAACTCCTACCACATCCATGTGACGGAGCCGATCGACGCGTTCAAGAAGCTCGAGATCGAGTCGAAGTTCCAGAAGCTTTCGCCCGGCGGCGCGATCAGCTACGTCGAGGTGCCGAACATGCAGGACAACATCCCCGCCGTGCTCGCCATCATGCAGTACATCTACGACCACATCATGTACGCCGAGCTGAACACGAAGTCGGACTACTGCCAGGTCTGCGGCTACGACGGCGAGATCCAGATCGTCAAGGACGAGAGCGGCAAGCTCATCTGGAAGTGCCCGAAGTGCGGCAACACCGACGAGTCGAAGCTCAACGTCGCCCGCCGCACCTGCGGCTACATCGGCAGCCAGTTCTGGAACCAGGGCCGCACGCAGGAGATCAAGGAACGCGTCCTGCACGTTTCGTAAGGTGAACTACGCGACGATAAGAAACTGCGACATCGCGAACGGCGAAGGCGTTCGCGTGTCGCTTTTTGTTTCGGGCTGTACCCACCACTGCAAGGGATGCTTCAATCCCGACCAGTGGAGCTTCGACTACGGCGAGCCGTTCGACGAAAAGGCCGAGGATCTCGTTCTCGGCTACCTCGCGCCAAGCTACATTGCGGGGCTTTCGATTTTGGGCGGCGAGCCCATGGAGCCGGAGAACCAGCGCGCCCTCGTGCCGTTCATCCGGCGCCTCAGGGACCGTTTCGGCCTTACTAAGACGATCTGGGTCTATACGGGCTGCGTCCTTGAGACGCACCTCAAGGCGGAGGGTTCGCGCTGGCGCACAGAGGTGACGGACGAGTTCCTGTCGCTCATCGACGTTCTTGTGGACGGCCCGTTTGTCGAGGAGAAGAAGGACATTTCACTTAAGTTCCGCGGCAGTTCAAACCAGCGGATAATTGACATGAAGAAAGGCAAGGTAATATCATGATGGACATGATCATAAAAGGTGCTATTAACGTCGGATACGCGGCAATAATTCTGATTGTCGGGTATTTTGCAATCAAGTATGGTTCAATGCTTCTGCACAAGGCGCTTGCCAAGGCCGAGGACGGCAAGTATGCGCTTGTTGTGCGCTTTGTAACGTCCGTCGCCGAGAAGGTGGCGTGGGCGTTCGTAGCGGTCATGGCCCTCGAAAAGCTGGGCGTGGATATCGGGCCGATCATCGCTGGCCTCGGCGTCACCGGCTTCATCCTCGGCTTCGCGTTCCAGGAATCGCTCGGTAGCCTCGCCAGCGGACTAATGATTGCGATCAACCAGCCGTTCAAGGTCGGCGACTTCGTGAACGTCTCGGGTAACGAGGGCACGATAACGGCGCTCGACATGATGGCCGTCACGCTTGCGACGCCCGACAACCGCAAGATAACGATCCCCAACAAGGCGGCGTGGGGCCAGCCCATCATCAACTATTCGGCTCTCGGCAAGCGCCGCGTCGAGATCATCGTCGGCATCGCTTACGGTGCGAACATCGCGCTTGCGAAGTCTACCGCGCTAGAGACGATAAAGTCCATACCGGGCGTTCTCCCCGACCCGGCTCCCATGGCCGAGGTCAAGTCTCTCGACGATAGCGCGGTGACACTTACCGTTCGTGGCTGGGTGCAGACTCCCGATTTCTGGAATGTCTACTTTGCTGGCGTCCAGTCCATAAAGGAAGCCTTCGACAAGGTTGGCATCGAGATTCCGTTTAGGCAGATGGATCTTTACATCAAAGACATGCCCAAGCAGACTCGCTGAAAATATGGTATAATACCACCCGTTTATTACGGAGCGTAGCGCAGTCTGGTAGCGCACCTGCCTTGGGCGCAGGTTGTCGTGGGTTCAAATCCCGCCGCTCCGACCATCTAAAATCCCGCTGAAACGGAGAATGGTTCATTCTGCGTGTATGCGG
>CAMZEN010000030.1 GCA_947305775.1 uncultured Verrucomicrobiota bacterium
GGACAAACTCATGCAGCTTTCCGCTGGATTCGGCTCCGGCATGGGGACGATGGAGACAAAATAACAAGGAGCATTGCACTATGAAGAAGATTGCGTTTTTCGACACCAAGCCGTATGACAAGGAGTCGTTCGACAAGCTGAACAACGGGCGGTACGAGATCAAGTATTTCGAGACGCGGCTGACGGCGGCGGCTCTGCCCCTCGCCGACGGATGCGACGCGGCATGCGCGTTCGTGAATGCCGAAATCGACCGTGCCGTGGTCGAAGGGCTTGTGAAGCGTGGCATCAAGGTTCTCGCCATGCGGTGCGCGGGCTACAACAACGTCGATTTCAAGGCGGCATACGAAGCCGGGCTTACGGTCGTGCGCGTTCCCGCCTATTCCCCCTACGCCGTCGCTGAACACGCCGCCGCGCTCCTGATGACGCTAACGCGCCACATCCACCGCGCCGCCGTTCGCACAAAGGACTTCAACTTCTCGCTTGTCGGGCTCACAGGATTCGACCTGCACGGCAAGACGGCAGGCGTAGTCGGCACGGGCAAGATCGGACGCATCTTCGCCGACATCTGCAAGGGATTCGGGATGCGAGTCCTCGCCTACGACGCATTCCCGAATCCGGCGACGGGGCTTGAATATGTCACGCTCGACAGGCTTCTCGCCGAGTCGGATATCGTCTCGCTGCATTGTCCGCTTCTCCCAGAAACGAAGTACCTCATCAACGCCGACACGCTCGCCAAGGCAAAGCGCGGCTTCACTCTCATCAACACGTCGCGCGGCGGACTCGTCGATTCGGAGGCATTGCTCTCGGCGTTGCGTGACGGAACGGTCGGGGCGGCGGGGTTGGATGTCTATGAAGAGGAAAGCGAATGGTTCTACGAGGACCGCTCGGACGTGACGCGCCAGAACAAGACGCTCTCGCTTCTCGTCTCGCTGCCCAACGTGATCGTCACCTCGCACCAGGCGTTCCTTACGCACGAGGCGCTTGCCAACATCGCCACGACAACGCTCAAGAACCTTGACGACTACTTCGCCGGCGCACCGCTTGAAAACGAAATCTGCTACCGCTGCCTCGGCACGGGCGGAGCGGCCAAGTCGAACTGCCCTCGCCGCGCCAACGGCCGCTGCCACTAATTGAAAGGAACTCAATAAGTGAAGAAGGTAAAAATAACGATACTCAAGACGACGCGCGACAAGGAACTTGCGGCCGAATACGGCATTGACGGGCTGACCGCCTGTCCGATGATGAAGGCCGGCGACGTGTTCTACGCCGACTACGCGAAGCCGCAGGGATTCTGCGACGAGGCGTGGAAGGCAATCTACCAGTATGTGTTTGCGCTGGCGCACGGCGCGGACAAGTCGCTCTTCTACTACGGCGACTGGATCAAGAAGCCCGGTGTCGCCATCGTGAGCTGCAACGACGGACTCCGCCCCGTCATCATGAAGCTCGAAGCGACCGACGAGGAATCGAAAATCGACTACGAGCCGGTTGAAAGATAGCGTCTTCCATCAACCGCTGACGAAGCCGTGACGGAGAATCCGTCTATGACGCTCCTTATTTCACGTGATAGACCTTTGCGACGATCTTCCAGCCGTCACCGTCGCAGACGAGGGCAAACATGTCCGTGAACTTCACTGCGCCGAACTGCGTGTCAACAGATACGATGGCGGTCGTGGCGGTCTGTGCGCCGACCTTGATTTCGCCGCGCGTGACGGTCTGCGCACCAGACTTGTCCACGTAGTCGTAGAGCGCCTGGATCGGCACGGTGACGGACTTGCCTTTCTCTGACCACGACATGGTCGCGTTCGGCGCGAACGCCTTGCGGGTGATCTTGCTGTCGCCCTTGCGTCCGCCCTCGATGTAGAGATCGACGGCTGCGACGATTCCCTTGTCCACTGACGAGCTGCACGGACATGCGCACTTGCATGTGGCGGACTTCGGCTCGTCGGCGATTCCGACCGTAGCCATCAGCGCGACGCAACCCAATACTGCGAAGAACTTCATTTTCATTTTCGCTTTCTCCTTACTTCTCAATCGTGTTCGAGTTCTGGTTGTACGCTTTGGCGACGCACTTCCATTCGCCGTCGATCTTCAGCAACAGAAGAACGTCCGTGAAGTCGATCTTGCCGCCCCAGCCCTCTTCGAGGACGCGCACGACGGCAAGAGTTTCTTCGAGTTCCAGTACGTCGATCCGCGTCTTGAAGTTCTCGCCCGCGCCGACGGTGTCAACATTACGGTAGAACTGCTCAATACTGCCGCGCTCGAACTTCCCGTTGAGGAATCCGAACAGGCATGCGTCCTCCGTGAACAGCTCCTTGGCGTACTTGCTGTTGCCCTCCGCGACGCTGCGCGTGAATTTCGAAGCGGCCTCGACAACTGCGTTGTAGTCTGCGATGTTCGCTCTCATTTTATCTTCTCCATCTTTGTTTGTTGCCTTGCTTGGGCAGGCCAATCCTGTCCTTGCGGAACGGCGCGGATTATACTATACTATCTGCCGCAAGCGCAAGAATGCACTTTTTTGTATCATACTAACAAAAAGGAAACCAAGGTTGGCGAAATGACAAAGAGC
The DNA here is from genome assembly GCA_947305775.1 of uncultured Verrucomicrobiota bacterium. Taxonomy (GTDB): domain Bacteria; phylum Verrucomicrobiota; class Kiritimatiellia; order RFP12; family UBA1067; genus UBA1067. Next base: position 2,567 of record CAMZEN010000030.1, read on the forward strand.
GAGGCGAAGAAACTGCACTGTACGGTGGAGGCGGCTATCGCCGTCATCGGCGGGAAGTACAAGGCCATCATCATCTGGTGGCTGAACGAGAAAGGCGTGATGCGCTACAGCGAGATCCAGCGCAGAGTGCCGCAGGCGACCGCCAAGATGCTGAGCCAGCAGCTCCGCGAGATGGAGGCGGACGGCATCATCTCCCGCAAGGTCTATCCCGTCGTTCCGCCCAAGACCGAATACGCGCTGACCGACCTCGGGATATCCCTCGTGCCCATCGTCAAGACGATGGACAAGTGGGGTGCGGCCTGGTTCAAGCGCATTGGGCTCCCCGTCCCGTGCGACGAGGAAATCTAGTCACGCAGAGGCGCATAACCGCCCCTCTGCCTCTCTGCGACTCTGCGAGATAATTCAACCCGAAAGAAAGGACTAAAATGAAAATGATCGGAATCGTTGTAGGAGCTGTAATAGTCGTCGCCATAGCATCGGTCGTCGGCTGTAAGTTGTTCGCAAGTCGCTCCACGGAAGCGACGGTGGCGTTGACGGCAAAGCTGCCGGGCAAGGTCGCGGTTGTCTACTATTCCCAATCGAAGGTCGGCAACACGTCGACGGTCGCGAAATGGATTGCCAAGCACACGGGCGGCGAGCTTGTCCCGATAGAGACTGTCGAGGCGTACCCCGACGCCTACGGTGACACGCTCAAGGCCGCGAAGAAGGACATGGAGAACGGCGGAACGCGTGCGATAAAGGCCGTCCCTCCGCTCGATGGCTACGACGTGGTGTTCATCGGCACGCCGATCTGGTACGGAACGTACGCGCCGCCTGTCGCGGAATTCTTCAAGACGCATTCGCTCGCTGGCAAGACGGTCGTGCCGTTCTGCACGCACGGTGGCGGAGGCGCAGGACGCTACTTCGTAGACGTGCGCAAGGCCTGTCCTGCTGCGACGGTAAAGGAATGTCTCACGATTCGCGGCTCGAACCAGATCGAACGCCGACTCGGAACCGGCATCACCTCGCACCACACGGAAGACGACGTCGTCAAATGGCTCAACGCGGTTTTCAAGTGAATAAGCCCACCTCGACACGATAGTGAAGGGAAATGCCAAAATGAAAGACAACAAACCATTCGCAATGTTCTTTAACGCCAGCCCGCGCAAGGGCTGGAACACCGCCAGGATGCTTGAGGCGGCCAAGGCCGGAGCGGAAGAGGCGGGCGCCGTCACGGAACTCGTCAACCTCTACGACATAAGCTTCCCCGGCTGCAAAAGCTGCTTCGCCTGTAAGCTCAAGAACGCCAAGACCGACGGCGTGTGCGCCATCCGCGACGCGTTGCGTCCCGTTCTTGAACGAGCCCGCAAGGCAGACGTGCTTGTTCTCGGCTCCCCCATCTACTTCAGCTACCCGACTGGCGTGTACCGCGCTTTCCTTGAACGACTTGCGTTCCCGGTGTACAGCTACCACTACGAGAACGGCAAGCCGCACGTCTACCGCGACAAGGTGATCGAGACGGCCAACATCTTCACGATGAACTGCCCCGAAAGCATGATGAAGGAGATTGGCTACCCGACTCTCCTCGAGACAAACACGCAGACTCTGACTGCGGTGTTCGGCGCGTCAGAAACGCTCTACGCCTGCAACACCTACCAGTTCGCGGATTATTCGCGCTACGATATGACGCTCTTTACCGAAGAGGCAAAGCGTGCATACCGCGACGCTCATTTCGAGACCGATCTCGCCAACGCCCGTGCCCTCGGCAAGCGCCTTGTCGAGCGTTCGCTTGGGCGCTTGATTGCGAAAGATTGAAAGCAAAATCAGAGAAGTCAATAGGAGTCAAAGCTATGACACTTGAAGATCGAATTGAGACTGGTGCGCAGTTGAAGCGCAAGATGAACTGCTGCCAGGCGGTGCTGGTGGCGTATGCCGACAGGCTGGGCAAGAGCGAGGATGAGCTTATGCGCCTCGGGTCGGGCTTTGGCTCAGGCATGGGAACTATGGAAGGAACTTGCGGTGCGCTGGTGGGCGCGATAATGGTGTCGTCGCTCGTCGCGGCACCGAGCGCAGCCATGTCCAACTCCCGTGCCATAATGTCAAGGTTCAAGGAGCTTTCAGGCGCAACGGTCTGCCGCGACCTTAAGTGCATCGGCACCGGCAAGGTTCTTTGCAGTTGTGAAGACTGCGTCCGTAACGCCATTCGCGCCGTAGGAGAAATATACGATCAAAACCAACAGAGACAAAGCCATGATTTTCGCTGATATCGTCGCCGCGCTCTCAAAGGAGACAGGCATTGAAATCGAAACCGAGGATGATGCGTGCGCTATCCGGTCGGAGGCGACGGACGGGTCGTCCGTGACGTAGGCCCGCCAAAAATAAATTCAAAAAATGAGGTGAGGGCATTGAAGGAGTTGCAGCATATGAACAAAGTCATGGTTATGGTGATGTCGCTGACAATGGCAATTGCCGTGTGTTCCGCTTTGGCATCTGAGATCAAAGCAGAAGGTGTCGATAGCGGAGCAGTTGCGCTTACTTTGCTTGTCAAGGCACATGAAGCAAGGAGACCAAGCGGCATACCTGAAGACATCAGCGGTATTGCCATGAGCAATGACGGCTCGTTCTGGGCGGTCTGCGATTCGCGTGGTGAACTATGCCGCCTTGTTGTAGACATTGATCTTGATTCCGGAGAGATCAAGAAATGTTCTCTCGGGGAGATTAGGCATGTGTCCGGCGGGAATGATATGGAGGGGCTCGCATACGATCCCTTGAGAGATTCCTTATGGATCTGCGATGAAAAGGGCCCTCGCATATTCGAGTATTCGTTCCGCGAAAGAAGTGTTGGTGAGGATGTCTCCCTTCCGGAGAATCTCAAAAAGTGCATTCAGAACCGCTCGCTTGAGGCGCTTGAAATTTCCCCAGATGGACTCATGCTGTTGACTTGCAATGAGAAAGCGATTCCTGGCGATACTATTCCTGGCGTGGCAAATGCCGCGCCCGTGAGGATTTCGAAGTTTACGCGCAAGAACGCCTCAGAGTCATGGAAGTTCATTTCGCAAAGATATTATCTGCCAGAACCGCCAAGTGGAAACATGCGTGATTCAAAGAAGCGCAATGGTGTTGCGTCCGTATGTGTCGCTTCCAATGGGCGCATTTTTGTTCTTGAGCGTGAATGCGACAAAACAGATGGCTTGCGTTTCCGTATGCGTATTTTCGAGGTTGTTTACCCAATAGAAGACGGCTCCAAGCCGTATGATCTTATGCCCGTGTTGGAGAAGCGCCTTGTTTACGATGAAGATACCGGTACATCCATGTATGAGGGAATGTGCCTTGGCCCTGTTCTCAAGGATGGTTCACAGACGTTTGTGGTTGTTTCGGATGGTGACAAGAAAGCATCAGAGTCAATAATGACGATAGTTCTTCCCAAGTCCGGTATCGTTAAACCTCCACGCCCATAACGATAGTCTGTTGTAACGGCAACTAACACAGGAATTGAAATGGCGTGTAAAATGAGAAGACCTGTATTAATTTTAGGCGCAGTTCTTGTGGCTGTTGCAGCATGAATGCCTTATTCTTGTATGGCCGCTTTTCGACAAGTGGCTGCGCGACGAGAATCTTTCCGGCAAGATCGCGGCGCTTTCGTTTGCGCAACATTCGGCCATGGTGCAGCAGGTGGGGTGGCTTCAGGCGCGATGGCATGAAGACGGCGAACTTACGGTTTCGCAGGTCCTTTCGACTTCGGCTGGAAACTATCTTAATCCGAAAAAGGTCTAAATATGGTATAATTCACATCGTGAAAACGGGGTGACACCTCAGTATTCTTGATTCGTGATTACTGGTAAACCTGAAAGGAACAATGCGATGAATAAACTGTTTTTGACCATTGTCGGTGCGGTCTACGCCGTCGTCGCGAGCGCAGCAACATTGCCTGATTGGGCGATTGGCACGTTCAAGGGGTCTGTCGAGAATTGGTGCGAGGTGTACGACGATCCTTACGACATAGGACCGTGGTACGGCACGGCAAACTTGACGGTCGCCGCAAACGGAAAATTGACTGGAGAAATGCGTTTTGGTGCGCTGAAGTGTACGCCTTTGAACAAGTACAGCATTCAATCCATTGGAGATGGCGAGGTGCACATCGTCGCGAAGTTCAAGTTCTACGAACCAGGCGAACTCAACGAGCAAGGCTTTGCCGACATCTACATCCGCAAGGATTCCGCCGGAAAGGTTACGCTGGAATATACGGATGCCGATCAACTAGGAGATGGTGATGAGTATTGTCCAATAGAGGGGACGCTTGCCAAGACCGCCTCAGCCATTGTCATTCCCGATGTCTGGAAAAAGGCGAGGACGCTGACGGGCGTGGCATACGGGCCATGGACGACAGAAAAGATATTCGGTACGGTCACAATCAAGTGCGGCAAGGCGAATGCAAAGACAGGGCAGGCCAAGGTTTCAATGATAATAACGCCGCTCTCCGGCAAAAAGAGATCCTATAAGGCACAGACCATTGATGTCACAGAGGGAGACGTCGGTTTGGAGTGGAATGGTGCGGTCTTCGGGATCTCGGAGGATGGCACATTTGATGGAGCGATCGATTGGGATGGCGATGGCGAAGAGGAAATTGAAATAGCTAATCGCGATGTGGTCGGCGGCGCATTGACGAAGGGTGCCACTTTCAATTTCGGCGAACTTTCCTCCGTCAATGATGCGTTGGGCGACGATTTCGTGATTCAATACGGTTACACGACATCTAACGAGGATGTGGAACTTTATGCACCGCTCGCCGTCACGATGGCGGGAAAGAAGTGGAATATCGCCAAGGCGGCGACAATGCGCTACAAGAAGTGCCCTGCCAACGCCACCTGTATTGGAGACTGGACGATTGATGCGACGAAAGGAAAGACGAACATCCCAGGCCTTCGTCTGACCTACAATCCCAAGACAGGTGTCTTCAAAGGCAGCTTCAAGCTTTATACGTTCTTTGGCAAGAAATACACCGCAAACGTTGCGGGAATGGTGGTGGACGGCATAGGCTACGGACAGGCGACAATCAAGAAACCCGCCGTCACTTGGAGTGTCAGTGTCGAATAAGTGTTGCGCCTTACTCACGGGATTCGACCTAACCGATCCCATGCAACACCGCATCCAGAACACGGTTTCTTGAGACCATCAAGTCAATGTCCCTGAAAGACGTTATGTCAATGCGACGAAACAAACTGATGCGCGGCGATTTGCCAAAGCCCGGCGAAGTTCTGGCGCTGCGGGAGGATCGGGCGCGGCCGCTTTTCGACAAGTGGCTGCGCGACGAGAATCTTTCCGGCAAGATCGCGGCGCTTTCGTTTGCGCAACATTCGGCCATGGTGCAGCAGGTGGGGTGGCTTCAGGCGCGATGGCATGAAGACGGCGAACTTACGGTTTCGCAGTTCCTTTCGTTCGACTCGGTCTGGGAGGTGAATCCTTTCGAGGTTGGCGCGAGGCGTCCGATGACCCGCAAGGCTTTTGCGCAGTTGCGCGAGCGGACTTTGCGGCTCCTTGATCTGCGCCGCTTGGCGAAACGCGCTTTCATTGCGCTTTCCAACGGCGAGATGCGCCGCGTTTTGCTGGCGCGCGCCTTGCTGAAGGCTCCCGAAATACTCATCCTCGACGACCCTGCCGCCGGACTTGACCCCGTTCAGCGCGAGAAGCTGAAGGATATAATCCTTGCGCTTTGCCGCAGGGGCATGGCAGTCGCGATGAGCTACCGCCATCCCGACGAAGTCCCGGGCGCGGATCCCGCAAAGCCGCGTGTCGCGCCGCTTCCCGCCATGCGCAATGGCGGCGCGTCGTCCGTGTCTCGTCCGGTGGTCGAAATCTCCAACCTGACGCTGATGCTTGGCGGATGCAAGCTGTTCGACGGCTTTTCATGGACGGTGCGCGAGGGGGAAAGATGGGTGCTGCGCGGCGAAAACGGCAGCGGCAAGTCGACGCTCCTTTCTCTGATAAGCGGCGACAATCCCTTTGCCTACGCCTGCGACATCAAGGTGTTCGGCAAGGTCCGCGGGAAGGGCGTTGCCCTTGCCGATGTGCGGCGGCGAATCGGGATGGCCGGAGCAGAAATGCAGGCGTATCTCGGCAAACCGCCGATGGAGCTACTTGATGAAGCGCTCACGTCCGGACACGACCTGCTGCTCCTTGACGAGCCTTTCATGAACATGTCCGAGCGCGAGCGCGTTTTGGCCAAGCGCAAGCTTTCCGAATATCTGCGGGGCAACCCCAAAGTCGCCGCCATCCTCGTCTCGCATCGCCAGGACGACATTCCGCCGCCGTTTGACTTGGTGATGGAATTCAAAATATGATACGATACATATCATTACAATTGTAACCTTTTCGCCGCTCGCGTGTATACAGAGCGTAAAGACGACCTAAACTAAAGATCAACACTAATCAAGGGGTAGAACAACGCCATCGCCGACAAGCTCGAGGAACTTTGCGGCAGGGTTCACCCGAAGCGGCTCTCGAACGTCTACTATGCGCTTTCCCAGAGCTCGATAGGCGGCAACACCAAGAGCGGCCTCGAGAAATACGGAATCAAGTCCGACGAACACATCCCCGTCACCTTCACCCTCTCGCGCGACAACGAGACCGGCGCCGTTACGATCAGGTATTCCGAGCCGAAGGGCCTGCCTGTCAAGTTCAGCTGGACGACGACGATCGACATCGACGGCAACTCCACGACCACTTCGATGGTCATCGAATAAGTCCAAAGGACATTGCGGACGCCTTGCCGCTGGCTACCCGGACGCGCCACTTGACAGGCAGAAGGTTTGCGCCGCTTGATGTATTCATGATGCACGTGAAGGTTAAGTAGCATAAAACAAGACGGTCACGCCGTCCCAAAGAACAGAATGACTGCTTTGTGGGACCATTGCACTTGACTTGGAGTCAACTCCAAGTGGTATAATGTCAATTATGAATAATAAGTCGCAAAAGAAGAATGGCGAAGGATACTCCATTTCACAAATGTGTGAACGGACGGGTTACTCCGCAGATACGCTCCGCTTCTACGAGAAGGCGGGACTGCTGCCGGGCGTGAAGAGGCGTGGCGGACGGCGCGTTTATAGCGAAGCGAACCTTCTTGCGGTAAAGCTCATCGACTGCCTGAAGAAGACCGGGATGCCTCTCGGTGACATTGCGGAATTCATGCGGCTTACGACCATGGGCGACAAGAGCGTCAAGAAGCGTCTTGAGATGATGCGCAAGCGGGAAATCGCGGCAAAGGCGCAGCTGGCGGAAATCCAGGCAAGCTTGGCGCATATTGAGTTCAAAGTCTGGTACTACGAGACGGCGGCGAAAGAGGGGCTCGCCGTACTTGCCGATATCGAAGCAGCTCTTGAACGCTACCGCCGCGAAACAGGCCGCGAATTTTCAATCTGATCAAGGGAACGAAACCATGAACAAAACGGGTGACGCAGAGCAAGGATGCGCTTAAGAGCAAGACGGTGTGCGTCTTCCAGACGAACGGTGGCGGCGGAATGCAGCGCGTTGGCAAGGAGTTCGCGGAAGTGGTTGGCGACGCGGCGAAGGTGCTCCCGCCTAAGGCGTTCAGCGGCTCGTCCGTGCGTCGCGCAACCACCGCGCTGGAAGCCTTTGTCACCGAGAGAATCACGGTAAAGTAAGCAACAGCTTGCTTAGCCGTGTGGAGAGTATCTAGCGGGACAGACTTAAGACAGTTTTGCTACGCAACACTTACCCCCGCACTTTATAAAGTCCGGGGGTAGCTTTAGGTTCTTCATTTATGCAACAGGCATGCTTGACTTGGAGCTGACTCGAAGTGGTATAATATACGGAAATAAGATGTGAAAGGAAGACAACAAATGAACATTGTAATTCTTCAGGGTTCGCCGAGGGCGAATGGAAACACAGCTTGGATGGCGGAGGAGTATCGCAAGGCCGCAGAAGCCGCCGGACATAATGTGGCGCTTGTCGATGTGGCGCATAAGAAGATTGCCGGGTGCCTCGCTTGCGAATACTGCCACGGCAAAGGGAACGGTGCTTGCATCCAGAAGGACGACATGCAGGAGATATATCCGCTCTTGGCTGAGGCGGAGGTCCTCGTCCTTGCCGCGCCGATCTACTACTTCACGCTCTCCGCGCAGATTCAGGCGCCGATTCAGCGCATCTACAACATGAACAAGCCGGGCAGGCTGAAGAAGACGGCGCTTCTCGCGTCTTCGTATTCGCCCGGTGTGTACGATGGCGCAATAGGCGAGTATCGCGGCATCATCGGATATTGGGGCGTGGAGGATACTGGCGTCGTCACGGCCAAGATCGACGAGCAGAAGACCGAAGCGACCCGCGCCAAGATTCTCGACCTCGTCAAGAAGCTCTAAGGAAGGAACCCGCAAATGCAGAACTTCGACTACATGACACCTACGCGGCTCATCTTCGGAAAGGGAGCCGTCGATAAGCTCGCTGACGCGATACGACCCTACGGCAAGCGCGTACTTCTCGCGTATGGCGGCGGCAGCATAAAGAAGAGCGGACTTTACGACAAGGTCAAGGCGCTTCTCGCCGATTGCGAACTCTTTGAGCTTTCGGGCATCCAGCCCAATCCGAAGTACGATCCGAGCGTGCTTGATGGCGTGAGGATATGCAAGGAGCAGAAGATCGACATCGTGCTGGCCGTGGGCGGCGGAAGTGTGCTGGATTGCTGCAAGGCGATTGCCGCCGGTGCGAAGTACGACGGCGACGTGTGGGATCTCGTAATCGGCGCGAAGCCGACCATGGATGCGCTGCCGGTCGCGGACATCCTTACGCTCGCGGCCACCGGGAGCGAGTACGATTCCTTTGCCGTAATCTCGCGCACTGAGACGAACGACAAGGTCGGGTATTGCTCGCCGAAGGTATATCCTGTCTTCTCGATACTCGACCCCGAGCTGACATTCACCGTGTCGAAGAAGCAGACGGCCGCCGGATGTGCCGACGCGATGAACCACGTCATCGAGCAGTATTTCGCCGCCGACACTACGCTACTCAACGACGGCTTCTGCGAATCGATGCTCAAGAGCCTCATGGAGAACGCCCGAGCCTGTCTCGCGAATCCCGAGGACTATCGCGCACGCGCCGAGATGATGCTCGCCTGCACCTACGGCTGCAACGGAATCCTCTCGCTCGGCAACAGTCCGTCCGGCTGGCCCTGCCACGCGATGGAGCACGCCTTGAGCGCCTACTACGACATCACGCACGGCGAGGGGCTCGCGATCATCACGCCGCCTTGGATGCGCCACATCCTCTCGGAGAAGACTCTTCCGCGATTCGTGAAGTATGGCGTTAACGTGTTCGGTATCGACGCGGCGCTTCCGCCGCGGGAGATCGCCGAAAAGGCGATACAGGCGACGCACGACTTCTTCGCATCGATCGGAATCCCGATGACGCTCCGCGCAGTCGGCATCGACGAAAGCCGCATCGACGAGATGGCGCACCATGTCGCCGAGACCGCCGGACTCGAAAACGCCTGGGTGCCGCTGACCGAGGCCGACATCGCCGCCATCTTCCGCGCCAGCCTGTAAGCAGTAATAATTAGTTGAAGAAATGAATAAAAGCAAGTTCAACCGCGTCTTTGTATCTGTCGCTTTTGCGACGACTTTTGGCGCCGTGGTTGGGTGCGTATCACCGTGTGCCGACCCAGCGTTTGCCAAATATGACGATATAAAGGAAGTAAAGGCATTCGAGCTCGCGCGCACGTCGCAAAGTTGGGACGGCGCGGAACTGCCTGATTACCCCGTAGGCAAGCCGGAGCTTGTCGTGAAGCGCTATATTTTCCCGCCCGATAGCAAGATCGGTTGGCATCACCATCCCGTCATGAATTACGGCATTCTGCAACAGGGCGAACTGACGATTATCGGAATTGACGGCACGGAGAAGACGGTTCATGCCGGTGAGGCGGTGGTGGAGATGGTCGGCACCATCCACCATGGCGAGAACCGCGGCGACAAGACCGTGGTGCTCGATATGTTCTACATATCGCAGGAGGGAACACCTGTTGCCGTCCAACACCCGGAAGTGGAATGAGGGTATCCAATAAAACACAAACGGGCAGGATGATGAACGGGAGAACGAATCAGTTTGAGCCAATGGAAACTGCAAGACTTCTAAGCAATCCTTTTACGGGCGACGTAGGCGACAAGTGCTTCGGCTGCTCCAAGACGAATTCGCACGGACTCCACCTCGAATTCGCGGAGGACGGCGATTCCGTCTTTTGTCGCTGGAAGCCGGATGCGCGATTTCAGAGCTGGGATGGCGTATTGCACGGCGGCATAACGACGACCATCCTCGACGAAACAGCAGGGTGGGCGACAATGCGTCGCTTCCAGCGTTCCGCAATGACGACACGCATTGAGGTTAAGTTCCTCAAGCCTGCCCGCATCGATACTGCGTTTTTCGTGTCGAGGGCGAAATACGTCTGCCAGGTGAACGAGAAGATCGCCCGGTTCCATGCGACGCTCGAGGACGCCGACGGCCAAATTTGCGCAGAGGCCGACGCGGACTACTACGTCATGGACGAACAACGCTCAAAGGCAATGGGCTTCACCTCGTGCGGTCCGGACGATGTGCGCGGCGGAGTGAAAACACATAAAAGCGAGTAGACAGACATGACAAACAAGGAACTGCGAGACAGGGGTGAGCTGTATGACGCCAACTACGATCCTGAGCTTGTGCGGCTCATGGACGAGTGCAAGGACAAGTGCTGGGAGTACAACCAGATTAAGCCCAGTGACTGGGCTGCCAAGGATGCAAAGTTGCGTGAGATAATCGGCAGCGTCGGTGCGGGGGTTCGCGTCCAGGCGCCTTTCTGGTGCGACTACGGCTCCAACATAACCTTCGGCGAAAACTTCTACGCAAACCACGGGCTCGTAATTCTCGACGGCGCAAAGGTCGTATTCGGCAAGAACGTGTTTGTCGCCCCGAACTGCGGCTTTCACACAGCTGGGCATCCGCTCGACGCAGAGCGGCGCAACAAGGGTCTTGAGTATGCGCGCCCCATAACTGTCGGCGACAATGTTTGGTTTGGCGCGAATGTCGTGGTCCTCCCAGGCGTGACGATTGGCGACGGTGCGGTAATCGGTGCGGGGAGCGTCGTCACCAAGGATGTCCCGCCAAACGTTGTCGCCGTCGGCAATCCTTGTCGGGTGTTGCGAGAGATCAATCAAGTGAATAAGGATTAATCATAAATTTGTGCCTTACCGTGCATCTGCTCGACCGCGCCGAGGTGCGGCGGCTGTTGGACGAGAACGAAATATTCCAATCGCTCATGGCCGCACCGCTCTGGCGATACTTCTGTGAACGCAAGGACTGACTAGAGGAGAAAGACTATGAAAAAGAACTTCGGCAACAAGAACTGGATGTTCCCCATGCCTGTGCTGATGATCGGCACTTATGGCGAAGATGGAACGCCCGACGTGATGAACGCGGCTTGGGGCGGAATAACGCTCGAAGACGAGATAACGATCTGCATAGATACCTCGCACAAGACCTGGGCGAACATCGTGGCTCGAAAGGCGTTCACTGTCGCGTTCGGCACTGCAGACAAGGTCGTAGCATGCGACTACTTGGGGATTGTCAGCGGGAATAAGACGCCCGACAAGGTGGCAAAGAGTGGCTTCACCGTTACGAAGAGCGAATTTGTCGATGCGCCAGTAGTCAACGAACTGCCGCTTGTGCTTGAATGTGAGCTCGTTTCGATGAACGAAGACAACTGCAACGTCGTGGGCAAGATTATCAACTGCGCAGTTGAGGAGTCTGCGCTGACGGACGGTATGCCCGATGCCGCCAAGATGAAGCCTATCTGCTTCGACACCTGCCAGCATGTTTATCGCATCATGGGCGATGTCGTCGCCAAAGCGTTCTCCTGCGGCATGAATCCGTGAATTTAATTGAAAGGTTGAGCCATTAACCGGGAATGATGATGAATAAAGACAGAATCCCGTTTCTTGACTGGTTGCGCGTGGTGGCGTGCTTCATGGTCATGGCCATCCATGCGGCGGAGAATTTCTATCTTGGCGGCGACGCGCCGAACGTCACGTTCATCGCAAGCCGCGCCGATGCGATATGGGTGACGATCACAGAGTGCATCTGCCGCGTGTGCGTTCCGCTGTTCGTTATCGCGTCGTCGTATCTGCTCTTCCCGGTGTCGCGTCCGGCGGGAGAGTTCTTCAAGCGGCGGATCGCGCGGGTGTTCGTTCCGTTCGCAATCTGGGCGGCGGCGTATGTGATCGCGGCGGATGGCGACTTGCGGCAGCTCGTATTCAACTTCCCTGACGAGGGCGGGCACCTCTGGTTCGTGCCTATGCTGCTCGGACTCTACTTCGCGATGCCGCTCCTTTCGCCGTGGGCCGAGAAGGTCGGAAAGCGCGAACTTTCGGGTTGGATTCTCCTTTGGCTCTTCACGACTACATTCCCGTTTCTGCGCAGGCTTTGGGCAGGCATGTACGGCGCGCCTTCGTTCGGGGCGGTTCCATACCTCTATGGGGAGTGTCCCTGGAATTCCTTTGGCGCGTTCCATTACGTCAGTGGATTCGTGGGCTACATGCTCATCGGCCTTTGGTTCAGAAAGTTCTCCGTGCCGCGCAGCTGGTCGCATACTCTCCGCGTCGCGATTCCGCTTTGGGTGGTTGGTGCGGCGATCATCGGCTTTCCGTTCTACCTTTATACCGATAAGTTCCCGTTCTCCGCGCCGTATTCTGCGGCTGTCGATATGGAGATGAGCATCGAATACTGCTCGCTCGGCGTTGCGCTTACGACTATCGCCGCGTTTCTTGTTTTGCGGAAAATCAACCTTGGCGGCGCAATCTATCGGTTCTTTGTCCGCCCGATATCCGAGGCGAGCTACGGCATGTATCTGATGCACATGTTCATATTGCCTGTCGCTTTTGCGGCGCTAAGCCAGCGCCTGCCTACGCCGCTTTGCATTCTGCTTACGGCCGCTGCGACATTTGTCGCGTCCGCCGTAGTCGCAACGCTCATCAGGCGCATTCCCAAGCTCGGCAAATGGATTTGCTGATGAACATCAACAAAAGGAAAAGATAAAATGAACAAGAGAATAGCCTCGACTTTACTTGCCGCCGTTGCTGTTGCAGCAGGAGCGGTTGCCGTGAATCATTTAACGAAAGGAGAAACACAAATGAATGACACAGTCTATCAATTCACTGTCAAGGATCGTGCCGGAGGCGAAGTCTCGCTGAAGGACTACGCTGGCAAGGTGCTGCTTATCGTCAACACGGCGACACGCTGCGGCTTCACTCCGCAGTATGACGGACTGGAGGCGATGTATGAGCGGCTGAAGGGACGCGGCTTCGAGCTGCTGGACTTCCCCTGCAACCAGTTCGGACAGCAGGCCCCCGGAACCGACGAAGAGATCCACGGCTTCTGCGTCCTCAACTACAAGACTGCGTTCCCGCAGTTCGCCAAGGTCGAGGTCAACGGCGAAAACGCCGCGCCGCTCTTCAGCTTCCTCGTCGCCAACACGACCTTCGGCGGCTTCCCGCAGGACGGCAAGCTCGCGCCGATCCTCGAAAAGATGCTTGGCGAGGCCGATCCCGACTATGCCAAGAAGCCGGACATCAAATGGAACTTCACCAAATTCCTGATTGGCAAAGATGGTCGTATCGTCCGCCGCTTCGAGCCAACCGCCCCGCTCGCCGAAGTCGAATCTGCAATCGAGGCGGAATTGGCAAAGTAGGAGCTGCACGACGGCGGCGCACCACGTCTTGCAAGTTTTGCAGGACGTGGAATTAATTTGCGTCCGCAATGCCATTCGCGCCGTGGGGGAATTATGGTATAATATGTGCCGTAACATCGAAGGAGCGAAATCATGCCAGCAGTAATGGAAGCCATTGATCACATGACAACGTCCGAGAAGCTAGAGACGATTGACTATCTCGTGTCGTCCATTTCGGCGGCTCTGGCAAGGATCTTTCCGACGAATGGCGCAGCGAAGTCGCGCGGCGGCATGAAGAGGTCTTGCGCGGCGACGTTGACCTTGTGCCGTTCGACGAATCTCTGCGAAAGGCGTTCGCCCGCGTCGCTTAGTTAATGCCGAATGATAGGATTTGACGCGTGAAGAAGACCAGCGAGCTTGACATAAAAGGCACTATTGTGCGTGTCGTCAAAATAGGCGATGAAGACTATATATGCCTTACCGACATGCTCAAGGCGAAAGACGGCGAATTTTTCATCACCGATTGGCTCCGCAACCGCAACACGCTTGAGTATATCGGCATCTGGGAGCAGGTGTACAACCCTGCGTTTAATTATGGCGAATTCGCCACAATTAGAAACCAGGCCGGTCTCAATTCCTTCAAGATAGGCGTTCAGGAATTCGCCGAGCGCACAAACGCCGTCAGCCTTATCTCCAAGGCAGGACGCTACGGCGGCACATACGCACACAAGGACATAGCCTTTGAGTTTGCAATGTGGATAAGCGCAGAGTTCAAGATATACATCGTCAAGGAATTCCAGCGCCTCAAGGCGAAGGAGCAGGAACTTATAGGGTGGTCGGCAAAGAGGGAACTGGCGAAGATCAACTACCGCATCCACACCGACGCCATCAAGGAGAATCTCATCCCCGCGCAGGTCTCACGCGCACAGATGAACATCATCTATGCGAGCGAGGCGGATGTCCTCAATGTCGCGCTATTCGGCAAGACGCATCAGCAGTGGCAGGCCGCAAACCCCGATCTTAAAGGCAACCAGCGCGACTACGCCACAATCAACCAGCTTATCTGCATCTCCAACATGGAGAACATAAATGCCGTCATGATCAATGATGGCGTCCCCCAGCCGCAGCGCCTAAAGAAACTGAACGAAATCGCCATCCAGCAGATGCGCATTTTGTCCGAGGTCGAAGGCCGCAAATACTTGAAATAACCCCCAAACCCCATGACACGATACATTCAGAACGGATGCGAGACGCACTTGAAGCGCGGGACAGGCGCGGCTGGAGCGTCCGTTGCAATTAGCGGGGGGGGGGGGGCAGTATAATCGCCTCGCGTCGATTCTAGGCCGTCCTGGACGCGCCATGGCGCGTTTTAGAAGGCTTCCTCGAAACACACAAACCCGACCTGTCGCATCCCTTCAGCAAGAGGGACGCGCCGGGTCGCGTCGTGTTATATCTCGCGCAGAGCCGCAGAGGCGCAGAGTTTTCGGAGTCTGGGGCAGCGCCCAAGATGCAAGATTCCCCCTCTCTGCGGCTCGGCGTCTCTGCGCGAGTTTTAACTTTCAACTCTCAACTTTAACCTGAAAAGGAGAAACCAACAATGAAAACACCAATGAAGAAACTCATGCTCGCCGCAGTCGCGGCGACAATCAGCCTTGCCGCCCATGCCGCGACATGGACGACGAACAACGTCACCTACACCTATACCGTCAGCGACGGCAAGGCCAGCATCTATAAGGGTAGTTATAGCGCTGCCGTCTCGACAAGCGAAAGCGTTATTGTAATACCTGCGACGCTCGGTGAAGCGCAATACCCCGTGACGAGCATCGGGGATTATGCGTTCTACAGCTGCAAAAGCTTGACGAGCGTGACCATCCCAGGCAGCGTGACGAGCATCGGGCAACTGGCGTTCTACAATTGCAGTGGCTTGACGAGCGTGACGATACCGGACAGCGTGACGAGCATCGGGGATTGGGCATTTGCCTATTGCAGCGGCTTGACGAGCGTGACGATAGGCAACGGCGTGACGAGCATCGGGAGTTCTGCGTTCCGCGAGTGCGACGGCTTGACGAGCGTGACGATAGGCAACAGCGTGACGAACATCGGCGAGTATGCGTTCACCTGGTGCACCAGCTTGACGAGCGTGACGATACCTGACTCGGTGACGAACATCGGGAATTATGCGTTCCTCAATTGCAGCGCAATGACGAATGTGGGATTTATGGGGAACGCGCCAACTGTCGGGGTGAATCCGTTTTACGGCGTCGCATCTGGTTGCGTTGCCTCGGTTTCGCCCAAGTCCACGGGTTGGGGCGTAGAAGCCGGCGGGACGTGGAATAGACTCATACTGCAATATTACAACCCCTACGCCAGGTTCGAAGAAACGGGCGGCGACAGCAATTGGACGGTCGAAGCCGACGGCAGCTGGAAGTCTGGTTCAATCAGCGACGAGGAACTCACGTATGCGGCAATCACCGTGCAAGGTCCTTGCACCGTCTCTTTTGAGTGGAAGGTTTCATCCGAAAAGTGGAGCGACGAGTTGTTTGTCTGGCTCGACGAAGACTCCCACGGCGCAATAAGCGGCGAAGTCGGTTGGACGCAGGTTTCGTTCGATATCGACGATTCCGCCGAGCACACGGTGTGCTGGACATACGAAAAGGACGAATCTTACTCCTCGGGTTCCGACTGCGGCTGGGTGAGGAATGTTTCTGTGGAGGCGTTCGTGCCGGAGTCGATGTTCACCATCAACTCTAACGGCGTGTTGACGCGCGTCAATCTTCATGAAGCGACGGAAGTTGTCATCCCGGACAGCGTGACGAGCATCGGGGCCAGCGTGTTCGAAAATTGCGGCGGGCTGACGAGCGTGACGATTCCGAACAGCGTGACGAACATCGGGGAAAAGGCGTTCCTCCGTTGCCGCGACCTTACAAGCATCACCATACCGGACAGCGTGACGAACATCGGGGGTTTTGCGTTCTACGAATGCACAGGCTCGACGAGCCTGTCAATCGGCAACGGCGTGACGAGCATCGGGGAAAAGGCGTTCTATGGATGTAGCGGCTTGACGAGCTTGACGATACCAGAGAGCGTGACAACCATCGGGGATCAGGCGTTCGGGCACTGTTACGGCCTTACGAGTTTGACCATACCGGACAGCGTGACAAGCATCGGGAGATATGCGTTCTTCTACTGCACAGGCCTTGAGAGCGTGACGATCGGCAACGGCTTGACGGTCATCGCGAGTTCTGCGTTCTCCACCTGCACCAGCTTGACGAGCGTGACGATACCCGACTCGGTGACGGACCTCGGGGAATATGCGTTCGACGAATGCAGCAGCTTGACGAGCGTGACGATACCTGCCTCGGTGACGATCATCAGGGATCGGGCGTTCTATAAGTGCAGCGCACTGACGAACGTGGTATTTATGGGGAATGCGCCAACTATCAGTCCCTGGACGTATGACGGCCAAATCCACGTGTTTGAGGGCGTCGCATCCGGTTGCGTCGCCTCGGTTTCGCCAGAATCCACGGGTTGGGGCGTAGAAGCCGGCGAGACGTGGAATGGACTCATACTGCAATATTTGCCGCTTACCTATGAGGATTGGGCGGAGGAGAACAGCTTCACGGGCGCGATGGACGAGAAGAGCGGCGGCATCTACAACGTGTTCCGCTACGTGTTCGATGTGCCGAGCGGAGCGTTTGAGGAAACGCCGCTTATCGACATTGCGTTCGTGGACGGCAAGGTCGTGGTGAAGACGCCGCCCGTAGTGAACTCGGACGGTGTGACGGTCAGCGTCGTGGAGTCCAGCGATGTCGCGGGCAAGACGGTGACGGCGACGAAGGCCGTTGACGCGGCGGGCAGCACGGAGTTCACGAAATCGACCGAATCGCCGCGCTTCTACCGTCTCAAGGCGGAGGTGACGGAGTAAAAACCCGTTTGGAGACGCCAAATGGAATTTTTGGAGCCGAAAAGCCGTCAGAAGTTTCCAAATGAAACTTTTGCGAACTTTAGACGGATTTTTCGGGCCAAACGAAACTTTTGGGCGTTTCCGACTGTCAGAAATCGCCAAATGAAACTTTTGGCGACTTCTGACGGAGTTTTTGGAGCAAATGGAATTTTTGGGCATTTCTGACGGTCGGGAGGCTCGAAAAAAGTAAAAAGGCCGCAATTCCCGGAAGGGAGAAAGGAAAAGCAACATGGCAAACGAGAATACTGTCGTGCAGGAGGTTCCCAACTGGACGGGGACGCTCTTGGCGAACGGCGAGTTCCTGAACTACACCAAGGCGATTGTTGGGGCGCTCAACGGCCTCGACCACACGAAGGTGCCGGTCGGGGAGCCGCTTGCGGAGCTGGACGCCACGAACCAGCGCCTTACCGACTTCATCAACGAGTCGCGGCAGTATGCTTCGACGAGCGAGATCGCGCGGCAGGACGCTCGGCGCGATGCGTACTTCAAGGCGATGTGGCGTGCGCTGGAGCAGCTGGAGGAGTTGGGCGAAGACGTTCCGGCGGGGGCGTCGGCGCACCTTGTGCTGTCCAAGATCGGCACCTACAAGGGGGCGTACGCGCATTCGATCGTGAAGGAGACGGAGGAGCTGCACGGTCTGGCGTTCGACCTGCAGAAGAACCCTGAGGCGGTGGAGGCGATCACGAAGCTCGGGATGCTGCCGTGGCTGAACGGGATGTGCGCGGCGAACGATGAGGTGGAGAGGCTCTATTCGAGCCGCACTGAGGAGAGGTCGGAGCGCGAGGCGTCCAAGGGCGGGGATTCGACCGCGTCGCTAAGGAAGACGGCGGCGGGGCTCGTCTCGACCATCATCCGCCGCGTGAACGTCACGTGCGAGATCAATCCGTCGGAGGACGCGACGAGCGCGGCGAACTCGCTCATCGGCATCATCAAGCAGTACAAGCTCGTCGCCTCGGCGCACAAGACCACGAAAAAGGACGACCCTGAGCCCAACGCGGCTCAGGGTTGACGCGAGCGGTCGCGTAAAGGCGGCGAGGGGGCGCGGCAAACACGCGTCCCCTCGCTCTTTGTTTGTGGCGGGCCGTCGCGGGGCGGCAGTGGCTAAGCCATTGAGTCAGCGGACAAATTATGGGATAATATACGCGGCAAAGGCACTGGGTGCCGTAAGTAAGACAGATAGGAAGCTTTGTGAATATGGTTAGATTTGCAACTTGTCTTGTGGCGGTGATGGTTGCTGCGACTAGTGTCGCAGGGACGAATGGCGTGATGGTTGCGAGCCATCGCGCCGACTGGCAGTTTGCGCCGGAGAATTCGCTTGAGTCGCTGAAGAATGCGATAGCGTTTGGCGCGGACATAATCGAAACCGACGTGCGCATGACGAAGGATGGCCACATCGTGATCATGCACGATTACGCCGTCAACCGCACCACCAACGGCAGCGGCTACATTGGCGACCTTACGCTGGATGAGATTCGCGCTTTGCGGCTTCGGGACAACCTCGGCGCGATGACGCCTTATCAGGTGCCGACACTTGAGGAGTTCATCGCCGTCGCTAAAGGCAAGGTTTGGCTTTATCTCGACAAGGCCATCTACGACCTGCCGGGACACGAGGAAGGCACTCTAGTCAGAAAGCTCCTTGAAATCGCCCGCGCAAACGGCACTTTGGAAGAGACGGTATTCGTTCTCCCGTGGCCCTACGAAAAGGCAAAGCGAATTTTCGGCGACGATTTGGAGAAGGTGCGCTACTGCCCTGTCATTGAAGATAAGATACCCGACCTCGAAGCGTATGTTGACGAATACATCGAGAAGTTGCGTCCGTTCGCGTTCCAGTTTCGAATGGCATCGCTCGACTCCAAGACATACGCGCAGCTGCCGAAGGTACTCGCCTCGGGCTCGCGGGCTTTCATCGCCGCGACTTGGTCCAATCATACGGCGGGTCACGACGACCGCGTATCCATCTTCGAGTCGCCCGACAAGGGCTGGGGCTGGCTCGTCGAGCAAGGCTTCACAATCATCGAGACAAACCACACCCGTGAACTTGTCAGGTATCTGAAAGAGATTGAACGGTGAAACGCCTGTTTGCCATACTGTCGCTTGTTGCATGTCTTGCCGCGCCCTATGAGTCTGCGACGTTTTATGGTAGAATACACAACAAACATTCTGATTCTGCAGTAAGGAAATCATAGGATGAGCGACACATTCGGAGAGTATTCGTGGGCGGTCAGGACGTACGAGTGCGGACCTGACGGTGTGGCGACGATGGCGTCCGTCTGCAACTGGTTGCAGGAGGCTGCGAGCCTTAACGCCGAGGCGTTGTCGTTTTCGAAGTCGAACTTCGAGGCGTCCGGCGAGAACATCTCGTGGGTGCTGACGCATCTAAAGGTGCGGATGTCGCGCTTTCCGAAGTGGGGCGAAACCGTCTCGATACTCACGTTCCCGCGAGGCGGACGGAAGATTGTGGCCTATCGCGATTTCGTCCTTTTCGGCGAGGACGGTGGCGAGATTGGCCATGCGACAAGCGAATGGATGCTCATCGATCTAGCGTCCCGCAAGGTCGTCGCTATTCCGGAAGGCGTCTTCGCGGCGGCGAATACGGTCCGCGAACCTGTTTTTGGCGACGAGCCTTTCGCGAAGTTGCGGTGGGATTGCCGCGAGACGTCGTCCGACGCGCTCGTCTTCCGCGCAAGGCGCGGCGACATCGATTTGAACGGGCACGTCAACAACGTCCACTACATCGAATGGCTGATGGAGGGGCGTCCCGAGGCGGCGGGGGCCTGCCGCGAACTCGACATAGTGTTCAAGTCGGAGACGCTTGCAGGGGAGGAGGTCCGCGTAGAATCCGTGGAGGTCGAGCCCGGTATATTCGTACACCGCGTGTACGCGCCCGACGGACGTGACCATGTCTTGGCGCGAACAAGATAGGCGTGAACAGATCAGGCGACTTTGGCTGCAAACTTGAAATGGAGGATTCAAAATGAAAGTACTGCTCATAAACGCAAGCCCCCACAAGGACGGCAACACTGCGCGGGCGCTTAAGGAAATCGCCGACACTCTCAATGCGGAGGGCGTGGGAAGCAAAGACTTTTGGCTTGGCGTGAAGCCTGTTCGCGGATGCGTCGTCTGCGGCAAGTGCCGCGAAGCCAATCCAGGACGCTGCGCATTCGACGACGATGTCGCGAATCGCATAATCGAGGCGCTTGCTGATGTGGATGGGGTTGTGTTTGGCTCGCCCGTATATTATGGGCAGCCAGCAGGCCATCTCCTCGCCGTAATGCAGCGCGTTTGCTTTGCAGGCGGCGGAAACATCAATGGCAAGCCGGTCGCCAATGTGGCGATATGCCGGCGCGGCGGTTCGACGGCGGCGTACCAGACGATGAACATGATGTTCGAGATGCTGAATTGCCCAATAGTCACATCGCAGTATTGGAACGTTGCGTTCGGTCGCGCGCCTGGCGAAGTTGCGCAGGATGCAGAGGGCATGCAGACCATGCGCACCCTCGCGCGCAACATGGCGTGGCTCCTCAAGAACCTTCGCGGCGAAAATGCAGTGCCGCGCACACCGCAAGAACCATGGAAGCCGATGAGCTTCATACGAGATTCCGATTCGTGACCATCAGCTGGAAGGTTGCTTAGATGACCATTGAAAGCACGCTCGCCGGAACGTGGTATCCCGGGACGGAACGGGAGATCCGCTCTCTCGCAGCCGAATGGGAGCTGTCTGTGGACGCGGATGGTGCAACTGCGGTTGCGAACCCGAACATCCTTATTCTGCCGCATGCAGGTTGGGCCTACTCTGGATTGACTGCGTGGCGGGCGGTGCGCCTTGTTCGCGGTGCCAAGTTCGACCGCGTCGTCGTGCTTGCGCCGAGTCATCGGGCATGGATTGAAAACCGGTTGGTCGCCCCTGACGCGAGCGCAGTCTCGACGCCGCTTGGTGAGATTCCGGTCGACAGGGAATGGATTGACCGACTCGCTTTGCTTGCTCCGGTTGTACGCAACGACAAGGTGCACCGTGCTGAACATTCGGCGCAGATTGAGTATCCGCTTCTGCAACTTGCGCTTGGCGATGGATTCTCGGTAGTCCCGCTCGTCATGGGGTCCTTCGGTGCTGACCAGATGGCCATGTGCGCGCGCGCGATCATGAAGCTGATGGACGACAGAACGCTTCTTGTGGTTTCCTCCGACTTCACGCATTATGGAGAAGACTTTGGCTATACCCCATACGGGAAAACAGGAAGCGAAGATGTCCGCAGCAATGTCGCCTCCGTTGACTACGAGGCGTTTTCGCACATCTCAAAGTGTGATGCCGACGCTTTCGCCGCGTTCATAGGCAAGACAGGAGCAACGATTTGCGGACATGTTCCCATTGAGCTCGCGCTGCGCGCCGCTGGGAAGAACGCCTCGTTCACTCGCATAGCCTACGCTACTTCGGGTGACGAGGAAGGGGACTTTTCGCGCTTCGTGTGCTACATGGCTGTCGTGGGACGCGTCGAATGGTCCGGTGGCGAGAAGGGCGTTCTTGATTCGGCGACGCGAAACTTTCTGTTGCGAGTGGCCCGTGAATCGCTTGAGCATGCCGTGCGCGGAGATGGCAGGTTAAAATTGCCGCGAGCGGATGTCCCATCCGCGGCGCTTGCAAAGATGGGTGCGTTCGTTACGCTGAACGACAGGACTACCGGCGCCTTGCGCGGTTGCATTGGCGAGATCATGCCGATGCGCCCGTTGGTGGATGCCGTGGTTGCGCGTGCGGTGGACTCAGCCTTGCACGATCCGCGCTTCATGCCGGTCACGGAACGCGAACTCGGAAACATCCGTGTCGAGGTCTCGGCTCTAACGCCGCCAAAGCCGGTTGCGTCGTGGCGGGATATAGTGCTTGGGCGTGACGGTATGACGCTCGAAAAGGGCAATGCGTTTGCGGTGTTCCTGCCCCAGGTCGCGCCAGAGCAGGGGTGGGACCTTGCGAACACGCTTTCATTCCTGTCGCAGAAGGCTGGGCTGTCGGCGGACGCTTGGCGCGAAGGAGCGAAGTTCGAGACTTTCCAGGCGGAAGTCTTCCATGAGTGAGGTTGCTTGCGATACTTGTCCGCGCCACTGTCGCCTAAATGAAGGTGCCATTGGATTCTGCCGCGCACGCAAGGCGGAAGGCGGGAGAGTAGTCGCGGCGAACTACGGGTGCATAACTTCGCTTGCGCTCGATCCTATTGAAAAGAAACCCATAGCGTTCTTTCATCCTGGTGAGAACATACTTTCGGTCGGCAGTTTCGGATGCAATCTGCGTTGTCCCTTTTGTCAGAACGATTCGATTTCGCAAAGCGGTTTGGGCGAAGTGCCCTATCAGGTCGTTTCTCCGAGTGAACTAGCCGATCTTGCGCTTAAGGTAAAGCGCGAACGCGGCAACCTTGGCGTCGCATATACTTATAACGAGCCTCTTGTCGGCTGGGAGTTCGTGCGGGATACGGCGAAGGAGGTTCGTTCACGAGGGATGCTTAACGTTCTTGTGTCGAACGGTTGCGCCGAAGAATCTGTAATTGGAGAAATAGCGCCACTCGTCGATGCCGCGAACATCGACTTGAAGGGGCCATCGCAAGAATACTACGATTGGATTGGTGGCGACTTCGCTGCTGTCTGCAGGACGATTCGGATGCTGCACGAGGTCGGATGCCATGTGGAAGTTACAACACTGATCGTGCCCGGACGCAACGACAAAGAAAGCGACATTGATGAAGTATCCGCATTCATCGAGTCTGTTTCGCCGGAGATACCGCTTCACGTTACACGCTTCTTTCCACGATATAATATGATGGGGGCCCATCCAACTCCAATTGCGACTGTCTTTCGTCTGGCTGATGTCGCCCGACGAAGGCTTCGTCGCGTCCTAACAGGAAACTGTTGAATGTTCCACCATAATCGCCAATGATTGCTCGTTGGCGATTTATTTTATGCAAATAAAAAATATTTAATATTTGCTATTGCACTCTGGTGGGTTAAAGTGTATAATAGTGTCACAAAATGTCAAAGGAAGGCAAGCAGAGTGTCGCTGAGTCGACGAGCGCTGAATCCAGCGTCCTTGTGGGACGTAGCGACCATGCTTTGGATCCCAAGAAGCGTCTTACCATTCCAAGCGGATGGCGGACCGACATGGGTAACCCGAAGTTCGTGTATGTGATGCCAGACCGAAAGGAGAGGTGCCTGAATCTTCTGCCGAAGGCGGAGATGGATGTGCTCCTGTCTAAGATACGCGAAAAGGCGCTTTTTGATCCGGCGCTGAATCGCATATATCAGGTTATTGGCGCGCAGAGCGAACGGCTTGACCTTGACGTGCAGGGACGAATCCGCATAAGCGACAGGCTCCTTCAGTTTGCGAACTTGACGACGACGGTTGCGATGGTGGGTTCGTTCCGCATGATCAAGCTTTGGAACCCGGCTGCTTTGGCGCCGGTGGATGAAGTGGACGTTGCTGCACTTGATGCAGCGTTCGAGGCGGCGGGGCTATAGGATCCAAACTGAAATGGATACGATGCCCGCCAGACACGTTCCGGTTCTCCTTCGGGAGACGATGGCGGCGCTGAACGTGAAACGCGGCGGTCGCTATGTTGACGGGACGCTCGGACGTGCCGGGCACGCGAAGGAGATCGTTGCGCTTGGCGGCATGGTCTTGGGAATCGATCGCGACGATCAGGCCATCGCAGAGGTCGAGGCGATGAAGGTGGACGGCCTGAAGATCGCAAAGGGCAACCATGGAGAGCTTAAGGAAATTGCTGAGTCTAACGGGTGGAGTGAGGTCGATGGGGTGTTGCTGGACCTTGGCGTGTCGAGTCCTCAGCTGGATGACGCCGGACGCGGGTTCAGCTTTCAGCGCGAGGGACCCCTTGACATGCGCATGGATCGGTCGCGCAGCGTAACGGCGGCGGCGCTAGTGAACGAAAGCGGAGCGGATCATCTCGAAGAGATATTCCGCAATTTCGGCGAAGAGCCGAACGCGCGCCGCATTGCGCGCGCCATCGTCGAGCGCCGGGTCGAGAAGCCGTTCGAGACGACGTTGGACCTTGCTGATTTCGTTGAGCGCGTCGTAGGACGCCGCGGGCCGCACCATCCGGCGACGCGTGTGTTCCAGGCGCTCAGAATGGATGTGAACGATGAACTCGGCGAGCTGAGGCGCGCGCTTGAAGGCGGCCTAGCGCTTGTCAAGCGAGGCGGACGCTTCGCCGTGATCACGTTCGAATCGCTGACCGACCGCGAAGTTAAGCGATTTTTCGCGGCGCATGCGGGACGCGAAGTTTCGCTGCAGGGTGGTGGCAGCGAGTGGCGCGGCGAACTGCCGCGGGTGAAGATTGTTGCGCGCAAGGCCGTAAAGGCCAAGCCGGAGGAAGTCGAATCAAATCCAAGATCCAGGAGCGCAAAGCTCCGGGTCGCAGAAAAGGAGTAGGGAAATGAAGAAGAACCGCAAGCGTTCTAAGAAAATGTCTGTAATGGCGTCCCGCTCGATGCACGTCGGGGGCGTGCTTATGATGTTCTTTGTGATGGTCATCGTAAACCTGTTGGCTTCATCGAGCTGCAACCAGCTTATGAAGTCCATAGGCGAGAAGGAGCGTCAGCTGACGAAGCTCGAGAACGACCGCGCCCGCGAGAGCGCGCGTTGGGACGCCATGAAGACATCCGAAAACCTCGACCGTGCGCTTCTCAAGTTCGGCTTGTCTATGAAGTACCCGCGCGCCGATCAGATCGTTCGCATGGACTCGCATGGACGCCCCAAGCCCGGACAGCTTTCCGTGGCTCGCGCCTCCCGTCGTTCGTCGAACGCCGTAAATACGGCTCAAGTGAACAGGGCTCGAAAGGTGCGGTGACATAATCATGGCGAGGAGAGGCGAGAACGCGAGGTTCTGGCTTCCTGTCGCGGCACTGCTGCTACTGGCGGGTTATTCTTCGCAGAAAGTGGTTCGTGCTCATGTCGATCCGTCCGTAGACTCGATAGACTATTCCTTCAGGCGCGAGCTTCCCGGTCGCCGCGGTTCCATATTTGACGCCAGCGGTACGCCGCTCGTAAAGTCGGTTCCGGTATGGGACTATCATCTTGATCCCGTTGCGCTGACCAATCGTGTCGTGCGCCGCAGAGGTGAACCGCCGCGCCCGCGCGCCGCGATCGTGAAGACTATAGCGACGGCGCTCGGGCTGGACTTCCGCAAGGTGCTTGCCATGAGCGAGGATGTAAAGCGTCGCTACCAGCCCCTTGCTGTGTCGTCCGATCCGGAGGCGCACCGTACGCTCGCGGATTCAACCCTCGTCGCCGGCGTCTCGATAGAGGATCGCCAAATACGGCAGTACCTTCATCGTCGGAGGCTTTCGCACGTTCTCGGATCGGTAAACGCCGAGCATGTCGGCTCCGCAGGCGTGGAGCTTCGCTTCAACCGATACCTTACCGGCGTCCCAGGCGAGATACGCGGCATGAAGGATGCTCGCGGGCGCGAACTTTACGACAAGCGCATCGTATCGGTTGATCCAGTGCCTGGCGCCGACATATACCTGACTATAGACCATACGCTTCAGTACGAGGCCGAGACAGCGCTTGCCGCCGGCATGGCCACGTTCGAGCCTGGCTCCGGATGGTGCCTTGTGATGGACGCGAAAAGCGCCGCGATCCTTGCCATGGCGTCCCTCCCCGACTTTGACCCTTTGCGCTTCGGATCAACGCCGGATGCGGCCAAACTCAATCGCGTCACGAACTTTACCTACGAGCCCGGTTCGGTAATGAAGGTCATAACCGCCGCGGCCGCATTCGACTCTGGCTTTGCCGGACCGGACCGCATATACTCCACCGAGCGTCATGACGAGCGGTACTATAAACTGCCGGGCGACGGTTCGCACGTTTGGGATCCCACTATGACCGTGGGCGACGCGATAGTCCATTCGTCGAACATAGTCATCGGCAAACTAGGCTACGATCTTGGTCCCCAGCGTCTGTGGAGCTATATGCGCGCCTTTGGATTCGGAACGAAGACCGGCATCGAACTCCCCGGCGAGGAGGTCGGCATACTCCCCGACTGGAAGCGCTGGGACAAGGCCACATGGTCGCGTGCGCCCATCGGTCAGGGCGTGGCGGTCACGGCGATCCAGCTTGCATCCGCATATCAGGCCATCGCAAACGACGGCGTGCGCATGAAGCCGCACATCATAAAGAAGATTGTCGATGCGAACGGAATGGATCTCTACAGCCATTCCGACGAAGTAATTGGGCGGCCCATCTCGTCCAATACCGCGCGCATGTTGCGAAAAGTAATGCTTGGCGTCGCCACCAAGAACGGTACCGCGCGCCGCGCCGCGATCCCCGGGTATTCCGTAGCCGGCAAGACCGGTACGGCTCAGAAGGTCATAGGCCGCCACTATGCCCCGGGACTGTATCGCGCCACTTTCTGCGGCATCGTTCCCGCGTCGGATCCGAAGCTCGTAGTTCTTGTGACGCTGGACTTCGACGCCAACAGAAAGTTCCATCAGGGCGGCAATTCCGCCGCGCCGGTCTTCCGTCGCCTCGCAACCGCGGCACTCAGATACCTTATGGTGCCGCCGGACCGTCCGGACGAAATACCCGAGGATGACGACGAGGACGAGTTTGACCAGATAATGGAAGAACGCGCAAGAAGCATCGTGGAGGCTGGAGTGTGAAGACGGGCGGGAGTGACGCGGACGTATCGGCGTCACCGCCGGAGACGGTCGAGGGGACTGTCAGGAGCGTTGTATTCCACAACGACGAAAACGGCTACACGGTGCTGCATGTCGAGTTGCCGTCGGGCTACGCGCTACGCAAGCTGAATGAGATAACCGTCGTCGGCAAGACGCAGGCCGTGTGGGAAGGGGAGGATGTCAAGGCGGAAGGGCGCTGGGTCACCGACGTGGTGCATGGTCGGCAGTTCAAGGCCGACACGATAACATGCGTAGCCCCCAAGTCCATTGCAGGCATCGAGCGCTACCTCTCTTCGGGACTCATAAAAGGCATAGGCAAGGTGCTTGCAAAGCGCATTGTGGATACGTTCGGCGACGACACGCTGAACGTCCTGAACCACCAGTCCGCACGTCTATGTGAAGTGCCGAAGCTCGGCAAGGCGAAGATTGCCCAGATACGCGAAAGCTGGCGCGCGAACGCGACGATGCGCGAGAACATGATCTTCGGGCAGACGTATGGCATAAGCATCGCGAAAATGACGAAGATCGTCAGGCGGTACGGACCGGATGCGATCGCCATCGTAAAGGCCGACCCATACAAGCTTTGCCGCGACATATGGGGCATAGGATTCGCCACGGCGGACCGCATTGCCCTGTCGGTCGGCATATCGAAGGATTCTTTGCTCAGGGCCAGAGCCTCCATATCCTACGCGCTAGAAAAGGAGTCCGAGGATGGCGGACACTGCTGGACGTTCGAAAACGATCTGCTCCTTAGGGGCAGCGAACTTACGGGCATATCGGTTGAGATACTTGCATCCGCGCTCGAAAAGGAGCTTGAGGAGGGACACGTTATCGCAGAGCGCGAAGAAGGCGAACAAGGTCCGCGGCGAATTTACCTCAAGTCGCTGTACTACAGCGAAAGGGACGTCGCCTACCGCGTGCGCAGGATAATCTCGACGCCGCGGTCGTTCCGCCCGATAGACGCAAAACGCGCAATCGAATGGTGGGAGCGCCGCGCAGGCTTCAGGCTTGAAAGCCGACAGGCGCAAGCGCTCGAGAGATCGCTTGAAAGCAAGTTCTCCATAATAACCGGAGGTCCTGGCGTCGGCAAGACCACAATCATCCGCGCCCTTGTCGACATATACAAGGAGCGCAAGCTGAATGTGGTGCTCGCGGCGCCTACGGGACGCGCCGCCAAGCGAATGACCGAGAGCGTCGGCGCCACTGCGCAGACGATCCACAGGCTGCTCAAGTGGAATCCCGCGACAAACGAATTCAACTACAACGGCGAACGCAGGTACGACGCGGACGTGTTCATTTTTGACGAAACGTCGATGATCGATATATCGCTCGCTTCCGACCTGCTGGCGGCCATCCCCGAAAGTTCGGTGGTCGTATGGGTCGGCGACACGGACCAACTCCCGAGCGTTGGCGCCGGAAGCGTACTTGGCGACTTGATAAAGTCGGGCGTAGTGCCGTGCGCAAAACTTCAGTTCATATTTCGCCAGGACACAGCGGGATTGATCGTCAAGAACGCTCACCACGTAAACGCCGGCGAGCCGCTGGAGATACGGTCTGGCGACACTGATTTCTACTTCATGAGAATCGAAGACCCTCAAGCGTGCATCGCAAGGGCCATAGAGTTCATGACGCAGCGCATTCCCAGGAAATTCGGCATGGATCCGCTTGAGGACGTGCAGGTCCTGACGCCTATGCGTCGCAACGCGCTCGGAACCGAGAACCTAAACCACGAAATTCAGCGTGCGCTGAATCCGAATGGACCCGGTCTCGTGCGCGGCGGCACGACGTTCCGGGCGGGCGACAGGGTGATGCAGCTCAGGAACAACTACGACAAGGACGTATACAACGGCGATGTTGGGTTTGTAAAGACGGTCGATCTGGAATCCCGCTCAATGGTGGTCACATACGACGGACGCCCGGTTAAGTACGATTC
Organism: uncultured Verrucomicrobiota bacterium; assembly: GCA_947305775.1. GTDB lineage: Bacteria > Verrucomicrobiota > Kiritimatiellia > RFP12 > UBA1067 > UBA1067. The sequence goes on from CAMZEN010000030.1 coordinate 31,817, forward strand.
GGGCGATTTGGACGAACTTGTGCTTGCCTATGCGACGACGATACACAAATCGCAAGGCAGCGAGTACCCTGCGGTGATCGTAATCATCCACACTCAGCACTATGTGATGCTTCAGAGGAACCTTCTTTATACCGCAATAACTCGCGGTAGAAGGCTGGTGCTGCTGATGGGCGTTCCATATGCTGTTGATCAGGCAATAAAGACGAATACCGTCCGCGAACGCCGCACAACCCTCGCTTCGCGCCTTGGCGAAAAAATATTGTGATATTGCGCTGTCCCCAGTCAGATTCAGTTCGCCGCCCGGATTGAACAGTACAATCTGATGTGGTATAATATCTGCAACTTGACAGCGAGAAAGTCTCATGACTGAAAGCTGCAAAGGGGAAAACAAAGGAGAAAACACATGAAGAAACTGATGATTGCGTTTTGTTCAATGGCGACCGCAGCGGTCGCATTCACGGCTCATGCCGAGGAGGCTCCCGTCCAGAACGAGGCAGCCACGCCCGAGGTAGCCACACCCGAGGCAGCCGCGCCCGAGGCCGCGGCGATTGAGAAGGCAGAGGCTGAGGAAGAGGAGGATTCTCCTCTGTTTGAGGTCTCGCTTGGGCTCGAAGTCAATTCCGCCTACGTTTCCCACAACCGCATTTTCTCCGACACTCCGGTCGCGCAGTACGACCTCTGGATGCAGCTGAACCTGCCGG
>CAMZEN010000031.1 GCA_947305775.1 uncultured Verrucomicrobiota bacterium
ACCCCACGGTCTTCCTCTCTTCTTTGCTGACCCGGTAGATATTACCATTTGTGAACAAGGCGAATTCGCTTACGGCACTTGACGGCGGAGGGGAGAATTTGGTATCATATGCGCTCGTTGACCCAATAAGGGTTCTTGGCGAGATAGCTCAGTTGGTAGAGCGCAGGACTCATAAGCCTAAGGTCAAGGGTTCGATCCCCTTTCTCGCCACCATCCTCACCGTTTTCTTGCAGACGCACCTGGTATGCCCAGCCTGTCGCGATATTTGGCGACGGTGCGCCGTGCGACCGGATAACCCGCCGCCTTGAGCGCGGCGGCGATCTTCTCGTCCGAAAGAGGCGCGGACGCCTTCTCGCCGTCAACGATCTCCCTGAGCTTCTCCATGACGGCGTCCTGCGAAAGCACTTCGCCGTCCGCAGTCCTTACGCCTGTGACGAAGAAGCGCCGAAGCTCGATGGTGCCTTGAGGGGTTTCCGCATACTTGTCGCGGACGGTGCGCGAAACGGTAGTGCCGTGGACGCCGACCGCTTCGGCGACCTCAAGCTCGGTAAGCGGCTTCAATGCGGCAAAGCCATGCTCGAAGAAATCCTGCTGCCTGTCGAATATCGTTTGCGCAATCGCCTGGACAGTCTCTTGGCGGTGAGCCACCGCCTCACGGAACGCCTCTGCCGCGGCAATGCGCTCGCGAACATACGACTTGGTCTCCGCAGACTGGTTGGGGTCGTCGAGAATGCGCCTGAAGGCGGACGATAGCCGTATCACGGGCAGAGACCGCTCGTCCGTAAGCGCGATCCAGCGCCCTTCACGCTTCACGGCATGGACCTCGGGGTTCACGTATTCGATGCGCTCCCTTTCGCTCGGATACTGCCTGCCGGGGCGACCGTCGAGCGAACGGAGCTCTCGAAGCGCCGCGGCAAGCTGGGCGTGGGTAAGGCCAAGGGACTTCTCGATGGTGCCGATGCGTCCCGCCTCAAGATCGCCAAGGTGCCGGTCGATTATCGTCCGCACTTCATCTTCGTATGGCGAGTCGTCGAGCGCATCCATCTGAGCCAGCAGGCACTCGCGCACGGTGCGCGCGCCGCAGCCGGGAGGGTCCAGCTCCATCACCTTGGCGAGAAGAGATACGATCTCGCTTTCGCTGCGGCCGAACGCCATCTGGGCGTCGGCGATAGACCCCTTGTAGTAGCCGCTCGCGTCAAGGTCGCCGACAAGCGTCTCGACAAGCGGCCAGTCTTCGCGCGGAATGTCGGAGAGCGGCAGCTGCGAAACAAGATGCTCCTGAAGGGTTTCGACCTTGACCTGGTTGTCGAAAAAGCTCTGCCTACGCTCGGCGGCCTCCTCGTCAGCGCTATAGCCTGGCTCGAAGTCATCTTCGGGATAGTCCGGCTCGGGAGAATCCTCATCCCTGAGGCGCTCCACTTCGGAAAGCGACGTCTCAAGCGGATGATCGACATCCTCTATGGCCGGGTTGCGCTCCATCTCCGCCGCGATCTCTTCGCGAAGCTCGGGCAGGGACTTCGCAAGAAGCTTCAAGCCCTGCATCATGTGCGGCGCCAGAATCTGCGTCTGGCGCTGCACACCCGCAACGCGGGGAGCGATACCTAATCTAGGCGATGGCATGCGCGTCAGAACTTGAACTCAACCTGCCAACGGATGAAATAAGCAGGCTTTCCGGTGTCGTAGTAGTCGCCCGGATTGAACACCTCGCCAATGACATGGCCGAATATCTCGAAGCGCTCCCCTTTCGCCCTGTCCGCCGACAGCAAGGGGAAGGCGTAGAGGGCGCGTGTGAAGAGGCCTTTGAAGCGTCCGTTGCCGCCGCCGATTCCGTCACGCTCTGCCGCGAATACCGGCCCGCAGGAGAACACGAGCCTGTGACGCGGCGCAAATTCCACACCGGCGGAGAACTTCAGGTAATGCTGGTTCGACCACCAGCCGATGCCGTCGTGCGTTCCATAAAGGAACATGTCGGACTCGATCGCGTCGCGGCCCCACATAGGGTCCCATTTGCCGCTCATGTAACGGTAGTCGATGCCGAGCATGGGCTTCCAACCCTCGCAAGCGCTCTTCCAGTTAATTCCCGCGAAGGCGCTCCACTCGCCGCCCCTCTGGTACATGAAGTCGAAGTCGGACTTGATCGTCTCGTCCAGCTGCGGCTGGATGCGCACGCCGACAAGATCGGTGCGACGCCAAGTCTGGGGAGGCTGCGGTTGGCGCAGGCGCTTCGTGATGGCGAAGAGCTGGTATTCAAAGCCCTCGACCGGGGTCTGGCTCCACACGACGCCAGCGCCCCAGTCGTCCTGATTGCCGGAGCCGTCGGGAATGCGCGAAGCCGTGGAGGAAAACCTGTGGCGGTCGTCACCTATGCGGAAGTCGCTGGCCGAATCGAAGTTGTACAGACCGAAGACGTCGATGGTAGAGGTCTCGGTTACATGGAAGCGAGCGGACGCCATATCGGTGTAGAGCGAACGCGATCCATCGCCGGGAGTGCCGTCGACCAGAATGCGGCCCAAACCGCAAAGCCCGTACAGGTCCTGGCGGCCGAGCTTAACGTCGAGGAATCCGTCGAATATGCCCTTGCCCTCAATATAGAGGTTGTCGACGATCACCTCTCCAGGCCATGAGGTGGTGCGATTGCGTGGACGGCTGTTCCAGCGGAACTCGTCGGCGAGACGTCCGTAAAGCCGCCATGCGCCGGCATCGCCCGCGTCGCCCTTGAGCTCCGCCCAAACGCGCGGACGGAAGCGAATGTGGTTGCGATAGCCAGACTCCCTGAAGGCGAACCCGCGAAAAGCGCCGCGGGGCAGGCCGGGAACGTGGTCCATTATCTCCTGCCGGATTCTCAAGTCCGCGCCGAAGTCAACGGATATCGCTTGTTTTTCTTCCTCCTGGACGCCATCCGCCGCCATGCACATAGTGCACAACGCAGCAGCGGCGAAAGCCGTAAATGCAGATATATGTTTTTTCATTGAGGAAATTATACCAAAACCCGCCGTTGCGCGTTTGACGGTCAGTGACGCGGGTGGAGCTTGTGTATCTCGGCGAAGCGGGCGGCGTCGACATGAGTGTATATCTGGGTGGTGCCTATGTCGGCGTGGCCAAGAAGCTCCTGTATTACGCGTATGTCTGCGCCTCTGGAGAGCATGTGCGAGGCGAAGCAGTGGCGAAGGACGTGAGGCGATATGCGGTCCGCCGCAATGCCGACCGCGGCGGCACGCTCGCGGATCACCTTGAAAACGCCCTGCCGCGTAAAGGGGCGGCCCAAACGCGTGACGAACACATGCGTCTCGGCGAGATTCCCTTTCACGAATGCGCCACGGGCCGACGCGAAGTAGGATTCAAGCGCACGTCCGGCGGCAACGCCTATCGGCACTATCCGCTCCTTGGAGCCTTTGCCCAAAACCCTAAGCAGCTCGCCGTCGGCCACAATGTCGTCCATCTTAAGGTCGCAAAGTTCCGAAACGCGCAGCCCGCATCCGTAAAGCGTCTCGAGTATAGCCCTATCCCTCAGCTCGCGCGGCTCTACGCCGCTCACATTGTCGAGCATCGATGCGACCTCTTCTTCGGTGAGCACGCGCGGCAAGGCGAGCGCCTTCTTGGGCGGGTCCATAAGGTCCGAAGGATTCTGGGGAATCATGCGGCGCTCCTTTAGGTACCTGAGCCACATGCGTATGGCGGCGGTGCGGCGAGCGCGCGTGGAGCCCTTCAACCCGGCCTCTCGCTCTTCGCGAAGGAAAAGCGCGATGTCGTCCCGCGTGACTGCGGCCGCGGCGGTGCGGCCACGCCTTTTGAGCCATTCGCCAAAGAAGCGGAGGTCGCGTCCGTACGCCTCGCAAGTGTTCGCCGACATCCTGCGCTCGTAGCGCATGGCGAAGTCGAACATCTCGATTTCGTCGTCGAGCGTCACAACCTGGAAATGAAATCGTCCATGAAGCCGCGCATGAGGCCCTTCGCGGACTCGCCGGCCGCAACGACTTCTTCATGGGCGAGCGGCCTAAGGGAAATGCCCGCCGCAAGGTTCGTAACGAGCGAGAGTCCGGCGACCTTCATTCCGCACGACTTTGCGAACACGGCCTCGGGAACGGTGGACATGCCGACGACGTCCGCGCCTTGCGCCTTGTAGGCGCGTATCTCGGCAGGCGTTTCGTAGCAGGGCCCGACGGAATACGCATATACGCCGTCCATGACCCGCAAGCCAAGCCTGTTCGCGCTGGCGTGGAGAAGCTCCGCAAGCCGTTTCGTGTAGACCTCGGTCATGTCGGGGAAGCGTTCGCCCCACTCGGCGACGTGTTCGCCGATGAACGGCGAAAAGCCCGTGAGGTTTATATGGTCGCGGATGATCACGAAGTCTCCGGGGCGCAGCGCGGGATTGATGCCGCCAGACGCGTTCGTCAAAAGGAGCGTTCCGCACGACATGCGCCGAAGGATCTCGACTGGCAGCATGACCGGCTCCCAGCCGACGCCCTCATAGTAGTGGCGGCGTCCGCACCAGGCGGCTATGCGCTTGCCGCCGCGAGTGTAGAGGATGAATTCACCGGCGTGACCCTTAACGGTGGATGCGCCAAGGCCAGGTATCTCGGAGTACGGGAGCCGAAGCAGCACCTCGTCGGTCAGCAATGCGTCGCCCCAGCCGCTCCCGAGCATGATCCCTAGATCCGGCGGGCGCTCGAAGCAGAAGTCGGGCAGATACCCTGCCGCCTTGTCAAACAATCTTGGATTCATGTCTTCACCCTTTCCGCTGCATTTTGAAATTGTCGTTACGGCAGTTATTCTACCAAACTCTTACAAATCGTTCAACGCGAAACCGAGTTCTAGGACACGATCCTATTTACCCTTCACAAATGCTGTGCCGAAAGCGTACCAAAAGGCGCTTCCATCAAAGATTGGCAAAGGGATTGCAGGAGAAGCCAGACCCTGAGGCAGGGGCGAACGATGTGCGACGCGACTGCGTGCGACCGCGCCCAGACGCGGCGGAACCGCCCGACGACGCAGGTGCAACAGCAGTAGGACGCGTCTTCGCGGAAAGCGAAATGCGCCCGCGAGCACGATCAACGCCAATGACCGTCACCTGGAGCCTGTCCCCGGCCTTGACGACGCTTGCAGGGTCCGTAACGAAATTGTCGCTCAGCTCGGACAAATGAACGAGTCCGTCCTGATGCACGCCTATATCGACGAAAGCGCCGAAGGCCGTTACATTCGTGACGATTCCCTCAAGCTTCATCCCCTCCTTGACGTCCTCTATCTTGGTGACATCGTCGCGGAATTTCGGCGGCTCGAACACGGCACGGGGGTCACGTCCCGGCTTGACCAGCTCGGCCACGATATCCTTGAGCGTTGGTTCTCCGACGTCATCGGTGATGTAGCGGCGAACGTCTATCTTCTTCGCCGCCAAAGAGTTTCCGACAAGCTCCGACACGGACATTCCCACATCCGCCGCCATCCTGGCGACAAGCGCGTATCTTTCGGGATGCACCGCCGAGGAGTCCAACGGATTCGCCGCGCCGCGTATCCGCAAGAAGCCGGCGCACTGCTCGAACGCCTTGGCGCCAAGTCCCTTGACCTTCTTAAGGTCCTCGCGAGAGCGGAACTTGCCGTTCTCGTTGCGCCACTCCACTATCGATTTGGCGAGGGATGGGCTAACGCCCGACACGCGCTCCAGAAGCGGTGCGCTCGCGGTGTTGAGCTCAACGCCTACGCCGTTTACGCAACTGACGACGACTTCGTCGAGCTTCGCGCCCAGAAGAGGCTGGTGCACATCATGCTGGTACTGTCCCACGCCAATCGCCTTTGGATCGACCTTGACGAGCTCTGCAAGCGGGTCTTGAAGGCGGCGCCCGATCGAAATCGCACCACGCACCGTAAGGTCAAGGTCGGGGAACTCCTTGCGCGCGATCTCGCTCGCAGAGTACACCGAGGCGCCGGCCTCGCTCACGCTGACGACGATTGGCGTAGGTATTTCGGGATGCTGCGCCTTAAGCCGCTGAAGGGTCTGGCGGACGAACGTCTCTGTCTCGCGTCCTGCGGTTCCGTTGCCGATGGCAACGGCCTCGGGACGGTACTTATTGACGATCATCGCTATCGCCTTGGCGGATTCCTCCGGCTTCTGCTGCGGGAATATCACCGTCTTGCCGAGATACTTGCCGGTCGCGTCCATCATTGCGACCTTGCAGCCGGTGCGTATGCCGGGGTCTATGGCAAGCACGGCCTTCTCGCCTAGCGGACTCGCCAGAAGCAGGTGGCGAAGGTTTTCGGCGAACACCTCGACCGCCGCGCGATCCGCCGACATCTTCTTCTCCACGGTAACGTCTATTTCGCAACTGGGCGCGAGAAGGCGCTTGTACGCATCCTCCGCAGCAATTTCGATCTGCTCGGTGGCCGCATCGCCCGACTTTGACGCAATGCCGCGCGCCTTGTCGATCAGCGTCATCATATCCTCTATGACCGGGGCCGAATCCAGCGCGAGCTTCACCCAAAGGACGCCTTCCTTCTGTCCGCGCCTTATCGCAAGATAGCGGTGGCTTGGGATGCTCGCGATGGGCTCCTCGAACTCATAGTACTGCTCGAACTTCGTCGGCTCCGTGGGCTTGGGGCTGGCGACCTCGCTCTTTACGACGCCCTTGGTAGCAAACGCCTGTCGCACAAGTCCGCGCACCTCGGCCATGTCGGCGATGCGCTCGGCCAGTATGTCGCGCGCGAACTGCAGGTCTTCATCGCTCCCCTCGAAAGCGTCGCCGGACCATATCGCGTCCGCAAGGGGCTCGAACCCCTTCTCTTTGGCGATCTGCGCACGTGTGCGGCGCTTTGGCTTGTATGGCTGGTATAGGTCTTCAAGCGCGCTTTTCTGCCAGCAGTCTGCAATTTTGCCGCGAAGCTCGTCCGTGAGCTTGCCCTGTTCGTCTATCGACTTCAGTATCGTCTCCTTGCGCGCCTCAAGCTCGGCATAGTATTCCAGGCGGTCCTTGATCTTGCCGATCGCCACTTCATCGAGATTGCCGTGCGCCTCCTTGCGGTAGCGCGCTATAAAAGGAACGGTGCTGCCGTCGGCGAGAAGCTTCTCGACCGCGGCGATCTGCCGGGAGGTGACACCTACCTCGGCTACAATTCTGTTCAATGCTTCGGTGTTCATTTGGCCGCACAGTATACCAAAAATATGGTATACTGTGGCACATTCGGCCGGGATGATGAAATGGCAGACATAGGGGACTTAAAATCCCTTGACCAGTATCGGTCGTGCGGGTTCGAGTCCCGCTCCCGGCACCAGCATGTTTCTATGTCCGCATCCGGAACGCGGCAAACAGTATTGTAAGGAAGCCGACAATCGAAATGACGTCCGGAACCTGGGCGAAGAATACGAATCCAAGCGCCGCGGTGAAGACGATGCTCGTATAGTCGTACAGCGCGATCGAACGCGGTTCTGCAAAGCGATACGCAGCGGTCACGCCGAACTGTCCGATCGCCGCGCCGGCGCCCGCCCCAAGCATTATGAGCACCTGCGCCGGGGTCATGGGGCTGTAGTCGAACACCATGAACGGCAGGGAGCCCATGCACGAAAACGCACTGAAGAACAGAACTATGAATGCGCCGTTGACCTTCTCGCGCCCAAGCATGTGCACGCATACATAGGCGAGGCCCGCGCCAAGCCCGCCCACTAAGGCGCAGATCGTCGCAAAAGTCTCCGCACCGCGAAACCCGGGCTTCATCACAAGCATGGCGCCGACAAATGCGAGGCATAGATATCCGAACTGCCTGAGCGTCGCCCGCTCGCCAAGAAGCATCCACGAAAACAGCACCGTGAAGAACGGAGCCGTCTTGTTGAGGGTCATCGCCTCTCCGATAGGAATCTTCGACAAGGCGTAGAAGTTTGCAAATATGCCTACTAGCCCGAAGACGCTGCGCAGAGTCAAAACGCTCCAAGACTTCGCCGTCTTCGGCAGCGCCAAACGCCCCTCCGCACTGCTTCGCAACTCCTTCACGCACACCACCGCCGCGATGACAAGCGCAATGGCATTCCTGAAGAAGCTTTTCTGGAAGCTCGACACCTCCCCGCCGTAGTCGTCGCAAAGCCGCACGAAAAGCGCCATCAGCGCAAAGCCGAACGCACTTGCCATTATCGAAAGCACTCCTTTGGTTCTGCCGCTCATTCGCCAAGCGTCTTTATGACTTCCGCCGCAAGGGCGAGACCGAAGGCCGCCGTCACCTGCATCAGGCTTGCGCGCACTTCCAGCGCGGCGGGCGGCTCGGCAGAACAGACCACATTGAACTTTCGTGCGGGGTAGCGTCCAAGCCGCTTGAAGCGCTGCCTAAGCGCGCGGGCCAGACCATCCCCAACCACCTTGTCAAAGCGGCGCACTTCAATCTTCGTAGGGTCGAGCCTGAGCGCCGCGCCCATGGACGACACGACAGGAACGCCAAGCTCCGTCGCTGCAAGTATCAGCGCAGCCTTTGAATCCACAGAGTCAATTGCGTCCACAATCAAGTCTGCCTCTGGCAGCGGAGAATCCGGTATGAAGCGCTCCTGCCGAGCTTCTATCTCGGCTGAAGGATCAATCTCCAGAAGTCTCGCACGCATCGCGGACACCTTAGGGGCACCAAGCGTCTCGGCTGTCGCCTCACACTGACGGTTTAGGTTCGATGGCATGACCACATCGTCGTCCACCAGCATGAGCCGCCTTGCGCCGCTTCTCAAAAGGGCTTCCGCGCACCAGCTGCCCACTCCGCCGACGCCGAACACCGCTATGCGCGACTCTGCGAGACGCGCCGCTACGCGCTCGCCAAGAATAGGAGTCGCGCGTGCGAGCCGTTCATCGCGGTCAACCTTCACGGCATGCTACTTCTTTGCGTCCTTATACTGCTTGATGATCTGCTTCAGCTCGTTGTAATGCGCGGTGTAGCCTTCGATGAGCTCTTTCTTGCGATCCTCAAGAACCTCCGGCACATCCATGGCCTTGGCCTTGGACAAGGCTTCTTCCATTTCAGGCAGGTAGTCGGGGAATACTTCCTCAAACAATATCTTGCGTACCTCGACCTGAATCTGCTCCCTGTACTTGATCCTCTCGGCGTCGGAAGCTTTCTTGCCGGGTTTTGGGAGCTTTGCCGTCACCTTGGCGACAACGCTGTTCGCCGCCTTGTCCATTTTGCTGTCGCAACGGTCAAGGACATCCACTATCGGCTTTATGTACTGCTTTATTTCCGGTCCAAAAAGAATCTCTTCGTCCAACATCTTGATGTACTTCTCCGGACCGCCCTCCTTGTAGCCGGTCCTGAGTATCTCCTCGCCCTTGGGATTGAGCACGACAACGGTCGGAAAGCCCTTTACGCCGAACTTCTCCACAAGCTTCGGGTTGTTGATCGCCGCCGCAGGAGATAGAAGCGACACGTCGCTGGGCGAGTCCACCATCAGAAGCACATACTTCTCTGCCGCGGCCTTGCGGAACACATCGGTCTCAAAGACCTCCGCCTCCAAGCGCTTGCACCACCCGCACCAGTCGCTTCCGGAGAAGTCCACTATTACGTGCTTGTTCTCCTTGGCCGCCTTGTTCAAGGCTGCATCGTAGTCGTCCAGCCAGCCATCCGGCGTTGAGGTTTTTGCGGAAACGGCAAGCGCAGCAAACGTGGCGCACAATGTTGTAATTGCTGTTTTCATGTTGTATATTATACCATAATTGTGGATCAGAAGAAAGTCATCTGACCCGGCATTTCGTGAATCTTGCGGCGCGGACGGCGAACGGTCTTCGCAGGAGCATTGACGTCAAGTTCGCTGGCTTCAAGGTTCTTGAGTATCTGCGAAGCCCGCGAAACAACCTCCTGAGGAAGCCCCGCCATCGCGGCCACATGTATGCCAAAGCTCTTCTCGGCGACTCCTGGCACGATGCGTCTAAGGAAGACCACCCTTCCGCCTTCCTCCTTGACGCGCACGGTGTAGTTCTTCACACCTGGAAGTATGTCGGCGAGATCGGCAAGCTCATGGTAGTGGGTCGCGAACAGGGTCTTTGCCTTTGCGCACGGCTTGCCGTGCAGATATTCCGCCACGGCCCAGGCGATCGATATGCCGTCGAACGTGGAAGTGCCGCGGCCTATCTCGTCAAGGACGATAAGCGACCGCGTAGTCGCATTGTTGAGAATGTTGGCGGCCTCCTGCATCTCGACGAGAAAAGTCGATCTGCCCCGAGCCATGTCGTCGCCAGCGCCTATGCGCGTGAAAACCCTATCGAGCACCCCTAGCCTCATCGATGCCGCCGGCACATACGAACCCACCTGGGCCATTATTGCGATTGTCGCAACCTGGCGGATGTAGGTGGACTTGCCGGCCATGTTGGGGCCTGTGATAAGGATTATCTGGTCTGAAGTCGTGTTCAGGTGCGCAGAGTTCGGCACGAACGGTTCCGCATCAGGAAGCTGCTCGATTATCGGATGGCGGCCATCCGAAATCTCAAGCGCGTCCGAATCGTCCACGACCGGCCTTACATATCCCGCCGCTAGGGCGCGGTCGGCAAGCGAAAGTAGCGCGTCAAGCTCACCCAGGGCGAGGGATGTATCCTGTATCTCAACAGTCTTGGCGGCGACCGTCCCCAAAAGATCTCTGAATAGGCGCTGCTCTATGGCAATCGACCGCTCCTGCGCACCAAGCACCTTGCGTTCGTATTCCTTCAGTTCCGGCGTAACATAGCGTTCGCCCGTCGTGAGCGTCTGGCGACGCTCATAGTCGGCTGGCGCAAGCGCGATAGATCCCTTCGGTATCTCGATCACAAATCCGAATGTGGATACATGTTTCACCTTCAGCTTTGCGATGCCGGTCCTCGCTTGCTCACGCGCCTGGAATTCGGCAAGCCACGCATGGCCCTCGCGTGCGATGTTCCTGAGATCGTCCAGCTCGGCGTCGTAGCCTGGCGCGATGAATCCGCCTTCCGAAAGCAGAACAGGAGGCTCGTCGACAATGGCGCGGTCGATGAGGTCCACAATCTCGGGCTGGGGCGTGAGCGGCGCCGCAGAAAGCCCCACTCCGACAGATGCAACCTCGCGCAGGATTTCCGGCACCGGACGCAGCGATGACGCAAGAGCCTTCATGTCGCGCGGATTAGCCCTGAGCGCATTCACCTTCGCGATGAGACGCTCCATATCCCGCACGCCGTTGAGAAGAACCCTAAGGCGGGCAAGCGCGGACCTGTCGGAAATGAACGCGCCCACAGCATCGAGCCGGGCATTGACGTCTGCGCTTCTCGCCAGAGGGCGAGCAATCCAGTTGCGCATTGTCCTCGCGCCCATTGGGGTCTTCGTCACGTCCAGCACACCGAGGAGCGACGCATCCTTCGTCACCTCTCCGCCCGGCAAAAGCTGAAGATGTCGAATGGTCCTGCCATCCAGCACAAGCTCATCGTCGCTGCTGCGTATCGAAATCTTGCGCACATGTTCGAGCGAATGCCTCAATGTCGTGCCGACATAGTAGAGGAGCGCCCCTGCCGCACAAATCATGTCGGTCTTTCCCGTAAGCCCGAAGCCGTCCAGCGAAAGCACCTTGAAATGACGCGTAAGGCAGTCGTATGCGGCATCGGGCGAGAATGTCCAGCGGTTTTCGTCCGTCGCATGCATCATCTCGGCTGGAGAAGTGCGCTCCAGCTCCTCTGCAAGCTTCGCGTCGCTTTCAAACTCCTCCACGCTGAATTCGCCTGTCGAAAGGTCGAGAAGCGCAAGCGCCAGTCCAGATGTAGCCGCAACATAGTTGTTCGTCGTCTCGTCGAGCAGTCCATCCTCGGTTACCGTGCCGGGCGTGACTATGCGCGTTATCTCGCGACGGACAAGTCCCTTGGCCGTCTTGGGGTCCTCCACCTGGTCGCATAGCGCGGCGGTCTTTCCGGCGCGGATGAGCTTGGCAAGGTATGCGTTGAGCGCGTGGTACGGAACGCCGCACATCGGCTGGCAGCCGCGATGAGTGAGAGTCGCACCCAGGATGGGCGAGGCGACGATCGCGTCCTCGCCAAACATCTCGTAGAAGTCGCCGAGGCGAAACATCAATATCGCGCCCTGAGGTATCTCGCGCTTCATTGCGAGATACTGGCGCATCATGGGTGTAAGTTCTTCCGCCATTGCTTCACTCGAAACGCGAAAGATGCTTTGACAAAATCGGCTGCAGGCGCGTCTCGAGCCAGGGGGTCACATGCCAGTAGTCCCTTAATGCAAGATACTCCGCAACCGGCCCAGACTGGCCCGGCTTGACGCAGAATTCGCACTTCAGCATGATGTTCCTGGCCGTGGCCTCGCTTGAGACGAACTCCATGACTTGCGTCCTGAAGCCCAGTATGCGCATTATCATCGCACGAAACGAATCCGTAAGTATGTCGCACAGCCGTTCGCGAAGTATCGACTGGCGCATCACGCCGGCAAACGCACCCTTGTCGTCCAGTGTCTTCTGAAGCTCGTGCTGGCAGCATGGCGCACTAAGTATGTATCGTGCGCGCCACTCCACGCCTTTTGCCAATGCCTCGTCCGTAGCAGTGTCGCACGCATGAAGCGAAACTACCATGTCGGCCTTTTCGACGTTGAACGCCGCAAGGTCGCTCTCAACGAACTCCACCTTGTCCGAAATATCGAGCGCGGCCGCCATCTTCCTTGCGGACTCGATGACATCGGCTCTGCGGTCCACGCCGTATACATGAACGTCCGGCATCTGCAGAGCTTCGGTCAAATACAGGTATAGGGCTACGGTAAGATACGCCTTGCCGCAACCGCAGTCTACGACGGTAAACGACTTGGCGTCCCCACGGACGGTCTCGGCAACGACCTTCAGGAACTCGTTGACCTGGTCGTATTTGCCGCGCATTGAGGCGCGGACGCGTCCTTCGCCGTCTGCAAGCCCGGCGGCCCTCAGATAAGCCGCAGAGTTGAATGCCGTCAAGGGCACACTCTTTACGCGATCGTGGGGCTTCAGCTCGACCTTGCGATCCATCTCGGCCGAACGCGACACGAGCACACGGCCCTTGCGCGTCACCCTTACGTGAAGGTCGCCTTTCGCCGTCATCAGATGAAGATCCCTCGCGCCCTTCTGCTCGATTATGTCCTCAAGTCCCTCGGAGATCCCGTCCGCATCGAAGTTCTTTACGCGAACCTGTCCGTCATCCGTCATCTCGGCCTGATACCGCTTCTCGCCGCCGATCTCCACGGGACGCACCGATATCCTGAACTGCGAACCGCCGCGTCTGACGGTCTGGACGATCTTCATGAAACCTTCGCCCAGCACCTTCGAGCGGATCTCCTCCTTAAGAGAGTCCTCCAGCTCGAACCGTTCCCTTTCCCCTTCTGACATAGGAATATCCCTTGCTCACTTCTGCTTGGAGAAAGCCCTTAGCCCAAGCAGCAAAAACACAACATACGGCAGGAACGCCGCGACAAGCGGCGGCAGCCACTGCGAATCGGCGCAAACCATGCAAGCGATGACGGTGCCGTAGAACGAGAAGAAAAGCGCAAGTGCGCCAAGTATTCCCTTGAACACCGATTGACGCCCGGTGGCTACGCCGGCCGGTATTGCGAACAGCGTTATCACGATACAGGCGAAAGGAGAAAGTATCTTGGCCCATGTATCGTATACGTACTTCGAACGGGTCTCCTTCGTAAGCTCGTGGTGGGTTCTCATGTAGCGGAAGCGATCCTTTATGGAGTTGAACTCCCACCTGCGATTCTGTGAAAGGAAGTCTGCCGGTCGTTCCCTGAAGGCAGGGAACGACCTGAGCGGCAGGGCGTCCAGTTCGGGCGTAGGCGTAGCGATCTCGACCCCTCGCGTATCGTAGTGCTGCACGGACGGCTTGTGGAACCACCACTCCCCGTCAAGGTATTCGGCGAGCGGCGCGGTTACGTTCATCAGACGCGTCCCGTCCTGGCGGTTGACCGTAACCCTTACGTCCTCAAGCTTTCGCGCATTGGCTTCGCCAAGGCTGCCGACCGTCCATGTCCTGTCGGCCTTGGCGTTTCGGAACACAATGTTGTCGGCGCGCTCCATCGCGTCCATGCGAAACCTCTCGGCCTTCATGACGACAGCCCACTGTGCGAAACGCGGCACATAATAGTCGTTGACCCACCATACGGCGACGGAGACAATCACTGCGACGGCCAGTATTGGTTTGACGATCGCAAGGAACCCTATGCCGTTCGCCCTCATGGCGATAAGCTCGGAATGCCGGCAGAAGCTCCACATGGTGTACAGCGCGGCAAGCATCAGGGCCGCCGGCGCGAGCCATTCGAAGTAAGGCGCAAGGTAGGCGCAGAAATATACGACTATGGTCTTTACCGGCAGCTTCGCCTCGGCTAGACGCGAGAACGAGCCAAACAGCTCGAAGAGGACGTATATGGACACAAAACCGCTAAAGCAGTAGCCTAGCGGTATCAGATATTCGCGAAGAACGTACCGTGTCAGTATGCGCATTGCGAATATTATATCATATCTTTACGAAATGTGGTGCACCTGGTGGGACTTGAACCCACACTCCTTGCGGAACTGGAACCTAAATCCAGCGTGTCTGCCATTCCACCACAGGTGCATAAAATCTATCGGTTCGCTCTTTTCGCCAGCTTTTCCTTGTGCGCAAAGAACACTTTCGTCTTGTTGACAAAAGTCTGCGCCTGCGGGAAAGTGCCGGGAGACGCAAGCTTTTGGAACTCTTCAAGCACCGCGCGCTGGCGACGGTCAAGATTGGACGGAACCTCAAACATGATGCGAGCGTCAAGGTCACCTGCAAATCCACCGCGGATGTTGGGCACACCCTTGCCGCGCAGACGGAACACCTTGCCGTTCGGCGTACCAGCCGGAATCTTCAGCTGCGCCGCGCCTTCTGGCGTGGGTACTTCGACTACTCCGCCAAGCGCCGCGAGTATGGGCGAGACCGGTATGTCAACCATGAGGTCAAGCCCGTCGCGCTCGAAAATGTCGCTTTCCTTGACGCCGATAAGCACGTAAAGGTCACCGTTCTCGCCTCCGCGAAGTCCACCGGCTCCCTTGCCGGCGAGCCTGAGACGGGATCCGTTGTCGACGCCAGCGGGAATCTTCAGCGAGATATGGGCGGGCGTCGCGACCTGCCCGGCGCCATGACACTTTCGGCAAGGCTTGTCGATCACGGAGCCTTCCCCATGGCAATTGGGGCACGTCTGCCTTACCTGGAACCATCCGCTTCCGCCAATGACTACGCCGCTTCCGCCGCACGTTTTGCATGTGACGCGCTTCGATCCATCCGCCGCGCCCGTGCCATGACACTCGGCGCACTGCCCAGGTATAGTAAGGTCGATGGTGCGCTCCGAACCGAATATCGCTTCATCGAATTCGATGTCGAGCCTGTAGGTGAGGTCGTCGCCGCGCTTTGGCGCATTGGGGTCGGCGGCCTGTCTGCGTTGGCGTCCGCCACCTCCGAAGAAGCTGGAGAACCCGCCCCCAGCACCGCCGAAGAACGAATTCAGAATGTCATTCAGGTCGACATCCTGGAAATGCGAGAAGTCGCGCCCGAAGTCGAACCCGCCAGGGCCGAAATCGACGCCCTGATGTCCGAACTGATCGTAGCGCTGGCGCTTTTCCGGATTGGACAGCACCTCGTACGCCTCCGACACCTCCGTGAACTTCTCCTTAGCCTGGGGATTGTCGGGATTGCGGTCTGGGTGGTACTTCATCGCAAGCTTGCGGTAGGCGGACTTTATCTGGTCCGCCGTCGCATCCTTTGCGACACCAAGCACCTCGTAGTAATCTCTCTTCTCAGCCATTTGCCTTGCCTGAACTCACAACGACCTGCGCAGCGCGAAGAAGCTTCTCCTTGAGCGTCCAGCCGCGCTTTACTTCATTTGAAACCTTGCCTTCCTCGACCGTTTCGGACGGAAGCGTCGCTATGGCCTCCATCTTCTCAGGGTCGAGCTCCTTGCCGACGGAATCGAACGGCTCCGCGCCATGGTCCTTGAGCGCCTTGAGGAACGTATCGTAGACCAGCTGGACGCCCTTGACGAAATCATCCTCCTTATCCTTGGCGTTGCCGAGGGCGAGGGCGAGATTGTCGACCGCAGGAAGGATGTCCTTCAGTATGTCCGCCTCAGCGTAACGGTAGGTATCCTCTCTATCTCGAACCGTGCGCTTCTTGAAATTGTCGAAGTCAGCCAGAAGCCTCGCATACTGGTCCTTCCAGTCGGGCTCTGCTGGCTTCTCCGGCTCG
Source organism: uncultured Verrucomicrobiota bacterium (assembly GCA_947305775.1). Classification (GTDB taxonomy): domain Bacteria; phylum Verrucomicrobiota; class Kiritimatiellia; order RFP12; family UBA1067; genus UBA1067. The sequence goes on from CAMZEN010000031.1 coordinate 16,173, forward strand.
GCAGGCTTCTCCGGCGTAGCCTTCTCCTCAGGCTCCTCGGCCTTCATCTCGGCGGCGGTCTCCTCAACCATCTCTTCGGCTTGAGCTTCCGCCTTCGTTTCCTTTTCTTCTTCCCGATCCATCTCTCTTGTCTTCCTGCGCCTTCCAAAAAACATCATTACGCCTTGATCTGACCAGACTTCGCAAGCATCTTGGCTTCCACGCTCTGTATCTCGGCAAAGCCCTGGGAGCTGTGCGGGTTGAGCCCGTTGGACGCCTCCATGGAGCTGTCGGCCTCGTTGTAGATTGTAGCCTTGAGTCCCTTGAGCGACTCGAAGAAGATGTTGCCCTTGTAGAGGCCAAGCGTAACTTCCGCCGTCGCGTTATCGGCCCAAACCTGTATCGCAGCGCGCGCGGCGCGAGTTGCAGGGTCGAACCACCTGCCGTCGTATATCTGGTCTGCCACGAACTTAGACAGCTGCTGGAACATAAGCGTCGAGCGACGATCCATCACGCCCTCGTATATGAACTTGAGCCCCCAGGAGAGGACTTCCATTCCCGGCGCCTCGTACACGCCGCGGCTCTTGGTGCCAATGATGCGGTTCTCAAGCGCATGCTTCATGCCGATGCCGTTCCTGCCGCCGATCTTGTTGACCTCGAGCATGACTTCGTATGGCGACATCTTCTTTCCGTTCACGGCCGTGCAACGGCCCTTCTCGAACTTGAGCACGATCTTCTCGACCTTGTTCGGCGCCTTGTCAGGCCAAACGCCCATCGTGGGCTTCACAATGCGCATGGATGTTTCCATCGACTCAAGATCCTCAGCCTCGTGCGAAAGACCGGCAAGATTGCCGTCCGTAGAATACTTCTTCTTGGTGCCAACGAAAGCGACTATGCCGCGCTTTGCGAGGAACTCGACCATCTGGGTGCGACCCGGGAATTTCTTGAGGAGATCCTCGTCACGCCACGGCGCGTATACGCCGAACTTGGGGTCGATCACATTCGTGTAGCGCTCGAAGCGCATCTGGTCGTTGCCGCGGCCTGTCGCACCATGGACAAGCGCCACACACCCTGCCTTCTTCATGGCAGGCAGAAGCTTCTGTACGGTTACCGCACGTGCAATGCCCGTAGAATTCCAGTATCCGCCGTCATACATCGCCTGGCACTTTACCGTCTCGAAGCATATGTCGGCCATTTCCTTCGTGACGTCCACAATGGTGGTGTCGACGCCGGTTGGCGCCATGCGAACCTTAATGTCGTTTATGTCCTTCTCGTCCGGTTGGCCGACGTTTGCCGAAAAAGCCTTGACCTTCACGCCTGCATCCTTGAGGACGCAGCAAATGGTCTTCGAGTCGAGTCCGCCCGAAACGCAGACTCCGACAGTCTTACCCTTGAGATCTTCCAGTTTCATTCTTCTTCCACTCCTTGAAGTAGCCGTATATTATACCATAAATTCGTCTGCGCGGCTTAACGGATTATTCATAGTCGTCGGGACGCTCCAATGGCTTGTCCTCTGGCTCTTCGCGCGAGGGTAGTATCGTTATCTCATGGAACGCCGCGTTCTGGTATATGATGACGCGGTGCTGCCTTAAAAGCTCGAGAAGCGCAAGGAACGTCACTATGATCTCGCCTTTAGGGGCATCCTCCTTGAAAAGCGTCGTGAATGCGACCTGACCCTCCTTGCGCGTGCGGTCGAGGACGTAGTCCATCTTGTCAGGCACCGAGAATCTGACGCCCTTCAGCTCCTCGTGAGGCATCTCGCTCGCACGGGCGATGACTTCCTGGAATGCAGATAGCAGATCGTACAGATCCAGATTGGCCAAAGCGCCGCGCGCATCAGCTGCAGTCTTCTCGAACTTCGGTCTTCCTCCACCGTAGTCGAAGCGGTTCTGGCACATCGCCTCCATTGTTTCAAAGCGTATTGCGACATCCTTGAACTTCTTGTACTCGACAAGCTGGCGAACGAGATCTAGGCGCGGATCGACCCATTCCTCCGCGTTCTCCTCGCTGGCGTTGCGGCGCTCAACAGGCAAAAGCATGCGCGACTTGATGACCATGAGTGTTGCCGCCATTACGATGAACTCGCCTGCGATGTCAAGGTCCAACGCACGCGCATCCTCAATGAACTTCATGTACTCCGTCGTAATGTACTCAATGGGGATGTCATAGATGTCCAACTCTTCGCGACGAATCAGGTACAGCAAAAGATCAAGGGGACCCTCGAACACGTCGAGCGTCACCTTGTAGTCATCCGCAAAAAGCTGCTTTTCCGCCATGAGTGCTGTATTATATCATATCTGTGGTCTAACGACAGAGCCCAAAACAACAATTATGAAATTAACGATCGAACGTCCAAGACCAGCAGAAAAAAAACATGAATGGGACACAACAAAACATAAAACGGCGCTCACCATAAGAACTGATCCTGCATAAGGAGCATTTTGTTTTGGGGGTGATTGAACGGCAAATGGGGATATGGTAAACTATTGCACAAGCAAGAACGGCATTGCCGCCAGATGAGATGCGGCAAGAGGCCGTTTCAAACCAACAAAAAGGGGAAACTGATTATGGATATAGTGATTCTGTTAGGAGCCCCAGGCTCCGGCAAGGGGACAATCGCGGGACGTCTCGCAGAGGCTCACGACAACCTGAAGCACGTCTCGTCCGGAGACCTCCTCCGCGGCGCCGTCGCCAAGGGAACGAACGCCGGGCTTGAAGCGAAAGGCTTTATGGAAAAGGGTCTGCTCGTTCCGGACGCGTTGATCGCGCAAATGATCAAGGACGTAATCGCCGAGACGAAAGGCGACGTAACGATGCTTCTTGACGGATTCCCGCGCAATGTCGCGCAGGCTGAGATACTTGAGAAGACGGGCGCAAAGATCAGGAGCGTGGTGCTTGTCGACGTGCCCGACTCCGTAATCCAGGACCGCATCGCAGGCCGTCGTACATGCCCGAAGTGCAAGGCCGGATATCATGTCACTGGTCTACCGCCCAAGGTTGAGGGCATCTGCGACAAGTGCGGCGCAGAGCTCGTAATACGCAAGGACGACAACCCCGAGACCGTCAAGGACCGCCTCGTTGTCTATCACCGCGAAACCGAGCCGCTGATCGCATTCTACGAGTCAAAGGGACTCCTGAGAAAGATCGACGGCGATCAAGGGCCAGTGAAAAACGCAGCCGCATTCCTCGCCGCGATGTGAGGCCCTGACGTGAATGTTGACATAAAGTCGAAGGCGCAGATCGCCCAAATGCGCGAAGCATGCCGGATGAGCGCGGAGATTCGCGACATCTGCGCCGCAGCAGTCGCGCCAGGAGTCACGACAGGCGAGATAGACGACCTAGTCGTCGCCTATTGCAAAAAGCACAACGTGAAGGCAAGCTTCTACGGCTACGCCAATTTCCCCGGCCACATCTGCGTTTCGATCAACGACGAGGTCATACACGGCATCCCCAGCCCATACCGTGTAATAATGCCAGGCGACCTGGTCAAGACCGATGTCGGCATATTCAAGAACGGCTACAACGGCGACACCTCAAGAACAGTTGCGCTTGGGGTGACCGATCCTGAGACGCTAAGGCTGGTCGAGACGACAAAGCAGTGCCTCAAGGCCGGCATAGCCGCTTGCGGGCCAGGCGTTCACCTCGGAGACGTAGGGTATGCGATCCAGCAGGTCGCTGAAGCCGCAGGCTTCGGCGTAGTCCGCGACTGGATCGGCCATGGCGTCGGGCGAACCGTGCACGAAGACCCGCAGGTGCCGAACTACGGCACGCCAGGAACAAAGCTCGTACTGAGGCCTGGCATGACCATCGCGATAGAGCCGATGATCGCCATGACCAAGCAAGGCGAGAAGACAGACGTTCTTGAGGACGGGTGGACCGTGGTAACACGCGACCGCTGCCTGGCGGCGCACTTCGAGCACACCGTCGCCATAACGGACGACGGATGCGAAATACTTACTTTGCCGGCGGACTATCCCTGAAGCCTCAAGGCCCGAAGGCGCTTAGGTCGAATGGCGGCTGATTGCCTTGGGGTGGATGGTCCGTCCGGCTTATTCTCAAAAGCCGGGAAGATTGAGCTGTCCGGAGACGCACACCTTGCGTCCCTTGGACAGCGTTCTGTCGGACGTATCGTAGACAACGAACTTTATGCCTTCAAAGCGCTTGGAAAGCTCCTGGCGAATGTAGCTTGAGACGCTCTTGACGTTTCCCTTGTCATCGTCGGAAAAGCCTATCGACACCGAGCGACCAAGACCCCCAGTACGCTTGAGCGTATGGAATATGTGCTCCACGAAGTCGCGAATCGCGAACTCCTTCGCCAACTCGGGCTTGGCCGAAAGCTCAGCGGTGGCTAGCTTCTCCTGATATATCGGATCCGCCTCCATGCGCACCTTGAATGCGTCGTGGGTGACGGCCGAGTAGCGGCACATGTGAAGGTAGTAGTCAAGCTCCTGGGCGTCAGTGCCGAACTCAGTCACGCCGTCGAACCACTTTCTGTAGCCGCGCAGGTTGGACATCATCTCCTCGCGCTCGCTCTCGGTGAGTGCATACCGTATGAATATCCTCACGGCCTTCTCGATGGTCTCCGGGGAATGCCCGCGCGCGGTGACGATCGCAAAGATGCGCCCTTCTCGCAAGGTCTTCCTCATGGCGTTGTAGCTGGGCCCGGGAATTTCGCCGTGCTCTATCTTCTCCAGCGCGGCTATCGTATCCTCTATGAACGTGTTGCGTCCTGGCTCGTCGGCAAAATTGCGGAATGCGGCGTTCCAGCCGCCATCGCTCGGTGGACGGTAGTGCGCGACATCGCTCCTTATCATTGCGAAAGTCGCCGTCGACACCTCTACAGGCTCCCACACGCCGTCCTCGCGGCGATGCTCCATGCGTATCTTGGTGGGCATGTGCAGGATGTTGTCGTCCCAGTCGAATATGTAGTACTTGAAGTCGCGTGTGGCAACTTCATCGTTTATGTAGGGAATGGCCTTTCGTCTTTCCATCGCTGGCGCCTATTATACCAAATCGCAGGCGAGATCAGCCAAGCCGCTCAAGCGACTCCAAAAGCGCAAATGCGGCCTTAGCCTCAGCTTCCTTCCGGCTGCGCGCCTTTGCCAAAGCCTCACCCAAGCCATCGACCGAAACCTTGACCGTGAAAACCGGCTCGTGGGACGAACCCGAAAGGTCGACCACAGTGTATTCGGGCTGCCGCGGCGGCTTCATCGCCTGCGATCTTATCTGAAGAGCCCCCTTCGGATTGCCGTCGCCGACACCTTCAACATGCGGAGAAAGTTCAAGCGCATCAAACACCTGCCTGGCTGCGGAAAGTCCGCCATCCAGCCATGCCGCGCCGATTATCGCCTCAACCGCGTCAGCAAGCGTCTTGGACCCCTTCTGCACAAGCCCCCCGCCCTTGTTGACCTTAAGGCGCTCTGCAAGGCCAAACCTGTCTGCAGCCGCGCTAAGAGATGCGGCCGAAACCATATGCGCCCGCTTTACGGTAAGGGAGCCCTCGTCGTCGCCAGGGCATTCGGAATACATCCTGTCGGCGGCAAGAAGTCCCAACACCGCGTCACCGAGAAACTCAAGACGCTGGTTGTCGCGTGCCTGCGGCATCGCCATCCGGTACGCAGGCGTTGTGAGCGCCTCTTCCAGAAGCGCTTCATTCTTGAAGATATATCCGAAAACATCCATTTCTCATACCTGCCTTTAACGAGTTCAAACGCCTACCGCCAGCCTAAGCTCGTCGAGAGTGCTGGCGATCTTGACCAAATTCCACCTGCGCCGCCATTTGGGGATTTCCTTCCAATAGGACACAAGCTCCTTGATGCGTCCGAGTACCGAACGCTCGCCAAAAAGCTCCTGCACAGAGGCTTCAACATAGCGCATGACAAGCGTATCCGCATCGTCCCTCTCGCCCAATGCGCGCACAAAGCCCCTTCCCACCATAACGGAACCCTCTGCCGGAAGAGCCACATCGCCATTGTATACGACCGGCATCGCCGCGACCTCTTTGATCGCCTTGAATGCCCTGAGGTCGCAATCGCCGTCGTACATCTGCCGCGCAGTGCGCGCATGCACGACGACAAACCTAAGCGGGAAGCGATTCAAAAGCGGCATAAGTCCAAGCAGCTCGTCGGCACGCTCGACCCCAAGCCTTGTCTTTAGGGAGAAGTTCCCGTCACCCATCACTTCGCAACCCGTCTCAAGCATGCGTTCAAGGACGTCTGGAGTTCTGAGAAGACCAGAGCCGCGTCCCTTTCGCCGAACCATCGGGAAAGGGCACCCTGCGTTCAGGTCTGCAGTGACGAAACCGGCTCCCTTGATTCGTTCAAGGCAACGTCGCAGCACCAAAGGATCCTTGCCGATGAACTGCGGCGTGATGCGGATGAACTCGCCGCCCTTAAGCTCCCGGTCTGAAAGAGGATCGTACTCACCCGTAGCCGTTATGAACGGGGTCACAGCCTCGTCGAATCCCGCCTCGGCGATCTCCGTTGCGAAGGTGCGACGAAAGCACCTGATGGTGACTCCCCTCAAAGGTGCAAGTATCATTACAGGCCCACAACCTCTACAAGGATGAACGAATAGTTGTCAGGTGCGCCATTCTTGACTATCTCAGCAACAAGGCGCTCCTTTGCCTTCTCAAGCGTGTCATACCCCACAAGAAAGCCAAGTCTTGTGTTTGTTATGACGTCATGAACGCCATCGGAGCATATGACGAACCTGTCCCCTTCATGCACATCTACCTTTCGCCAGTCGGGGGCAACCGACAGCTCTGTGCCGACCGCACGCGTAAGGATATGGGAAAGTGGATTGGACCTGGACGCAAAAGCATCGGTATCGGGTCCGGATGCGCCAGCCCTAAGGCTAAGCTCCGCACCGACTGTATGGTCGCGCGTAAGCTGGGCGGCCAAACCACGACAGACCCTGTACACTCTGCTGTCGCCAACATAGCAGACCGCCGCCCTGCCTTTGTTCTCGCCGTCGAACATGAGGACCGCCGCAGTGGAACCCATCTGCCTGTAGCGGCGTTGCCGCGCATAATCGTATACGGTGAAATTCGCCTCGTCTATCGCACCGGCAACAGCCTCCATCCTGTCCACGAATCCAGCACCGGTCTGAGACACCGCGCGGCGCAAGCATTCGCACACGATTCTGCTGGCCTTAGCCCCTTCGTCGCCACCGCCCATGCCGTCCGCAACGCAGTAGACGTTCGTCATCGCGTCAATGAAGATATTGTCCTGATTATCCTTGCGGACAAGGCCGGTCTCGCTTGCCCTTAAGACCTTTATTCTAATGGGGCAGCTCTTCGATTCGCCTGGTTTTCTGCCTAATCCGAACATGAAATATTCCTGAAGGTGTGGATATTTGTATTATATCAAATCCGCATACGTCCATCAGGCTCGCGGGTGGGCAAGCCGGTAGGCATCTTGAAGTCGGCCGATCGATACGTGGGTGTAGACCTGCGTCGTGGAGAGCGACGAATGCCCAAGCATCTCCTGCACGCTTCTGAGGTCTGCGCCGGCATCCAGCAGATGCGTGGCGAAACTGTGCCGCAGCTTGTGCGGGGAAAGGTCTGTCGGCAGTTCCGCCTCGGCAAGATAGCGCTTCATCCTGCGCTCAACAAGACGGGCCGTTATCTTTACGAGCCTGTCGCCAAGAAAGACGTATGCAACATCATCCGCCAGCTCAGGATGCTCGGCAGCCATGAACTTTCGAAGCTTCTGAAGGGCATCAAGCGCCTTCGAGCCAAGTATGACGAGTCTATCCTTGCGTCCTTTGCCAGTGACGATCACACGTCCGTCACGCCAGCCTATCATGCCCCACTTTACGGCTATTGCCTCTCCAATGCGGCAACCTGTCGAATACAAGAACTCGAACATTGCAACGTCCCTCAGATACTGCATCCTGGAGAGAGTCTTTTCCTGAAAGTCCTTGTGCGGCTGGGCAAGGAAGCGCTCCACCTCCTGAGGCGACAGCGTACGCGGCACGGTCTTCGCCTTGCGAGGCCCGCGAAGCATCGAAAAAGGATTGTCGATGACTATGTTCCTGCGCTGCAGGTGGCGGTAGAAAGTCCGCAGCGACGCAAGCTTGCGCTGAACGGTCGCGACGCTGGCACCGTCCTTAGACAGCACCGCCAGAAAACGCCGCGCATCAGAATCCTGTATATCCTTCCAGGGTAAAGGAGCTTGTGCGTCTTCGCCCCAGATTATGGAGGCAAACTGCGCAATGTCCATCAGGTATCCGACTCGCGTGTTCTCGGTGACGCTGCGCTCCGCTACAAGCCAGGTCTCAAAGCTTTTTGCGAGAGGGTCTCCGTAGACGTCAGGATTCGGTTTCGCCGGCACGATCAAGTACCTCAGCCTTCTTCTCCTCTGACGACGGGAGGTTCGCAAGCCCCAATGCCTCGGCACGAGCATCGAAGTCGGGTATTTGCGCACGATAGGCCACCGCGACACGCTTAAGGGCAAGCGTCTGACGCGGCGACAGGGAATGGCGACGGGCAAACTGAGTCGCCAGACTGTCAACAAAACCCTTATCGTCGTAAAGCTTGCGCCCTTTCTTGAGCGGAACGCGCCATTCCTTTACAGACGTCATCATCTCAAGTATCTCCGGCACGGCCGGATCGCTCGGCATCGTCGTGAATCCGCCTGGCACGTAGCTTGAAAGCTTCTCGCGAACCTCCTCGCAGTCCGGCAGGGACCCTGCGTTCTCGCCTACAGCACGCGCAAGGATCGCCAACTGCTTCGGCGAAAGGCCGCGTCCGTGATCGACCTGCTCACGCAGACTCTTGAGGAATGGATTTTTGTTCATTCCCCCGATCCGGTCCATAAGGTCGAAGCAGTAGCGCACCATCTCCGGATCAGCCTTTTCGCCGCGGATTACGGCGTTACCGGCCAACCCCAACTCCTTCAGCTTCTTTTCTACCCCCGGTATCTGATCGGCGTAGACGAGAGCCATGCGCACAAGAAACTCCAGCTGACGCGCCGAGAGCTCCTTTTCGCCCTTCTCCGCCTGCTCGCGCACGCTTTCAACAAAAGCCTTGTCGTCGTATACGCGCTTGCCGACCTTCTTCGGATCCTTCCACTTCGTTACCTGCGAAAGAAGATTGAATACGTGATCGAACATCGCGCGGTCTGGCGCAGGTTCGGCGCATGCAGCGAGCTCCTTCTGGAATTTCGAGTAGAAGTCGCTCAGCATTACGTTCATCGGCTCGCCTTCCTCCTCAACCTTGTCAAGCTCGGCCTCCATCTCGGCGGTATAGCCTACGTTGAACAGGTTGTCGAGCTTCTTGGTGAGCCAGTCGCATACGAGAAAGCCCCTGTCAAGCGGAATCAACTTGCGCTTTTCGGTCTTGGCGTACTCACGCGCCTTAAGCGTCTCAATCGTCTGGGCATATGTCGAAGGGCGTCCAACGCCATTCTCCTCAAGGGTCTTTACGAGCGACGCCTCGGAATAGTGGGCAGGGCCCTTGGTCTGCTTCTCGTCCGCAAGCCAGCGTGTCGCATCCAGCTCTTCGCCAACGGCAAGCTTCGGCAATTTCGCCACCTCGTCGCTTTCCTCGTCGTCGGCATCGTCGGCCGCCACCTTGCGCTTTCTGAGCGAAATCTTCATCACTTTCAGGAAGCCTTCAAAGTCGACTTCGGTCGCACTTGCCGTAAACACGTAGGAATGCGCCAGCGCAGGCTTGCGCGGTTCCAGCGAAACCGTCCTGCATGTCATCTTGGCGTCGGACATCTGGCTCGCCATGAAACGCGTCCAGATAAGTCCGTAAAGTCTCTGCTCGGGAGTGTCGAGCCCGCCTTTCTCGGGGGTCTCGAGCACGTCGGTGGGGCGAATAGCCTCGTGTGCGCCCTGGGCGTCGGCCTTGGATTTGAAGAAATTGGGCGTCGCCGGATAAAAGTCGGGGCCATATTCCGACACGATGAAGTCCTTCGCCGCGGCTCGCGCCTGTTCGCTGACGTTCACCGAGTCAGTTCGCATGTAGGTTATGCGCCCCTGCTCGTAGAGGGATTGGGCCAACTTCATGGTCTTGCCGGGCGATATGCCAAGCACGCTGGAGGCCGCCTGCTGCAACGTAGATGTCGTGAAAGGCGGCAATGCGTGTCGCGTCTTTGGCAAAGCCTTAAGATCAATCACCTCAAGGTGCGCACCTGCTAGGTCGAGAAGCATGTTGTCCGCAGATTGGCGATCCTTGACATCGGGCTTATCGCCATCGTAGCGAGCCAGTTTGGCGGCGAACGACTCGCCGTGGCCACTGCGCTTCTTGGCCTCGACGCCAAGCAAGTAGTACTTCTCGGGCTTGAACGCATCGATTTCGCGCTGGCGCTCCACAAGCAGACGCAATGCGACGGACTGCACTCGACCTGCGCTTAGTGTGCGGTTGTTCGGGCACTGTATGTACTTCCAAAGAAGCGGCGACACCTTGTAGCCGACGAGCCTGTCCAGTATGCGCCTCGCCTGTTGCGCGTCCACACGCGGCATGTCAATTTCGCGCGGTTCCGCGACGGCCTTTGTCACGGCGGATTTGGTTATCTCGTTGTAGGTGACTCTATGGAAAGGCTTTCCTCCGGCGACAGGCTCAAGGACCTCTTTGAGGTGCCACGCTATGGCTTCTCCCTCGCGGTCAGGGTCGCTCGCCAGATAAACTTCGCTAGCGCCCTTCATGGCGGACTTAAGCTCCGACACGACCTTCTGTCTGCCTTCGGAGATTATATAGTGCGGCTCGAAGCGCCACTTGCCTTCGCCTTCAGGAGTTATGGTTATCGCGTTGTTCTCCTTCGGCAGATCACGTATGTGACCAACGGAGCTCTTAACGGTAAAATCGCCGCCAAGATACTTGGCTATCGTCTTGGCCTTTGCAGGCGATTCGACTATCAAAAGTTTCTTGCCCATGTCTATAATGCTGTTGTGTTACTTCTTTGGTTCTGGGGCTGTGCCCTTGTTCTTGTTTCTGTTCGGGAACTTCGGCATGAAAGGATTGTTCGTTTCATCCTGCTGCACGGTCACTGACGTGTGGTAGCCTACAACGGCTTTGCGGCCCTCAAGCGCATCGACCCCTTCCATTACTATCTGCGTGAAAGAGTCGTCGCTCACGCCTTCAGCAACGGATACCGGTTCTATTGTTCCATCGTCCCCAACAAGCCATATCTTGCGCCCGCGCGGCACCTCAATCCCCGCAATATCCTCATCGTGTGGGCGGAACCTGAATGCGGCAGCGGCGACCACAAGCACGTCCTCGGCACGAGCCGTCTCTATCGAAAGCGTTGCTGTCATGCCGGGGAACAGCATTTCGTCAGGATTATCAGCCTCGATTATTACCGGGAAGGTCACTACGTTGTTCGTAGTAGTCGCCGCCCGGCGAATCTGTATAACCTTGCCAGTGAACTTGCGACGATAGGCATCTGCCGTGAATGATACAGCCTGGCCAACCTTTATGTTGCCGACATCGGCCTCAGGAACCGTCGCCTCGACCCAGACGGTTTTGAGGTCCTCGGCAATCGTCAGGACTGGAACGGCGTTCATCGAAGAGACAACGGTCTCGCCTTCTTCTACCTTGCGGTCTATGACGATACCGTCCACAGGCGACACGATTGTGCAGTAGCGCAAGTTCGCATCCGCCTGCGACACGTCCGCCTCGCACTGCTCTACGGACGCACGGGAGCTCTTTAGGGACGCCTGGGCGGAGTCGAGGCTGGCCCTTGCCTTTGCAAGAGCCTCCTCTGCGGTATCCAGATCGGCAATCGGAGCAAGGCTCTTTTCGACAAGCTGCTTCTTTCTTGCATAGGTCTTCTCGGCAAGATCGAGCTCTGCTTCGCGAGAACGAACGGTTGCCTCGCCGACTTCAACATTTGCGCGGCTGACATGCAATCTGGCTACGGCACTCTTATAGTTCGCTTCGTACACAAGCGGATCGATAAGCGCTACGACCTGTCCGTTCGTGACGACCGAATTGTAGTCGACAAAAAGCTTGATCAGCCGTCCATTGACCTGTGCGCCGACAGGAATTCCGGATGGCGAGTTGCGCGGAGTAACCGTACCTGTGGCCTCCACTGTACGCACGACATCGGTCCTCGTGATGGGTGCGAGCCGGTAAGACGGGGCCTTCTTCTGAGAAAGCGGCGCATTTTCTCCGCATCCAGCAACTAAAAGCAAAACCGCTGCACAAACAAGTCTGAAATTCATTTTGATCGCTTCTTTCCTTTTTATTTCACGTATTCAGGCCTAAGCCCGAGAAGAACGAACAGCCTTGCCTCCGCAATCTGTCCACGATAGAACGCCTTTTCGCAACTCGCAAGCGACGTCACATAGTCCGCTACGGCATCCGTATACTCTATGCGAGAAGCGTCGCCGACCGAAAGCTGCTCAGTAACCGTATCAAGGTTTTCCTTTGCGCTCCTTACGCTCGCGGTGGCGGACAACAGAGCCTCGTGCGCGTTATCGCGCTCGGCAACGGCCTGCTCGATCGAAAACGAAAGATCTAGCTCGGCCGCATCAACTTCTGCCGCCGCGGATTTGAGGGCTACCGTCGCACGATCCACAGCCGTAAGCTTGCGCCCACCGGTGAACAATGTCTGCGCCGCGTCCACACCCCAGCGCCAGTACCAGAGCGGATCGGTCCAGTTGAGCGAAAGGGACGCGCCAAATGTCGGACCAAGGTCCGCAACAGCATAGTCGACCGCCGCCGATGCGGCACGCAGCTTTGCGCGACTCACCTGCATCGCGGGTTCGTTCGTCCTGGCGAATGCAAAGAGCTCTCTGGCGCCATCGCGGGTTTCGGCGAACGCCTTTTCGGGCCTCCCGCCCGAAAGAAGAGCCCCATATGGCGCGAGTTCGCCGCCAAAGCCCGTCTCAAGGCCAAGGGACGCCGCAAGGTCGGCCGTCGCCGTGACTAGCTGGTTTGAAGCTGCGACAACAGCTTCTATCGCCTCTGTGAGGTCCAATCTGGCACGAGTCACATCCAGCTTCTGAGCCTCGCCCTGTTCAAGACGCGCCTGGGCGCGGTTGAGGTGCTCCGCTCGCATATACACGTTGGTAAAGGCGACCTCCAACAGCGCTGCGGCCTGAAGTCTCTCGAAATAGGAGCTCGCAACTTGTCCGAAGACAGTGTACCCGGCCTTGATGAGAGAAAGCTCCGCCGCGGTCACGCGCTCTGCCTGCGCCCGAACGTTGGCGTCATTGCGACCGAAATCCCAGACCAGTATGTCGAGGGAAAGGGCTCCCGACCAGTTGCCGCGCGTCTTGCCTTCGAGTTTTGAAAGGTGGGTGGCCGCGCTGGACGCCGAGTATCCGCCGTTCGCCGACGCACTTACACCATTCCATGGCGTAGAACTGGCTATCGGCGCGTTTGCCTGAATCTCCTTCAATGCCAGTCGCGCATCCTCGACGGCAAGACGAGCCAAAGCTACAGTCGGCCTGTTTGCAATAGCGAACTCAACAAGGTTCGATAGCGAACTTGACGCATCAGGGGCGACCTTGGCCGCAGAGACCTCGCCGGCCCCCCGTCCTGATGCCTCCTGCTGGGCATCCCGAGCATTTTTCACGGTTGTGCAGCCCACTACAGCAAGCGCAACACATCCTGCCAAATACAATCTATTAAATCTCATGCGCATATTATACCAAAATGCCGCACCGCAATGTCAACACAGGAAAATAAGCAATGCGAATGCGGATTGCGACCAATCAGAGAGACTGTCCGCCGTCGACAGGTATCACACAGCCGCTGGTGCGCTTGGCCCTGAGCAAGAACGCCACGGCCTCGGCCACATCTTCGGAAGTCGGTCGGCCAAGGGGCGTAGAACCGGCCATTTCATGCACACCCACTGGCGGCATGACAGGCCCTGGAGCAACTGCATTGACGCGCAACGTCTCGCAGAACATAGCGGCAGAGGTGCGCGTATAGTCAAGGAGTCGCCTCTTCGTACGGGCGTAGGCACCTTCATTGGGCATGGCATCGCCAAGTACGCGGCAATCGATAATGTTCACGACGCTTCCCATCCCTGTTTCGCGGCAGGCCATGAGCGTCGTGAGCTTTTGTGGCGCCACAAGGTTTACTGTCTCAAGGGCATGTTCGTCGCCGGTGAAGAGCGCAGCATTGTTGACGAGCGCGTCTGGAGGATTGTTGCCCAGTCTGGCGCATGCCGCGGCATAGAGTTTGGCGGCGCCCATTGGCTCGGAAAGATCCGCCACAATGTCGGCGCCAGCATCGGCGCGGTGGGAACTGGTCAACACGAGCCAGCCTTCTTCGCGCAGCCTTGCGGCTATCCCCAGCCCAAGTCTTGTGGTGCCGCCGGTGACCAGAACCGTATTCATACTTTAGAAGAAGAGCTTTGCCGCAGCCAAAAGGCCCTGCTTCCAAGGCACTCTGTGGCTTACGCCGGACTTCCCCGCGAACTCGCTAAGGTGTTCGACATACCAGTCGTAGTTGCGCACCAGAGCATCCTTGTTCGAGTATTTCGGCTTGAAGCCAAGAAGCCTTTCGGCCTTCTCGATGGATACGAATGAATCTGTCGAAGCCGTTTCGTAAACCCACGGATAAAGAGGCGAGAGGTGAAGCTTCTCGAGTATGCGAAGCATGAATATAAGCGGCCTCACAGGCATCCCGCGAATCTTTTTGCCGTGCCCGGCACGATCGAGGACAGCCTGATAGTCCTCCTTCATGGTCGTGAACTCCTTCGCGCCGATGTTGAACTCGGTCGCGACGGTCTCCTTCGGCAAGGTCATCGCCGACCATATCGCCTCGTCGAGGTCGTCGACATCCATCAGCTGGTAGCGGTTGTTGCCGCTGCCGATCATCGGGAAGCCATGGCCGGTGTACGCCCAGTCGTAGAAAAGCGCAAAGACGCCCAGACGCTCTGGACCGATAAAGCTCTTAGGACGTATTATGCTGACGCAATAGCCTTCCTTCATCGCCGCGCGGCAAATGTTTTCGGCATCAATCTTAGCCTGCCCATAAGGGCCAACGCCTATTAATGGATCGGTCTCGTAGATCGGATGCTTCTTCGGCACGCCATATACGGCGGTCGACGAAATCTGGATCATGCGATCAAGCTTGAACTTCCGCGCCGCAGCGAGAACGTTACGGCAACCATCGACCTCAGTGGTGCGGATATCCTCTTCGGAATAAAGCGGAAGTGCCGCCGCGCAATGGACCACGACGTCGCAGCCTTCCGTCACCTTCTCAACGGCCGCCACGTCGCGTACATCGCCAAGAGTGAACTTCAGCCAAGGCTCGCTCTTCTCGGGATAGTCAAAGTCGGCAATGTCAAGAACACGAATCTCCTCCACGCCCTTGGCGCGAAGGAGACGGATGAGGTTGATCCCGAGAAAACCGGATCCACCGGTCACCAATACCTTCATAGCGACCCTTAATCTGCCGCTGGAGTTTCAGGAGCGACAGGAACCTCGGGAATAGCTGGCGCCTCAGGAATAGCTGGTGCCTCAGGAAGTGCAGGCGCATCTGTCGGCAGCGCAGGCTCAGACATAGGCAACGCAGGAGCCTGTTCCGCCACAGGGGCCGCCTCGGCCTCTCCAGCCATGAGAGACTTGGAGTGCACGGTCGACGTAAAGCGCGCAAGGACAAGCGTGTTCAAAAGAAAGATCACGCCAAGCACGGCAGTCGTCTTAATAAGCACATTGCCCGCATCGGCGCCAAGCGAAGCTTCAAGCATTCCGCCACCGATCGCGCCGCCAAGCCCGCCCTCTTTGGGCTTTTGGAGCATTACAGCCATCGCCAGAAGCAGACACACGATTACTTCTACGACATACAGAAATCCGATAAAAATGGACATCTCTTCTTTTCCTTTCGTTTGATGTTATAGTATACCAAAACGTCGTTGACGACGCAAGGCGAGCACTTTTGACTATGAAAGGGCTGCGCGAATTTCTGCGACATCGGTGACGCCGACGTAAGAGGCCGACTTGATTCCGTCCTTGTAGCAGAAAAGAGCCGGAATGGACATTATGCCGAACTTTACGGCAAGCTCCGGGGCCTCGTCGACATCAATCTTTACGACCGTCAAGTCCGGCATGACGGGAAGCAGTTCCTTTTCAATCTTCTCGCCCATCATCATGCATGGCCCACACCATGTCGCCCAGAAATCGACAAGAACCTTGCCGCTCTTGATGGCGTCATCAAACTCTGAATCTGTTTTTACATGCTTTATCATAACTGGGTGGCTGATTGACGGGCCTAACATTCCGGGCCGTCCTTTCT
>CAMZEN010000032.1 GCA_947305775.1 uncultured Verrucomicrobiota bacterium
TTTGATGTATCTTTCTTTGGTTCACCCTAGGCGCTCCTCCTGATGCATCGGGTGTGGTGTTTTGTTCCCCAACACCAAGTCCGATTGTAGTGAAAGGGGAAAAGGGAAGGGAATAAAAATGGTGCTTAAAAGAATCTTTTTGGCGCTCGCGACGATGTTGGGTGCGATGCTTGTCGAAGCAGACAATGTTAATCTTGGATACATTGATTTGGCTCCAGGAGAAACGGTATCATTCAATTCTATAGTATCTAGACATTGGTATTATGCTAGTTCAAAATCCTCGTCTTATGATTGTATCTTTGCACAAGTTCGCGTTCCGTCGGGAAAACCAATCATCTGCAAAATTGAACCCAATATTGCCCAGATAGCCAGTTCCATTGGAAATGTGTGGCAATGTACGAATGCATATAGTAAGGTTAATTTTTCCCTCTATTCGACCGACACGTACACAGCTACATTTCGCATGTATGAGAATATATATACGCTCCAGCAAGCAAAATCTATTGCTATTCCTGCCACAAGCGATTATCAATATGGACGAACATACTATGTAATAATCCACCATTATCGCGCTTCAATTAATAGTTCATCGCAAAATACCTATTATAATGTGTCGTTCACATATCCAATCGACCCCGCTCAGCCTTCATATATAACGGCACAAAGATCGGGGGAGGGGATTCAAGTGTCGTGGGGATCCTCTCAATCGGCAACTTTGTATCGACTGTACAAATATTGCAATGGCGCATTCGTTACAAAATGGGATTGCACAGATTTGTCTTATTATGATTCCGAAGTTTCTGTTGGAAACTCATATCAATATTACATAGACGCGAGAAATGATTATGGGACTAGCGAAATGCTTGGTTCGAGTGTTGTAAATTATGGTACAGACTCACCAAGCGTTGAAAGCAGTTCGGGTGGTGATGCGAAATATGCCTTATGCGTGGGGCTGAACAATTATGATATGGCATCGTGGAACAATCAGGGATGGAGGCTTAGCGTTCTCAATGGTTGCGTAAACGATGCAAATTACTTCAGAGACAATCTTGTCAATCGCGGAGGGTGGCCTGGGGCAAATGTCACGAAGTTGGCTGATAGCGGAGCCACGAAAACGGCCATACGGAACGCGATTCAGAACTATGCCAATAAGGCTGTGCCTGGAGACACGTTCATATACATGCATTCATCCCATGCCCTGAACCACAAAAACTCCAGCGGCAACTACACGAAGGATGTCGCTTTGGCCGCATATGCAGGACCATACGAGGACTTCGAACTTGCTTCCGATCTGGCCAAATTTGCCAGCGGCGTCAAAGTGGTTGTCATCGTTGACGCTTGCCATTCCAGCGGTTTGTTCAAATCGATTGAGGAAGTCCCATCGTTCGATTTGGCCGAACGCGTTTCCTCGCTCATAGACGAAATGAAGAAAGAAAAAATTGCGAAAGGAAAAAAGGATTACGTTTCTAAAATAGCAGCCAGTGAAATCGGCTGGGTGACGGCGGCAGAATACAACGAGACTTCCGCCGATGGTGGTTTTTATGATAGTGATGCGTGGTTGACCGATTGGTATTATTATGGAAACATATGGGGTGGAGCATTCCTCGGCGCCTTCACATGGGGATGGTGGAATGGTCTGGCTGACACCACAGGCGTAGGTGACAAAGATGGTTACATGGACGCATATGAGGGATACAAGTATGCCCATTCAATAGTGACATCGTTCAATCTCTCCACTCCACAATACCTTAATGTTTCAGTGCTTCGCAGTGTTGAACTCGGCATCTCTGGTGGTCCAGGTTCTGCTGCACCGTCAAACGATAATTTTGCAAATGCTGCGCGCATTTCCGGGGCGACAGGCAGCACGAGCGGATCAAACGTTGGTGCGACGTGCGAAGCAGGTGAACCTTTGAAGAGCTACAGGCCCGCGGCGACAAATACGGTCTGGTGGGCATGGACGGCCCCTTCAGGCGGCACGGCCACCTTTTGCACGACCAATACGGCCTTTGACACTGTTATGGGCGTTTATGCCGGCACGGATGTTACGCGCTTGACGGCAATCAAAGAGGATGACGACGGGGGGCCGAACAATACAAGCGCCTGCATTTTTGACGCGGTGTCGGGTACTACATACTACATTGCGGTATCCGGTTACGGCGCTTCCAGGCAGGGAACGATCAAGCTGTATTGGAATTTGGTGACGTCTTCGGGCGCACGCCGTATATGGACTGTGAAGTACCACAAGAACGACCCGGAGGGCGGTGCTTACGAGACTAGGAGCCAGAACATCGCCGTCGGCGAGACGAAGCGTCTTCTCTACCTCGACTCCGCTCTAAAGTGGGCGATCAAGGACGAGGACGGCTTCAGCTACATCTTCCTCGGCTGGGCGAAGTCGCCTACGGGCGCCGCCTTCTACGAAAACGGCGAGCAGGTCTGCGACCTCGTCGACAAGGGCAAGGTCCTTCACCTCTACGCCGTGTGGCAGAAGCGCGCGTACTGCGTGTGCTTCCACAGCAACGACGGGCGCGGCCTTGCGGACTGGCAGGAGTTCCGGCCCAACATAGCGAAGAACCTTTTCTGGCTCGACTCCGGGCTCGGCTGGACTCGCAGCGGGTATGATTTCCTCGGCTGGGCGAAGTCGCCCACCAGCACTGCGGTCGTCTATGCGAACGGCCAGAAGGTGAACAACCTCATGGGGATTGGCGAGGATCTGCACCTCTACGCCGTGTGGCGCGACCGCCGCTGGACGATCCGCTACCACAGGAACTATTCCTCGACCGACAATGAATACGAGGACCAGAAGATACCCGTCGGCGCGTCGGTGAAGCTCCTCTGGCTGGACTCGCAGCTCGGCTGGACACGCGGCGGGTACTGGTTCAAGGGCTGGGCGAAGTCCCGGACTGCGGGTGCCGCTTACCAGAATGGCCAGACGGTTAAGGACCTCGTGCCCGGCGGCCAGGTTCTCCACATCTACGGCGCGTGGGGCAAAAAGACCAACTGAATAGGTCCTCATAGATTTACAGGATTGGGGGCTTTTTAGACCATCCCTTGATCCCTTGATTCGCGCTGGTTGCGGGACGGTTGTACGGACATTATGGTATAATATCGAACCATGAAATGGACCAAGACTCTTATACAGACGCTTAGGGAAGACCCGGGCGATGCCGAAATAGACTCTCACAAGCTCCTTGTCCGTGCGGGCTTAGTCCGCAAGGTCGCCGGGGGACTCTATGCCTACTTGCCGCTCGGCATGCGCGTTTTGAGGAAAATCCAGCAGATTGTCCGCGAGGAGATGGACGCCGCCGGTGCCCAGGAGGTCGTAACGCCAATCCTCCAGCCCGCCGATCTCTGGCGCACTACGGGGCGTTGGGACGCGATGGGGCCCAACATGTTCAAGCTTCGTGACCGCGGCGAACACGAGTTTGCCCTTGGTCCCACGGCCGAGGAGGTTTTCACCGACCTTGCAAAGGGTATAGTCAACTCCTATCGTCAGCTGCCACTCACCATTTACCAGATGCAGTGGAAGTTCCGCGACGAGACCCGTCCGCGCTTCGGCCTTATGCGCTCCAAGGAGTTCCTGATGAAGGATGCCTATTCCTTCGATGTGGACGCCGATGGCGCCGACAAGAGCTACTGGACCATGTATCACACCTACGAGCGCATCTTTTCGCGTTGTGGACTCAAGGCGGTTCCCGTGCAGGCCGACGGCGGTGACATGGGCGACAGCCTTACCCACGAGTTCCACGTTCTCGCCGAGGCGGGAGAGGACGGCATCGCTTTCTGCGAGGGTTGCGGCTACGCGGCGAACCTTGAGAAGGCCGAGAAAGCGGAGTCTTCCGATGGCGCGGCGTGCCCGGCAAGTGCGCCATATCAGGAAGTATCGACCCCTGGAGCGAAGACAATAGAGCAGGTCGCGGCGTTCATGGGGCTTCCCGCAGAGGCGTTCGTCAAGTCGCTCGTCTATGTGGCGGACGGCAAACCGGTCATGGTGTGCGTCCCCGGCGACAGGGATGTGAACGACGTAAAGCTGAAGCGCTTTCTTGGCGCGAAGAGCGTCGCGCTCGCTGATTTCGAAACCGTCCTCGCGGCGACAGGCGCGAACGCGGGCTTTGTGGGGCCGGTCAAGCCGGCTGACGCTTCACTGCGAATTGTCGCGGACGTTTCCCTCAAGGGCGCGACAGGGCGCATAGTGGGCGCAAACAAGGACGACTACCACCTTAGGGATGTCGATCTTGCGCGCGATACCTCTCTTTCGGACTCGTGCTTCGCCGACCTTACCATCGTCAAGGACGGCGACCTCTGCCCCCATTGCGGCAAGCCCATGGCGATCAAGCGCGGCATTGAGGTCGGTCAAGTCTTCAAGCTCGGTACCAAGTACTCCGGCGCGTTCAAGGCGGTCTACAAGAACGACAAGCTTGAGGAGCGCGTGATGATCATGGGGTGCTATGGCGTAGGCGTAAGCCGCACGCTGCAGGCCATAATCGAGCAGAGCCATGATAAGGACGGCATAGTGTGGCCTTCGTCGGTGGCTCCTTATCAGGTTGTGATCGAGCTGCTTGATCCGGACAGGAGCGAAGTCGCCAAGGTCGCGAACGATATCGAAGCCTCGCTGGAGGCTTTTGGCGTGGATGCCATAGTGGATGATCGCGCCGAACGTCCTGGTGTCAAGTTCAAGGACGCTGACCTAATCGGCTTCCCGGTGCGGGTCGTCGTCGGCGCGAAGGGCCTTTCCAACGGAGGCGTTGAGATCAAGCGGCGCAGCGAGGACAAGTCCAAGACCCGCATAGTCGCCCCTGAAGCCGTTGTCGAGACGATAAAGTCTCTTCTATAAGGCGCTTAGATTGCGGTTTTGCCATGGATTCCAGACGGGTGTGCATTCTGGGTTGCATGGTTGCCGTGGTCGCTTCTGCGCCGCTTTGGGCGCAGAAGACGGAGTTGGCCGGCGAAATCGCATACGCCGAAGCCCTGGTCAACGCAGGCTATCCTGATATAGCCGAGTCCCTGATCTCCGTCATCAAATCCAGATGGCCCGAATCGGAGGCCAGTTTGTTTGCGCTTGAGATACGCGGCATGGTCTCGCTCGGTAGATTCATGGATGCAGAGCGTAAGATCGCCGCCTTGCCGGACCGCGGCAGTGGCAGGTATTGGGCTGCGCGCCTTGAGGTCGCGAACGGATACTTCAGTCGTGGCCCTTACGGCAAAGAGCAATGCATAAATATCTACGATGCGTTCTTCAGGTCGTTCCCTGCTCCGACGGATGATATTCGCGAACTCTACATGAATGCCGTCTATGCCTATGGGCAGCTTCTCGCAAGCGACGGCATGCATGTCAAGGCCGCGCAGACATACGAGCGCCTGTTGGGCGCGGCCGAAGGCGAGACGTGGTGCAATCTGGCGACAGAGGCGGTCAAGATGTACCTCAAAAGTGCTGACGGGCTCCCTGCCGCGGAAAGGGTTGTCGACAGGCTTCTGTGGCGCATGGACTGGCCTGTGTATTTCGCGCAGGCCATATCAATGAAGGCCCATATCGAGCAGATGCGCGGCGACACCGACGGCGCGAGGGAAATTTTGGTGGAATACATGCCGTGGCTTCGGGATCTGCACAATGAGATGGTGCAGGCCGATCCAGAGGGCCGCAATGGTCTTATGAGGTTTTCGCCTTTGCCGGAGTGCCTATATCTTCAAGCCAAGATGATGTGGTCCGAGGCTTTGGCGGAGTGTGGCAAAACGAAGCCCGACGACGAGCGCATAAAGGCACTGATGTTCGGCGAGCGCGACACCGGCACCGGCAGGCGCAACAGGAAGGGCGCGTTCAACTTTGCCGCGACCGTGTTCTTCAATTACGAATCAAGCGAGTGGGCGCCGCAGGCAGGCAACCTTATGGAGGAGATCAAGGCCTTTGCCGAGAAGAGGTACGGCGCGAATGTCAAGGTGAAGGTCTCGCCCGAACAGATCGCAAGGGTGCGCACGGCGCAGTTGAAGGTCGCGAATGCGAAGCTCGTCGCAGGCGACTACATCGGTGCAATCGACGACTACGGTGTAGTGCTGCGCAGTTGTCCCGAAACCGCCGAGTCGGTATTGGCCGCCGCCAACATGGCAACGGCGTTTCAATGGCTTTTTGCAGGTGAGAGAGACGTCGCTGATAAGGAGTGGTGCCGCATCAGCGCAGACGCCATTGAAGGCTATCTCGCCGAACGCTTTGCGGACCACAAGGACAGGGCCGTCATGAACGAGGCCGGCGACGCCGTTGTGCGGCTTGCGATCCGCGAGCAGGAGCTTGGCGAGCAGGAGCGCGCCGACCGGCTCTACATCGAGTTCATAAGGAACTATACTTCGCATTCTGGTGCGGTCGCCCTCGCCGTCACAAAGGCCACGGAATTTCAGAACGCCGGGAAGTGGAGCGACGCCATAAGGTACTGGCGGCTCATTGAGGACGGCTACGCAGATTCGCAATCGTACGTCTGCGCGCTTGCGCAGATTTCGTACTGCTACGACAGGCTTGGCGACAGGACTAATGAAGTCGCATACATCAGCAAGTATCTGCCGCTAGAGGCGTCGCTTGTCCGCAAGCTGCAGGCCCAGTTTCGTTTCGCTAAGCTTCAAAACGACGACATCGGCGGAATCGTAAACGCAATAAAGCAGTTTGTTGACTTGGCTGGGCAGGCGGAGGCTGGGATGGGCGACCAGCGCCTCACGGAGGCCGAGCGCAGGACGCTCTCGGACCTGAGGGAGGGGTCCCTGTTCCTTGCGGGCCAGTGCCGCGGGCGTCTCGGGCAGAGCCTGAAGAGGATAGGCCGCGTGGAGCTCGGAGACAAGCAGATGCTTGAGTCCGCCACGGCGTACGAGGCGTACCTTTCGGCGTATCCGCAGGGCAAGTACGCGAAGTCCGCGTACGTGCAGCAGGGCACGATCTACACGGCGCTGGGGCAGATGGACAAGTCGAAGGAGGCGCTCGACCGCCTTTCGAGGGCGTTCCCGGACTCCGACGAGGCCAAGAACGCGAAGCCGCACCTTGCGAAGTCGCTTATAGAGATGGGCATGAGGCGCGAGGGCACGGACATCTACGCTGAGATGCTTCGCACGGACGGCGCGTACACGGCGCAGCAGTTCGCGGCGGCGGGCGAGGCTCTGATAGACGCGAAGAGCTGGGACTACGCGAACCAGGCGTTCGAGAAGGCGATCAAGCTCGCCGGCACGAACTTCCCCGCGACGGTTGCGCGCTCGCGCCTCGGCATGGCCCGCAGCGCCTACCGGCAGGGGTCGCTCTCCGAGGCCCGCGAGTCGCTCGACCAGTTCCTGTCCGACCCTAAGATGTCGAAGATGGCGATAGCGGCCGACGCGAACTTCCTGCTAGTGCAGGTTGCGAGCGACCAGGGCAGGGTGGAGAAGGACGCTGCGATGCGCAGCAAGTACTTCGGCGCGGCGATAGGCGCCCTTAAGAAGGTCCGCACGTACTGGGCGAAGAAGGAGCCGTGGGAGCAGGCGACGCTCGACCTTCTCTCCGGCGACGTCCTCGTGGACCGGATGAAGGCCGAGGAGGCGATGGGCCTGGCCGAGGACGCGAAGGACACGTGCGGGCGCGCCGCGGCGACGTTCCAGGTGTTCATCCAGGCGCACGGGGTGACGCCCGAGCACCCGGCGGACAAGATGAGCCCCGGCGAGCTTGCGAACCTGGAGCGCGCGTACGCGTCGATGCTGCCGCTTTTCGTGAAGCAGGGCGCGGTCCAGGCCGACAACGTCCTCAAGTACGGCCAGCAGTACCTGGAGCTCTTCCCCGACGGGAAGTCCCGCACGGACGTCATAAACTGCATGAACGCCGCAAAGGCAGACGCAACATGAGCAAGGACAACAGGACAAAAAGGCATAAGGCTGAAGAGGCCTTCGTCAGACACAAGGCGGAGATCGCCGAGCGCTTTGACGACAAGGGCCTGTTTGGGCGCATTGTTTGCGTGTTCTCGGGACTTTCGAGGACAAAGAGGTCCCGTGAGTACAAGCGAGCGCGTACGGAACTTCCGCGCTTGACGGCGTTGCTTCTTGCCATAGTGGTTCCGGTGCTTGCCGTGACTGTGCTTGCCGTAATCACAGCGATCGCCAGCCGGCCTGAGAGCGTCATCGAGATAGAGATCGCCAGTATAACGGAGGAGCCCGAGGAGCTTATAGACGAGAAGGAGTTCGAGCCCGAAATTGCGGCATTCGAAGCCACGTTGGATGAGATGATAGATGTGCAGCTCGATACCGAGTCCATTAATCCGGGTGTCGAGATGCCGGCGCCGGTCGCTGAGCAGTGCGAGGAACCATTGGTCATTAAGCCGGTCGTTTGCGATTCTGCCGTAAAGATGGAACTGCCTGCGGCCATGCGTCCAATGACGGTCTCGCGCGACGCCGACATGATCGGCAGGATGACCGGCGGTGGAGGGGAATACGGCGACGCCGACACAGAGGCTGCTGTGCTAAAGGTGTTGTGGTGGCTTAAGTCCACGCAGGACAACGATGGCGCTTGGACCACGTATACAAAGAATGCGAGCCGCATCGCCAACGCGGCGTTTGCGGTGCTTACATACCTGGCCCACGGCGAGACGCCGACTTCGCACGATTTCGGCGACACGGTTGAGAGGGCCATGCAGTTCCTTATCGAGTGCCAATACGTCGACAAGGGCGGAACGGTGCGCTTTGCGTATGCCGACAAGAACGAATACGCCTTTCTCATAGCGACGTATGCCTTGTGCGAAACGTATGGCATGACAAGGAACCCAAACGCAAGATCCGCCGCGCTTAGGGCGCTTCGGCGGATAATCGATTCGCAGTCCGCCACAGGCGGCTGGGACTACAAGATGGACAAGACTTCGTCGCGCGACGACCTTTCCTATGGTGGTTGGGCGCTTCAGGCGCTCAAGGCCGGCAAGATGGCCGGGTTGCGTCCGGAAGGGCTCGATGAGTGCATAAAGAAAGGAGTAAAGTGCCTTGTCGAGCGAAACTTCCGCAAAGGAAGCTTCACTTACACATCGAAGTCCCGCCAATATCGTGGCCTTACCGCCGCCGGATGCCTTGCCATGCAGCTGCTTGGCTTTGGCGACAGCAACGAGGTTCGCGAGGCACTTGAATACATGAAGGATTGGTACCCGTCCTTCACTGCCGACGGCATTGGCACGGTCAAGCAGAAAGACGCCATAAACCCTCAGTACTATTGCTATTACGCCACCCAATGCAAGTACCAGGCCGGAATGAAGCGGGATGCGAATGAAAATGACCATATGGCATGGTTGAAATGGAACGAAGAAATGAAGAGGTTCTACCCGCCAAGCATAAAGAACCTGCCGGAAAAGGTTGTCGGGCCGGACGGCAGGGAGCACGATCAAGGATATTTCGAGAACGATGACCGCTGGTCCACACGCCCTGTGATGGACAGTTGTCTTGTGGCGCTTCAACTTATGGTGTACTACCGCTATCTGCCGACTATGCAGACCCGCGCCGGAGAGGTCGAGCCTGAGCCGCCGTCCAATGTGCCCGTCATGGACGAAGTGGAGGTTGACGTCGACATCTGATCAGATTTGCACTTGCGGATTTTCAGAGATTGTTGTATACTTACTTCACCATGAGTTCCAAGATTGCATACATTTTGGGCTGCGCGGCCCTCGCGGCGTCATGCACGCCGCTTTTCGCGCAGGAAGCGGAGGCCCCGGCTCAGGAAGCCGAGGCCGCTGCCGAGGAGCCGAAGGTCGACGAGGCTCTCGAGAATGAAATAGCCTACGTCGAGGCTCTTATCAATTCCGGGTATCCCGACATCGCCGAGCCGGTGATGGCAGAGACAAAGGCCAAGTGGCCAGAGTCCGAGGCGAGGTTCTTCGCGATAGAGGTGCGCGGCCTGCTGTCGATGAACAAGTTCGACGAAGCCGAAAAGCTCATCGCCGCTTTGCCCGACCGCAAGGGCACCAAGTACTGGGCAGCGAGGCTTGAGGTCGCCAACAACTTCTTCGGGCGCAACCAGAAGGAAGAATGCATGAAGATCTACGACGAGTTCTTCGCAGCCTTCCCAAAGCCGCCCAAGGGACTCGAGAAGTTCTATGTCGACGCCGGCTACGCATATGGCCAGATACTTTCGCAGTCCAAGAACTACGACAAGGCGTCGAAGGTCTACGGCAGCCTTCTGCCGAACCTCAAGGGCAAGGACTGGCTGTCGCTGGCGACAGAGTACTGCGATCTTTTGATGCGCGTGGCGGAGAACTGCACCGACAAGGAGAAGGCCAAGCGCGATGGCGCGTTGGACATCGTCGGCAAGACGGTCGACAAGCTCATCGAGCAGAGCCAGGCCAACGACAACGCCGTATTGTTCGGCCGCGCAATCGGCATGAAGGCCCATCTGGAGCAGCTGAGGGGCAACATAAAGCGCGCCAACCTCATAATAGATGAGTTCCAGGAGGATCTTGAGAGCATCGACGACCAGATTCGTGAGACCGACCCGGAGGGCAAGCTGGGCCTTCTGAAGATTTCGCCGCTGCCGGAGGTCATGTATCTGCAGGCCAAGATGCTGTGGGAGGAAGCCCAGAAGGAGTTCGCCAAGCCCAAGCATGACGACGAGCTGGTGAAGAGCTACATGTTCGGTGAGCGCGACGAAAGCGGCGCGCGCGACGGCAAGGGTGCGTTCAACCTTTCGGTTTCCGTGTTCACGCGCTTCGAGATGTCCCCGTGGGCGCCGCTTGCTGGTGAGATGTCCGAGGAAGTCCGCAAGTTCGCAGAAGAGAAGTACGGTGCGAAGATCAAGACCAAGGTGACGGCCGAGGACATTGCCCGCGTGCGTGCGGCGCAGTTCAAGACCGCCAAGGACAAGTATCTTGCGCAGGACTACCTCGCGGCGATTACCGATTACATGGAGGTGCTTTCAAAGTATCCTGAGCTGGAGGAGTCGATATATGCGATCCAGAACGTAATCTACAGCTATCTGGATGCTATCAACGACGAGCCCAACGCGGATATGAAGGCCGAGTACCGCGACAACGCCGATGCGATAGAGGGCTATTTGGCCGAGCGCTTCGCCGGCAGCCCCGACAATGTGCTTATGACTACCGCCGGCAATGCGGTGCTTGGCTGTGCTGGCAAGGAGCTCGAACGCGGCGAGACGGCGCGCGCCGACCAGCTGTTCACATGGTTCGTCACCAACTACCGCCGCCACGTGAAGGCGCCGTCCATAGCGGCTGGCAAGGGTGGCGAGATGGCCAAGGCGGGCAAGCTTGAGGAGTCCATGCGCTACTGGGGCTACATCGACCAGTTCTACACCAATTCCACCTTCTACGCGGCGGCGCTGCTGCAGCTCGCGCAGTGCAACGACAAGCTTGGCAACCGCGAGGCGGCCAAGCGCTACTACCGCGCCTACCTGCCCGTCGAGACTTCGCCGGCCAACAGGAGCGTGGCCAACATGCAGCTTGCGCAGATGTACCAGAAGGACGGAATGGACATCCTTACGGGCAGCGAGACCAACGAGACCGTCGAGGCGCAGAACGCCGCCGTCAAGAACGGCATGATCCAGATCATCAACGCAATAAAGCAGTTTGTTGACTTGGCTGGGCAGGCGGAGGCTGGGATGGGCGACCAGCGCCTCACGGAGGCCGAGCGCAGGACGCTCTCGGACCTGAGGGAGGGGTCCCTGTTCCTTGCGGGCCAGTGCCGCGGGCGTCTCGGGCAGAGCCTGAAGAGGATAGGCCGCGTGGAGCTCGGAGACAAGCAGATGCTTGAGTCCGCCACGGCGTACGAGGCGTACCTTTCGGCGTATCCGCAGGGCAAGTACGCGAAGTCCGCGTACGTGCAGCAGGGCACGATCTACACGGCGCTGGGGCAGATGGACAAGTCGAAGGAGGCGCTCGACCGCCTTTCGAGGGCGTTCCCGGACTCCGACGAGGCCAAGAACGCGAAGCCGCACCTTGCGAAGTCGCTTATAGAGATGGGCATGAGGCGCGAGGGCACGGACATCTACGCTGAGATGCTTCGCACGGACGGCGCGTACACGGCGCAGCAGTTCGCGGCGGCGGGCGAGGCTCTGATAGACGCGAAGAGCTGGGACTACGCGAACCAGGCGTTCGAGAAGGCGATCAAGCTCGCCGGCACGAACTTCCCCGCGACGGTTGCGCGCTCGCGCCTCGGCATGGCCCGCAGCGCCTACCGGCAGGGGTCGCTCTCCGAGGCCCGCGAGTCGCTCGACCAGTTCCTGTCCGACCCTAAGATGTCGAAGATGGCGATAGCGGCCGACGCGAACTTCCTGCTAGTGCAGGTTGCGAGCGACCAGGGCAGGGTGGAGAAGGACGCTGCGATGCGCAGCAAGTACTTCGGCGCGGCGATAGGCGCCCTTAAGAAGGTCCGCACGTACTGGGCGAAGAAGGAGCCGTGGGAGCAGGCGACGCTCGACCTTCTCTCCGGCGACGTCCTCGTGGACCGGATGAAGGCCGAGGAGGCGATGGGCCTGGCCGAGGACGCGAAGGACACGTGCGGGCGCGCCGCGGCGACGTTCCAGGTGTTCATCCAGGCGCACGGGGTGACGCCCGAGCACCCGGCGGACAAGATGAGCCCCGGCGAGCTTGCGAACCTGGAGCGCGCGTACGCGTCGATGCTGCCGCTTTTCGTGAAGCAGGGCGCGGTCCAGGCCGACAACGTCCTCAAGTACGGCCAGCAGTACCTGGAGCTCTTCCCCGACGGGAAGTCCCGCACGGACGTCATAAACTGCATGAACGCCGCAAAGGCAGACGCAACTACTGTTGCGCCAGCCCCACAGCCTGCCGAAGCTCCGGCCGCGCAGCCAGCAGAAGCTCCAGCCGAGCAGCCTGCCGAGGAAGTCCAGGAGCAGGAGTAAAACTGGTCAGACACAAACAAACCTAAAGAATTTCAAGGAGAAAACAAAATGCGCAAAATAATGATGACGGTTCTCGCGGCAGTCGCCGCGTCGGAGCTAATGGCTATCCAGGGTACGATCTCGACCGAGACGGACTCCAAGACTGGCGACATAAAGTGGCAGCCAAGGGCCAAGACCTATCTTTTGACCTACAAAAAGGGGAAGACCGATCTTCAGATGGAGTTTCCTCTTTCCGACGTAACCGGTCTTGACATACCCAAGCCGGCAGGATTCGACAAGGCTGTCGCGATGGTTGAAGGAGGTCAGGGTGCTGCGGCTATAGCTACGCTGTCGAAGATATTGAGCGACTACCGCATGCTCGTCTGGGACAAACAAGCCGGTCGCTATCTGGCCTTGGCCTACATATCGGCCAATCAGGCCCAGAAGGCTTTGGATATATGCCAGTCCGTAATCAACGAGGACAAGTCGGCCGCTTGGAGCGGCGACCTTGCCCCGGCCTACTGGGCCAGTCTGCTGCGCCTGGGAAAGACGGATCTGCTTGAGCGCTATCTTTCCAAGGCCGCGACCTCGGGCGACCGCGCTTCGTCGGCTGCTGCGCTTGTCATGCGTGGCGACATAATACTTGACGCAGGTGGCGACAAGCCAGATGCCGTAAAGCAGGCGTTGCGCGATGGCTACATGCGCGTTGCCCTCATGTACGGCGACTGCCCCGACCAGCGCAAGGAGGCTCTCATGAAAGCGGCGGCCTGCTTCGACAAGTTGGGCCAGGCCAGCCGCGCCGAGCGCCTGAGGGCTCAGGCCAAGTAGCTCTGATGCAGACGGAATTTCGCAGATAAAAAATCTGAACCACACAAAACTCTGAAACAAACCCAAGGAAAACAACAATGCACAAGATCAGGAAATCAATCGTTGCCGCCGCTGTTCTCGTCGGCACATGCGTTGCGCCGGTGGCGGCGCTGAACTCGTTCGGCCAGGAGCTGACCGATGCGGAGGGCAATGCGGTCGAAAGCAATGCCGCTGCGCAGAAGTCTGGCGGAGGTTTCTACGACATCGTGTTCGGCTCGGGGCTTGTCGGCACGCTGCTATGGTTTGTGCTTTTCGGCGATGGCGCGCTCGCAATCTACTTCTCCATTGACAGCTCCATTCTGATCAAGCCCGAGCGTCTCATGCCCAAGAAGCTCATCGACGGCGTCCAGGCGGCGATGGCCGAGGGCGATGTCGTAAAGGCGATGCACGTCTGCGAGCAGAATCCTTCCGCTATGAGTTCGATCGTGATGGCGGCCTTCCAGCACATAGAGGAGGGCTTCGAGGCTATTCAGGAAGCCGTCACCGCGGCGTCCGACCTCGAGCAGGAGAAGATCCAGCAGCGTTTGAACTGGATTTCGGTCTGCGGAAACCTCGGTCCTTCATGCGGCCTTCTCGGAACGGTGCAAGGCATGATTCTTACGTTCCAGGCGCTCGCATCCGGCGGCGCCGGCGACGCGTCGGCTCTGGCAAACTCGATTGGCCAGGCACTATGGACCACCGCCGGCGGCCTTATCGTGTCCATTCCTTCGATCACCGTGTTCTACTCGCTCAGAAACAAGGCCAACCGCCTCATTCTGCGCATGACGGCCGTGACGATGGAACTTCTGAACGGACTGCGCAACGTATCCGTTGACGAGGGCGCCGTAGAGGAAATGCCCGCCTGAGGGAGACCTTAGCCAATGGCAAGAAAGGCTCAGGAAAACCCCGCGCTCGACATGACGCCGATGATCGACGTCGTGTTTGAGCTCATCATCTTCTTCGTGGTCACGCTGACCGAAGCGCAGAAGAAGGATGAGACGATCGAGCTCGAGGACGGGCAGCACGGCATAATGCTGACCCCGGAGGAACTGCCGCCCACACATATGCAGATCGACATCGGCCTACGCAAGGACGGCCGTGCCCGCATATCCATGGGCGACCGCGACATCACGCCTGACGAAATAGGCCGCAGGGTAAAGGAGAGGTTCAACAAGATCGGGGAGTTCCCCGTCATGATCAGAGCCGACTTCGAATGCCCCCACGGCGCCGTCGCACAGGTGATGAACGCCTGCACTGCGAACGGAATATGGAAGATTTCGTTCGTGGCGGTTGGCGAGGACAAGACATCCAAGCCGGGCCAGTCGGCTCGTCCGCGTCTTGAACGCATCAAGAGAAGGGGAGGTTTCTGATGGCTCGCAAACCACAAGAGAATCCCGCGCTCGACATGACGCCGATGATCGACGTCGTATTCGAGCTGATCATCTTCTTCGTTGTTACGATCAAGCAGGAGGACATGTTCTCCAAGCTCAACGCCAACCGTCCCGCGCCGTCAAGCGGGTCTTCAAGCACGAGCGAGTCCGATACCACGGTCAACATCGATATCGGCCGCGGTCTCGGCGGCAGCCCGAACGGCACCATCGTATACAACAAGAGGGCGATCAAGCTGGCCGAACTCAACCAGAACCTGAGGGAGGTGGCGCGTACTTCCACGAAGACGCCCATCATCATCAAGTGTACGGTCGATTCGCCGCATAAGGCGCTCGTTGACGTTCTGGACGTCTGCTACGGCAACGGTCTGTTCAGTGTAAGCGTCTTCACAATGTAAGGAGGCTTTCGTCATGAGCGAAGAATACGAAGAAAGCGAACAGCTTACGGCGGAAGAGATTTTCGAGCAGCATCAGGCGGAGATTGCCGAGCGTTTCGAGGAGAAGGGCTTCTTCAAGCGAATTCTCGACATGTTTGTCGGTCTCTCGAAGCCAAAGAGTTCGCGCGAGTACAAGATCGCTACGGTCGAACTGCAGCGACTTTCGGCGCCTCTTCTGGCGATACTGCTGCCGACGCTTGGCGTAATAGCGCTTATCGTCATAACGGCAGTGACCGGACAGTCGAAGAATGTCGTTGAGATCGAGATAGCCCGCGCCCAGGATACGGATGAAGCGCTTGAGGAGGACGCCCCCGAGGAGCCGGAGGAAATCGACATGACGCAGGATATCGACGTCACGGTTGACGTGGCGGTGGATGTCCCCAACGTCACGACCGAAGTTACCACCCAGACGACCTCTCCCGGCGGTGAACCCGATACGGTCATGGCCGCGCCGAGTCCCGTCACAATGGCCAACATCAAAGGCTCGCCCAAGTTGCGCGGCCTTGGTGATGGAGACGGCGGTGGCTTCGGAACGCAGATCAAGGCCGGCAAGGCCCAGGACCTGGAGGGAGCAATGATAGGTGCGATCATCGATGTCAAGACGGCGTTCGACCCAAGCAACCCGAAGGGCAAGAAACTTGGCTACGGCAAAGACGGTGGCAGCGGCAATACCACAAAGGATTTTGCCGACCGATTCCGGGCCTGCATTTCAGGCAATTTCACCGATGCAGCCTGTTCCCATGTTCGAAAGCTGCCGAAGCGCGTTGCAATGAGTACGTTGTTCATCAAGCCGCAGCAGGCCTCCAAGGGCCCTGAGGCATTTGGTGTGGCGGACATCATGGAACCGCTAGGCTATGCCGTATACTATGTTGGCGACATAGTGCCTACTGAAAAGGCTCGCTACCGCTTCTGGGGTTATTATGATGACTACATGCTTATTCGCATAAACGGCAAGGTTGTTTACGAGTACATTTGGCCATGCCAGTCTCCGGGCAATGCTGGGCTTTGCACCGGATGGAAGCCTAATGCCGACGCCACAAAGTTGCTGGGCAAGTATAAGTCGTCCGAGTCCACAACTTGGATGGCACCTAGCGATTGGTGGGAAGCGAAGCCAGGTCAAAAGATAAAACTTGAGATTGTAATAGGCGAAAAAGACGGCGGATGGACTAGCGGCCTGCTCTGCATCGAGAAGGAAGGCGAAACCTACGAGATGAACAATGGACAGCCGGTGTTCCCGATCTTCTCGACTCGAAAGATGTCACTGAAAGACATCGAAAGAGTTGAGCGCTTTTGTGGCGGCAAGGATGGCGATGCTCACCGGAATAAGGGTTATAAGATCGGCACAGACAAGGTTCCTTTGTTCAACCCCCGCAAGACCGGTAAGTCTTCAGGCGGGAAGAAGAAGGCGAACAAGAAACAGGTCGATGTAGAGGTGGATATTTAAGGCAGGATGAATTTCCCTCTATTTCTAGCGTTGAAATACCTGCGGCCGAAGCGATCCGTCGCTTCGGTCATCACTTGCGTCTCGGTGCTCGGCGTAATGCTTGGCGTCGCGGTCGTCATAATCGTGCGAAGCGTAATGACGGGGTTTGGCGACATATGGGAGGAGAAGATTCTCGACTTCAAGCCGCATGTGTCGCTTGTCCCATATTCGGGGCAGATCCTGCATGACGAATACGATTTGGCGAAGAAGCTGGAGACGATTCCAGGCGTCGTTTGCGTCACGCCCGAGATCGACACGCGAGTGCTGCTTTCTTCAAAGGGGCGGGTGCTTGCACCTGTCCTCATTGGCGTGGACGGTGACGAATTCATACGTGCGTACAAAGTCGGGGCTCCTGTTGCCGGAACATACTCGCTGGATGGCGATTCGATCGTGCTGGGCTTCCATGCGGCGCGTCAGCTTGGCGTATGGGTAGGCGACGAGGTGGTTGTGTATTCCCCGAAGACGCTCGTTTCGCAGGATGAAGTCTATCTGCCGATCAAGTGGAAAGTGGTTGGCATATTCTCTTCGGGCCAGCACCAGTACGATTCCGGCTACGCGATAGCCTCATTGGGCAATGTGCGGGACCTGATGGGCATGGAGCGTGGAGTGTTCGCGGTGCATGTAAAGACCGACAGGCCGACCGATCCGGTGAAGTTCGGTGCGATTGAGGCGTCCATTGCCTCAATTGCTCCGAGGTTGCGCCAGATAAGCTGGCGTGAGGCGGATCGCGAGATATTCAACGCTCTGGCGGTTGAGAAGAACATGACGGCCCTGCTCTTGATGTTGATCTCCCTTGTGGCGGTTTTCTGCGTCATGAACACTCTTCTTGTTCTTACGGTACAGAAGACTCCCGAAATCGGATTACTCAAGGCGCTAGGCTTCACGAAACGGCAGGTAATGTCGGTGTTCATGGTTCATGGCATGATACAATGCGCCACCGGTGTCGTGTTGGGACTGCTTGTGAGCTGGGCTGTTCTCGCAAACCTCCAAGGCATAGTTGAGTGGCTGGCGCACATGGGCCTTGAGGTGTTCCCTGCGTCGGTATACGGTCTAGAGGGCATTCCCCACAGGCTTATAGCATCCGACATTTTCTGGACCAGCGGGCTTGTTTTCGTGTTCGGACTCGCCGCGTCGTTCGTTCCCGCGCTTGCGGCTGCGTCCAAGGATCCCGTAAAGGCGCTGAACTCATGATAGTCCTCGGTTCAATAGATATACGGAAGAGTTTTCGCATTCCCGGGCAGAAGCCGATAGAGGTTCTGCGAGGTGTCAACATAGCCGTGCAGCCAGGCGAGAAGGTGGCGATCATCGGACGCTCCGGTGCAGGGAAGTCCACTTTGCTGAACATACTTGGAGGACTTGAAAAGCCTACTTACGGCACGGTGACGCGTCCTGAGAACATAGGCTTTGTTTTTCAGAGCTATCATCTCATGCCCGAGTTGACGATGCTGGAGAACGTACTTCTTCCCACAATGGCGAAGAGGTTCAGAGGCAAGGCGCTTCTTCCGGGTGCTTCACGTCTGCGCGCTGAGGAGTTGCTTACCAAAGTTGGTCTTGCAAATCGCATGCATCATCTGCCGGCGGAACTTTCAGGTGGCGAGATGCAGCGTGTGGCGTTGGCGCGTGCGCTTGTCACTGATCCCGATCTTGTTCTTGCGGATGAGCCGACCGGCAATCTTGACGCTCTCACTGGAGCGGAGATACTCAAGATACTTTCCGACCTTTCCGCCGGCAAGACCGTCGCTCTTGTGATGGTGACGCATTCTCCCGAGGCCGCTGCAATCTGCGACCGCGTGCTTACCCTCGCCGACGGCGTACTCAAATAGTCCGCTTGTCCGCGCAAGCCACGCTTGGGAAACCGCTACCTCGTATAGAAGTGGACTACCACTGAATCGGCGTCAGACCATTCGCCGCGAGGTATTTGTTGCACTTTCTGAAATGGCCGCATCCGAAGAAACCGCGGTGCGCCGAAAGCGGAGACGGATGGGCGCATTCGAGAACGAGGTTCTTCGCTCTGTCGACATATGCCGCCTTGCGCTGCGCGTAAGATCCCCATAAAAGGTAGACGAGGCGGTCGCGCCTTGTCGAGAGCTCGCGAATCACGGCATCGGTGAAGGTTTCCCATCCTTTGCCCTGGTGCGACCCCGCCATGTTCGCGCCGCCAGATACCGTAAGGGTCGCGTTCAGGAGCAGCACGCCCTGATCGGCCCAGCGTGATAGATCTCCGCCGCGCCCAAGGAAAGGCGTTCCGTATTCGCTTTCAAGTTCCTTGTATATGTTCACGAGAGAAGGCGGCAGTTCAACGCCCTGCTGCACCGAGAAGCAGAGTCCGTGCGCCTGGCGCGGATTGTGGTATGGGTCCTGGCCGATCACGACGACCTTCACCTTATCGAATGGCGTTCGGTTGAACGCCTCGAAGATGAACTTCGCCGGCGGGTACACTACGCCTGTCCTGTAGGCTTTCCTGACGAATCCCGCCAGCTTGGCGAAGTATTCGCTTTCGAACTCGCCTGACAAGACCTTCTTCCACGACTCCTCTATTTTTACTTCCATGGCCACAATTATACCAAACTCTGATCTTCAATTGGAACTGGACAATCGAAATTATTTTTGAGATAATATACACACAAAACAAATAGGAGGTTTAAATGGGTAGACTCTTTTTGGCAGTCGTCCTCGCGACGGCTTCGTGTGGTGCGTTTGCTGTCAGCGAACAGACGACGCTTTGGAAAAACGGTGATGGTGGTGTAGCCGTGTATCGGATACCCGCGCTGTGCACTGCGCCGAACGGCGATCTGTTGGCCGTGTGCGACGCGCGCAAGAACCACGGTGGCGATCTCAACACGTCGCAGCCCATAAACATTTCGTGCCGTCGCTCCACCGATGGCGGCGAAACCTGGAGCGACCCCGAAAACACCTGGACGTGGCCCTGGAACGACGAAGGGCATTGGGCTGGTTCCGATCCGTCGTTCATTGTTGATTCTGAGACGAAGAAGATATTCCTGTTCTACAACGTGTGGGAATCCAAGAATCACCACGGCATATTCATGTTCTATGTGCAGGAGTCGTCCGACAACGGCAAGACGTGGTCCGAGCCGCGCGACATCTCGAAGGACATTGCTTTCCCCGATTGGCCATTCGGCAAGACGCAGGGCGAGGGTGGCTTCATCTTCATAACGTCAGGTTCGGGCATCCAGACCAAGGACGGCACGTTGTTGCACACGATCGTCCACGTCAACGACGGCAATGCCATCTTCGGCTCGTCCGACCACGGCAAGACTTGGAAGGCGTTCGGCAAGCCTGCGAAGTGCGGCGACGAGTGCAAGGTCGTCGAGCTTTCGGACGGCTCGTGGATGATCAACTCGCGTTGGCGCGGCGGTGGGCGTCAGATACATGTTTCAAAGGATCGCGGCGAGACGTGGGAGTCGCGCTACGACGCCACGCTTTTCGACCCTCAGTGCAATGCGCAGATCATGCGCTACCCGCTTGTTTGCGCGAAGCCCGGCAAGGCTCTGAAGGATGGACTCCCCGAGTATGTGCTGCTGTTCTCGAACTGCAACGCCAACGGTCGCCGCAACCTTTTCCTGCGCACGAGCTGGGATGACGGTGCGACTTGGAACGAAGGCGTTTGCGTCGAGCCTGCCGGTGCGGCGTATTCCGACATAACGGTGCTCGGCAACGGAAAGCTTGGCGTCCTGTTCGAGGGTGCTGGATATGCGACGATTCGCTTCTGCACGCTTGAGCCTCGCGAGTTCTTGGCCAGGTGAGTCGATCTGCTATTTTGAAAGGCCTAAAAATATGAAGACTAGTCTACTTGCTGTTGCGCTTTGCGCGGCGACCCAGTTATTTGCCACTCCTGTAAGTGTGGAGTGGAAACCGTTGGAGACGATGCCGGCGAGTGTCGCTAGACCGTTTGCGGGCTTCCTGCCGGATGGACGTTTCGTCGTGGCCGGCGGAACCGATTTTGTGGCAGGCGCGGACGGTGTGCGCGAGAAGACTTGTTTTGCCGACGTCTATTACCGTTCTGCCGATGGTGCATGGACGAAGGGTGATTCGCTGCCTCACATCGTCGGCGAAGGTATGACGTGCGAGACTCCGCGCGGTGTGTTTTGTGCAGGCGGTTACGACGGGGCGAACGTCTATTCCGACGCCTACATCCTGACCGGTTCGGGAATCGAGCCTCTGCCCGATCTGCCCAAGCCCGCAATGATGGGGGCCGCCGCGTGCGATGGCGACAGAATTTACGTCTTAACCGGTAAGAATGTGTTCGCGCTTCCGCTTGCCGGAGGCGAGTGGAAGTTGGTTGCGGAGCTTCCCGGCGCAGAGCGTTCGCAGATGGTCATGGCCGTACAGAACGGCGACCAGAAGGAGAAGCGTCTCGTAATGTACGGAGGCTACGATGTCACGACCAGAGTGCCGCTCAAGGATGGCTACGCACTTGTGATATCGTCCGGCGAGATCAAAACCCTCGCGCCCCTGCCTGACGGCACGACCTCTATTGGCGCGGCGTTCCTGCCGAGTGGACACCAGCATATACTCCTCATTGGCGGCTTTGGCGAATCGGGTTGGATTGCCCGCGCAGTCAACGGCTCCACCGAGGCCGATCCGGTCAAGCTTGGCTGGCAGCGTAAAGTGTTTGCGTACAACTGCGTGACGGACGCATGGTGCGAGTATGGCGAGCTTGCCGAGGGAGACATTCCGCGCTGTGGCGCGGCCGTCGGCATAAGGCCCGGCAAGACTCCCGAGCAGTACACGCTCATAATAGCGGGCGGCGAGAAGGCCCCCGCCCTCAGGACCAACGCCGTTTCCGTTGCGAGCTTCAGGAAGACCGGCAAGTTCGGTGCGACGGCGTGGGCCGTCGTCGGCGTGTACGCGCTTCTCATGGTCGGCATGGCATGCTTCTTCATCTTCAAGAAGAAGGACGAGAACGACTACTTCCGCGGAGGCAACCGCATACCGTGGTATGTCGCCGGAATGTCCATCTTCGCGACGATGCTCTCGTCCATCACCTTCATCGCTATTCCGACCCAGGCCTACCTGCAGGACTGGCGCTACTTTGTGATGGCATTCTTCATCATCGGCATGGCGCCGGTGGCCATCTACTACTATCTGCCGTTCTTCTGCCGCCTCGGCATAACCTCGGCCTATGAATATCTGGAGAAGCGCTTCAACCTCGGCGTCAGGCTCTTCGGCTCGGCTGCGTTCGTAGTATTCATGGTCTGCCGCGTCGCCGTCGTGACGTTGCTCCCCGCCATCGCGCTCAATGCCGTGACCGGCGTTTCGATCGATGCTTGCATCCTGATCTGCGGCGTCCTCACGATGATCTACTGCTCGCTTGGTGGCCTCGAGGCCGTCATCTGGAGCGACTTCGTGCAGGGTATCGTCCTTATGGGCGGCGCGGTGTCGGTGCTTGTCCTGCTCATCATGAAGACCGGCGCCCCCGGCGAGCACTTCTCGACCTTCTGGAGTGTGGCCAACGCCTACGAGAAGAACACGATGTGGGACTTCCGCTTCATCCTGACGCAGCCCGTCTTCTGGGTTGTCGCTGTTCAGGGTTTGATCTCCAACCTTTCCAGCTACACGAGCGACCAGTGCGTCATCCAGCGCTATATCGCGACGCCCGATGAGAACGCCACCAAGCGTTCGCTGTGGTTCAACGGATGCATGAGCGTGTTCGCTCAGGTCGTGTTCTACGGAATCGGTATGGCCCTCTTCGCGTTCTATCACACCCATCCGGAGGCGATGGACGTCACGATGCCCAAGGGCGACTCGGTGCTTCCGATCTTCATGGCGACTGAGATGCCGCCGTGGCTCGCGGGCCTCGTCATCGCGGCAGTGTTCGCTGCGACGATATCGACGCTTTCCGCGAACCTCTCCTCGGCATCGACCGCTGTCGTCACCGACTTCGTCAAGCGTTTCAAGCCCGACATTCCCGGCAAGGCGCAGATTCGCTGCGGCCAGGTGTGCACGTACGTTGTGGGCATCATCGGCATCTTGGCCGCGCTGACGCTCGCGCGCATGGAGTCCTCGGCGCTCTTCGACAACTTCAACAAGTACATCGCGATGCTCACGGCTGGCCTTACGGGTCTCTTCTTCATGGGTGTCTTCATGCCGCGCATCAAGGGCGTGGCCGCGGTCTGCGGCCTTGCGGCGAACTACTTCGTCTGCTTCAGCTGCGAGATACTCCACTGCGATGTGTTCGGCCTCAAGTTCCATCCGTTCCTCCTGGGCGGAATCGGCCTCGTGGTCTGCGTGCTTGTCGCATACGTCTGCTCGATCATCTTCCGCGAGAAGGGACGTGACCTGACCGGGCTTACGCTCAAGACGCTCCAGAAGAAGTAACGCACAACAGAAAGGCGCACCATGAACGCTATGATTGCGGCTGCTGCAGCTGAGGCATCGTCCGGATGGCTCGTGAAGCTGTCCTCGCTGGTCGACACCATCGACAGCTACGTGTGGGGCAGACCCCTCATACTGACTGTCCTTGTGACCGGCGTGCTCGTCACGTCGTTTCTGAGAATGGAGCACCTCTTCCACCTCAAACGCGCGTTCCATTACATGGTGCGCACCGAGAAAGGGGAGGAGGCGACAGGCGAGGTGTCGGCGTTCGGCGCGCTCTGCACGGCGCTCTCCGCAACGATCGGAACGGGCAGCATTGTCGGCGTCGCCACGGCTATCGGCATGGGCGGCCCCGGCGCCCTCTTCTGGATGATGGTGGCGGCGTTCTTCGGCATGGGCACAAAGTACGCAGAGGGTCTCCTCGCCGTCAAGTACCGCGACGTGGACAAGGAAGGCAAGGTTCTTGGCGGGCCCTTCTACTACATCGAGAAGGGTCTGGGAAGGAAGTGGAAGCCCCTCGCCGTCATGTTCGCGATCTTCGGCACGCTGGCGGCGCTGTTCGGC
This sequence comes from uncultured Verrucomicrobiota bacterium, assembly GCA_947305775.1. Lineage (GTDB taxonomy): Bacteria > Verrucomicrobiota > Kiritimatiellia > RFP12 > UBA1067 > UBA1067. The sequence continues at coordinate 23,869 of CAMZEN010000032.1, forward strand.
ATCGGCACGATCACGCAGATCCACGGCATAACCTCGGCGGTGCAGCTCTTCTTCGATTCAGGGTTCGATCCCAACGACATGTCAACTGGTCTGCATCTCTTCGGGTCGACATACTCCGTCAGCACGGTGGTGGCCGGTGCGGTTGTCACCCTGGCCACGGCAATGGTGCTGATCGGCGGGCTGCAGAGAATCGCCACGGTCTCCACCTTCATAGTTCCGTTCATGGCCGTGACCTATCTGGTGATGTGTATTTTCATCATCCTCGGCAACCTTTCGCAGATACTGTGGGCGATGCAGACGATAGTCCGTTCGGCGTTCAACCCCGCCGCCGCGACGGGCGGCGCGGTAGGTTCTATCTTCGTTGCAATGCAGATGGGTATCGCGCGCAGCATCTTCGCGACAGAGGCGGGGTTGGGCTCCGCGCCGATCGCAGCCGCGGCCGCAAGGACCAAGGAACCTGCGCGGCAGGGTCTGGTCTGCATGATGGGAACGTTCTTCACCATTATCATCTGCCTCATGACCGGCATAACGATCGTCCTTGCCGAGACTTGGCGGCCCGAACTTGGGCTCGAGGGCGCGAACATCACCATCGAAGCCTTCTCAAGAGGGCTTTCATTCCTGCCGAACTCCAGTTATACGGCAAAGCTCTTCATCATGGTTTCGCTCGGATTCTTCGCGTTTACGACAATCCTCGGCTGGGACTACTACGCCGAGCGCTGCCTCGAGTATCTTGTCGGCAAGAAGAAGGGTGTCATCATGACGTACCGATTCCTCTACATTCTTGTGGTCGCCGTCGGTCCGTATCTCACGGTCTCCGTTGTGTGGGGGCTTGCCGACGTGTTCAACGGGCTCATGGCCTTCCCGAACCTCATCGCGCTCATTCTGCTCTCGCCTGTAGTGTGGACGACTACGAAGGAATTCCTCGCCAAGTGTCGCGAGCGCGAGAAGTGGATTGAGTACGACTAAGTCATTTCACCAACAACCCCAAAAAAGGAAAACCAAATGAAGAAACTCCAGGGACTCATCGCGGCGGCCCATACGCCGTTCAACCCCGACGGCAGCGTGAACATCGCTCTCGTCCAGAAGCAGGCCGAGACGCTGATCAAGCAGAAGGTGACGGGCGTCTACATCTCCGGCACGACCGGAGAGGGCATCTGCTGCTCGATCGCCGAGCGCGAGGCCGTCTTTGATGCTTGGGTCAAGGCCGCCAAGGGCAAGCTTTATCTTATCGCACACATCGGCGCACTCGCGCTCCCCGACGTTCAGGAGCTTGGAGCCTACGCCGTCAAGTGCGGCATGGACGCGACCTCGATCGTTCCGCCCAACTTCTTCAAGCCCGGGTCGATCGACGCACTCGTCGCATATCTCCAGGAGGCCCTCAAGACCTCGACGAAGCTTCCGTTCTACTACTACCACACCGGCATGAGCGGCGTGAACTTCGATATGGAGAAGTTCCTCCTCGCCGCCGACGGCAAGATCAAGAACCTCGCCGGCATCAAGTTCAACTATCCGGATCTCTACATGTACCAGCGCTGCATCAAGTGCCTTGGCGGCAAGTATGACATCACCTGGGGTATCGACGAGTGGTTCGCCGGCGCCGTCGCACTCGGTGCGCAGTCCGCGATCGGCTCGACCTACAACTACTCCGCTGGCGTCTACTACAAGATCTGGGATGCCGTAAAGAAGGGCGATCTCGCCAAGGTCAAGGCCGGCATGAAGAAGGTTTGCGACATCGTCGACATTCTTGTGCAGTACGGCGGCGTTGCCGGCGGCAAGGCCATGATGGCCGTTTGGGGCCTCGACATGGGTGGCGTCAGGCTTCCCAACGTCTCGCTCTCCAAGGAGGCGAAGGCCGACTGTGTTGCGCGCCTCAAGAAGATCGGCTACAAGTAAGTCGACCAACGACAGGTTGGACAGACCGAAAGAGAATGTGCGGCTCCGCCGCACATTCTCTTTTTGGTATAATATCGTGCATGGCAAAGCTACACCTTGGAGTATTGGGTTCGGGCGCCGGCTCGAACATGCAGTCAATCGTCGACGCAATCGCGGCGGACAAGCTCGACGCCGACATAAGAATAGTGCTCGCGGACGTTCCCGAAGCGAAAATACTCGATAGGGCCAAGCGTCACAACATCCGTTGCGAGTATCTCGACTGCGCACCGTGGAAGACCAAGCTCGAGGGCCCCGCCGAGGATCGTTGCATAGATATCCTCAAATCCGCAGGCGTAGACACCGTTGTCCTTGCAGGCTTCATGCGCATCGTGAAACCCAAGCTCCTTGCTGCTTTCCCAGACCGCGTCTTGAACATCCACCCGGCGCTTCTCCCGGCGTTTCCAGGCATCCACAGCTGGAAACAGGCGCTGGATTACGGGTGCAAGGTTGCCGGAGTCACCGTACACTTTGTTGATGCAGGAACGGACTCAGGCCCTATCATAGTCCAGAAGGCGGTGCCTATACTTGAGGATGATACCCCTGAAACCCTCCATGCTAGAATACAGGTTCAGGAGCATATCGCATACCCGGAGGCTCTAGGCATAATCGCTTCAGGCGACTACCGCATAGAAGGCAGAAGGGTGCGAATAGGGGGCTGACGTCATGGACGGCTACAGGGAGATTGTCGAAAGCACCCTTGATGAGGTTTTGCCTAAGGCGGGTGAGCGCCCTGCGGAGTTGAGCGAGGCGATGCGCTACGCAGTCGGCACCGGCGGCAAACGAATACGCCCTCTGATTTGTCTTGCGAGCGCGGTCGCAGTCGGCGGAAAGGCGGAGGACGCACGCTATCCTGCGGCGGCGATAGAGCTTTTGCACAACTACACTCTTGTGCATGACGACCTTCCTGCGATGGACAACGACACTGAGCGGCGAGGCAAACCCACCGTATGGACGAAATACGGCGAGGCGAATGCAATTCTGGTGGGCGATGCGTTGCAGGCCCTGGCTTTCCTTGTTGCTGCAAAGTCGCGCAGGAATGCCGCATCGGTTGTGGCTGCGCTCGGCGAGAAGGGCGTAGGTGTGGTCGCAGGACAGGTGGAGGACATAAAGAGAGAGACTGTCGCGAGCGGCCTCGCACCCTTGCCCAAGGATCTGGTCGACTTTGTTTATGAGCACAAGACCGCCGACCTTTTCATCGCGGCAGCCGTTATGGGCGGGTATGCGGGAGGCGGCAGCGAGACCGATATTGCGGCGCTGAGGCGATTCGCCCTCAACCTCGGATTGGCCTTCCAGTACGAGGATGACATTCTTGACGGCGACTCGCCATTCGGCCCCGAGGAAACCGAAGGCCGAGCCAAAGATGCCACAGCTGCCGCCATCGCCGCGCTTGGCGAACTCAAAGGCGACACGACGGCTCTCGCAGAAATAGCAAAGAGACTTCTTGGGAGGAAATCATGAAACAGTGGGTAGCAATCCTTGACTACGGATCTCAGTATACGCAGCTCATCGCGCGGCGCATACGCGAGATGGAGGTATACTCGGAAATCGTTAGCTGCAAAACGACAGCCGACGAACTGAGGAAGAACCCTCCCGTTGGCATCATTCTTTCAGGTGGACCAAACAGCGTCTTTGCCGAAGGTGCGCCGACCGTGGACCCGGCTATCTTTGAGATGGGCATGCCTGTCCTAGGCATATGCTACGGCATGCAGCTGATGAGCCATAAACTTGGCGGTAAGGTCGTTCCTGGCGTAGAGCGCGAGTACGGCAAGATGCCGATAGAGGTGATGCCCGGTAATCCGCTCTTCTATGGAATTCCGTCCACCATAACCGTCTGGATGAGTCATGGCGACAGAGTAGAGGCGATACCGGCGAGCTTCGAGCGTGGCGCCGTCTCCGCTACATGTCCATTTGCCGCGATGTACGACAACGACAAGCGATTCTACGCTCTCCAGTTCCATCCTGAGGTTGTGCATACGCAGTACGGCACAGAAATCCTTGCAAACTTCGTCTTTCGCGTATGCGGAGCCACGCGGGACTGGAAGCTCACGACATGGGTTGAGGACACCGTCGAACGCATGCGAGAGGTGATAGGTGATGACGAGGTTGTTCTCGGACTCTCTGGAGGCGTGGATTCTTCAGTTGTCGCAGTCCTCTTGAACAAGGCCATAGGTCGGCGCCTCCACTGCATTTTTGTCGACAACGGGCTTCTTCGCTATCGCGAGGCTGAGCAGGTCGAAGAGATGTTCAAGAAGAACCTCGGACTCGACTTGACTGTTGTTCGCGCTGCGGATCGTTTCTATGCCGCGCTAAAGGGCGTGGACGACCCTGAAGCCAAGCGAAAGACGATAGGACGCCTGTTCATAGACGTATTTGCCGAGGAGGCTCGGCGCTTCAAGGACTGTCGCTATTTGGCGCAGGGCACGATCTATCCTGACGTCATCGAGAGCAAGTCTCCGGTGAAGGGACCCTCCCAGACCATCAAGAGCCATCACAACGTAGGAGGACTGCCGCCAGACCTCAAGTTCGAGCTTGTCGAGCCGCTGAAGGAGCTCTTCAAGGACGAGGTTCGCGCCGTCGGGCGTGTGATGGGCATGGCGGACGAGCTTCTTGATAGGCAGCCATTCCCAGGGCCGGGTCTAGGCGTGCGCATTCTCGGCGAGGTCACCAAGGAGAAAGTCGAGCTCCTTCAGCTTGCCGACCTGCGTGTTCAGGAGGAGATAAGGAAGCTCCCGGACTACAAGACGATCTGGCAGACGTTTGCGGTGCTCTTGCCCGTTAAGAGTGTGGGCGTCATGGGCGATCAGCGCACCTATGAGTACACATGCGCAATAAGGAGCGTCAACTCGATAGACGCGATGACTGCGGACTGGACTCGCATTCCATATGATGTTCTTGCGAAGATGTCGAACCGCATCATCAATGAGGTGCGCGGCATCAACCGAGTTGTCTACGACATCTCTTCGAAGCCGCCGGCCACGATAGAGTGGGAATAGTCGATCGTCTCGCCTAGCTTTGGCCGCAGAAGCCTGACGCCGATTTTTTCGCATTCCGCCGCGAACAGTCGGGCTGGTTCGTCCCATGTATGGTCTGATAGGGTGAACCGTCCGTTGTGGATGGGAATCGCCGCCTTGGCGCCTAGGATCTTAGCCGCCAACGCCGATTCTTGCGGGTGCATGTGAACCGAAGGCCACGTAACGTTGTACTGTCCATTCTCAATGAAGGCGATGTCCATGGGGCCGACACGTCGTGCGATCTCTGCGAAGTGGCGTCCCCACCCGCCGTCGCCGCTGAAGTAGATTCGCCGCGAACCATGCTCGAATACGAAACCGCCCCAAAGCGTCTGGTTTCGCCTTGAGAACCTGCCCGAGAAGTGTCGCGACGGCGTAATGGTGATGGCTATGCCGTCCAGGTCGATCTTATCCCACCAGTCGCCCTCGCTTACAAGTTCGGGGGCCAGGCCCCATTGTTCGAGGTATTCGCCGACGCCCAGGGGGCAGATAGCTCGCTTTACTTTCGGCAGGAGTGCCTTTATCGTTGGAAAGTCGAGGTGGTCCCAGTGGTCGTGGGAGATCGCTAGTATGTCTATTTCGGGGAAATCCTCTGCAGTCCAGTCCTGTTCGTACGGGAACGAGCGGTTGATGAAGGGGACTGGCGAGGCATAGGGACTGAACACCGGGTCGATCAGGATGTTCTTTCCGCCAAGGCGCATGAAAACGCTTGAGTGTCCAAGCCATGAGACAAAATCCGCAGTTTCGTCGTCTTTCCACCGCGCAATTCCGGAGCGGTCTGTCTTAAGCGGTTCCGTGGGCGCGAGCGCCGACTTGTCGGCTAGAAGGAATCGCCACCATAGCTTAAGGCGGTTTTCGCGCTTCCTTATTGCAGGGGATATCAATGGCTCGATGTTGCAGAATGCATTGCATTGCCAGTTCGGAGAGGCCATTATCCGAGCAAGTCGCTCTTTTGAAGGCTTTCTTCCGAATTGGGGAGTGTGCAGAAACGCCGCACCGCCAGCCGTACCGAGAACTGCAGCGGCGGCAGATGTGCCAAGAGCTCCCGCAATGAATTTTCTCCTAGTCGTCATTGTCGCAGAATGGATGATCTTATGCGTGTTTAACAGTAAAGGAATTATATCATAACTGGGTGGCTGATTGACGGGCCTAACATTCCGGGCCGTCCTTTCTGG